>NZ_JBEOYD010000055.1:0-54259 GCF_040296885.1 Streptomyces sp. NPDC001980 | reverse complement strand
GTCTGATTCGCCACATCGAATTTCGACGCCCCGAACTCTCAGCGCCCCGCCGAAGGCTGGGGGAGGAACTGCGCGACCAGCCACGACGGCGCCGCAGGCGACCGACGGCATAGCACGGCCCTCCCAGCGGAGCGCTTACGTCGACTCGCGCCGCACCAGCTCCGTCGGCAGGATCACCGCCGCCGGGTCCTCGCCCCCAATCTGGGCGAGCAGCACCCGGACCATCTCGGTACTGATCCGGTCCCAGGGCTGACGGATGGTGGTGAGCTGCGGGGTCACCGCGGTGGCCGCCGGGGAGTCGTCGAAACCGCCGACAGCGATGTCATCCGGCACCCGCCGGCCGGCCCGCTGCAGCACCGCCAGCACGCCCTGCGCCATCAGGTCGGAGGCCACGAACACGGCGTCCAGGTCCGGCGCCTGCGCGAGCAGCCGCTCCGCCCCCGCCTCGCCGCTCGCCTTGCTGTAGTCCCCGGGCACGACGAGCGCCTCGTCGACCGCGATACCGGCCTCGGTGAGGACCTCCTTGTACCCGGCGAGCCGCTCCACACCGCCCGGGGTGTCCAGCGGCCCGGTGATCATGCCGATCCGGCGGCGCCCCACGTCCAGCAGGTGCCGGACCATGTCCCGGGCGCCGTCCCGGTCGTCGGCGGCCACGTAACTCACCTTCGAGCCGAGCCCGATCGGCTTGCCGCAGGCCACCAGCGGAACGCCCGCCTCGCGCAGTTCCTGCGCGACCGGGTCACCGGAGTGACTCGACACCAGCAGCACCCCGTCCACGTGCCCGGCCGTGATGTACCGGGTGATCCGCCGCCGCTCGTCCTTCGTGCCCGCCAGCATCAGCAGCACCGGGATGTCGTGGCTCGCCAGCGCCTGGGTGCAACCGCTCAGCAGGACGTTGAAGTTGGGGTCCTCGAAGAACCGCTCCTGCGGCTCGGTCAGCAGGAAGCCGACCGAGTCCGAACGCCCGGTGATCAGCGAGCGGGCGTGCCGGTTCACGACGTAACCCGTCCTGCGGATGGCGTCGTTGACCGCTTCCGCGGCGGCGGGACTGACGTAGTGCCCGCCGTTGAGCACCCGCGAGACGGTGCCCCGTGAGACACCGGCCTCGCGCGCCACGTCATGGATCGTCGGCGGTTTGCGCCGGCCCCCCGCACTACTGCTCATGGTCATGACTTTACGGCCCCGGACAGCAGGTCAAGGCTCCAGAAGCGCTGAATGACCAGGAAGAGCGCGATCAGCGGCAGCACGGCCAGGAACGCGCCGGTGATCACCAGGGTGTACAGGGCCGGAGTGCTGGCGCCCTGCTCCAGGAGCGTGTACAGACCGACCGTGAGCGGGAACTTCTCGTCGTCGCTGAGCATGATGTACGGCAGCAGGAAGTTGTTCCAGACGGCCACGAACTGGAACAGGAACACCGTCACCATGCCGGGGATCATCATCGGCAGCGCGATCCGGGTGAAGATCCGCCACTCGCTCGCCCCGTCCATCCGTCCGGCCTCCACCACGTCGGAGGGCACGGCCGCGGCCGCGTAGATCCGCGAGAGGTAGACGCCGTACGGGGAGAGGATCTGGGGCAGCAGCACGGACAGATAGGAGTCCGTGAGGTTCGCCTTGGCGAGCAGCAGGTACTGCGGGATGGCGAGGATGACCGGAGGCATCAGCACGCCGGCGAGCAGCACGTTGAAGATCGTCTCGCGGCCCTTGAAGCGGTAGGTCGCCAGGGCGTAGCCGCTGAACGCCGACACGCCCGTCGAGACCACGGCACCGAGACCGGCGTACAGGGCGGAGTTGCCCATCCACTTCCAGTAGATGCCGTCGCGGTAGGCGTTGAGGTCCTTCAGGTTGTCGGCGAAGCCGGAGCCGGGCAGGAAGGTGAACGTGGAGAACAGCTCGCTGCCGGACTTGGTGGACGCGATCACCACCCAGGCCACCGGCAGCAGCGTGTAGATCGCGCCGAGCAGCAGGGTGATCGTCGGGATCAGGGCGATACGGCGACGCAGCGGGGGTCCCTGTGCGGTCCCGGGCGTCGTACCGGCCGCCGGGGCGGCCTTGCGTACGGCAAGAGAACTCACTGTGCTGCCTCCTGCTTGTTACGGCGGTTCGCGGCCCGCAGGAACCCGAAGGACAGCACCAGCGTGGCGATGGCGATCAGGGTCGCCTCGGCGGCTGCCGAGTAGATGTCACCCCGGCGGAAGGCGTCCTGGTACACCTTCATCAGGGGGCTCCAGCTCAGGTTGACGGAGTTGGTGAACGGCTTGATGGTCATCGGCTCGTTGAAGACCTGGAGCGTCGCGATGATCGAGAAGAAGAAGGTCAGCACCAGCGAGGGCGCCACCATCGGGATCTTGATCCGCAGGGCGGTCTGCAGCGGGGTGGCGCCGTCCAGCTTCGCCGCCTCGTGGACCTCGGCCGGGATGGACCTCAGCGAGGTGTAGATGACGATCATGTTGAAGCCGGTGCCGCCCCAGACCGCGATGTTGGACAGGGCGAGGTACAGCGGGCCGCCGTCCAGCAGGTTCGGCTGCGGCAGGTGCAGCTTCGCGAGCACGTAGTAGAAGGGGCTGACGTCCGGCAGGTACAGGAAGCCCCACAGCAGCGCGGCCACCACGCCGGGGATGGCGTACGGCAGGAAGATCGCGAGCCGGGTGAACGGGGCGAGCCGGACCCGCTCGGAGTCGAGCATCAGCGCGAACAGGAGGGCGAGGCCCAGCATCACCGGGACGACGATGCAGCCGTAGCCGAGGACGCGCAGCGCACCGTCGTAGAACTCGTTGTCGGTGAGGGCGTCCTTGTAGTTCTCCAGGCCGGCCCAGACCTCCGTGCGGGCGCCGGCGCCCAGGCCGAGCCCGGAGACGTGCACCTTGCGGAAGCTGAGCCAGACCGCGTACCCGATGGGCAGCGCGAAGAACAGCGCGAAGAGGATCGTGGCGGGGAGAAGGAAGGCGTACGGGGCCCCCTTGACCCCGTACGACCTCCGGCCGGCGGGGCTGGTCACTGAGAGACCTCGAAGCCCTGCTTCTTCATGTCGGCGACCGTGTCGTCCTGCATCTTCTGCAGGGCGGCGGTGAAGTCCGACTTGTTCTTCGCGGCGGCGCCGAACGCGTCGTTGAAGGACGTGTAGGCGACGTTCACGTTCGGGCCCCACGCGGAGGGCGCCGTGGTCTTCGCGATCTCGGCGGCCTTGGTGTAGAAGTCCGACTGGTTCGAGAAGTAGTCGGGCGAGCTGGCGAAGGCGCCGCTGGTCTGGGCGTTCGTGGCCGCCGGGTAGATGCCGCTCTCCTTGGCCAGCGCGTTGAGCGCCTCGCCGTCGGTGTTCAGCCAGGCCGCGAACTTGGCGGCGGCCGCCTGGTGCTTGGAGTCGGTGGTGACGGCGGTGGAGGAGCCGCCCCAGCTGCCGGTGACGTTCTCGGACGCGGACCACTGGGGGAGCGGGGCCATCGCCCACTTGCCCTTGGTGTCGGGCGCGGCCGTGGTCAGCGTGCCCGGCGCCCACACGGCGGAGACCCAGGCGATCTGCTTGCCGGTGTTCAGCGCCTTGTTCCAGGCCGGCGTGTACATCGGCTGGTTGTCGATGACGCCCTCCTTGACCAGACCGCCCCAGAACGAGGCGACCTTCTGGGTGGCCGCGTCGTCGATGGCGACCTTCCACTTGTCGCCGGAGGTGGTCCACCACTTGGCGCCGGCCTGCTGGGCGAGGCCCGCGAAGAGGCCGGAGTCGTTGGCGGAGAACGTGGTCAGGTCGAGGTCGGGTGCCTTCTTCTTCAGCTGACGGGCGTCCTGGGCGAACTCGTCCCAGGTGGTCGGCACCTTGAGGCCGTACTTCTTGAAGAGGTCCGCGCGGTAGTAGAACATCATCGGGCCGATGTCCTGCGGCACCGCGTACACCGCGTCCGTGCCCAGCGTGACCTGCTGCCAGACCCCGTCGGCGAACTTGCTCTTGGCGTCGCCGACGTTCTTCGATATGTCGGCGACCGCGTCGTTGCTGACCAGCGTCGGCAGCGCCTGGTACTCGGCCTGCACCAGGTCGGGGCCGTTCTTCGCCTTGTGCGCGGTGAGGATCTTGGTGACCAGCGTGTCGCCGGACGCCTGCTTCTTCACCGTGACGGTGATCTGATCCTTCTTGCCCTCGCCCTTGTTCCACAGGTCCACGACCTTGTCCATACCGGGCGCCCAGGCCCAGTACGTCAGCGAGACCGGACCGGAGTCGGCCTTGCTGTCGTCGGACGAGCCGCAGGCGGCGAGGGCGGTGGCGCCGAGCGAGATGGCGATGGCGGTTGTCACGAGGCGGCGGCGCTTCGTGTGCGGCATGGATCTCTCCCCTGACCTGGGTCCCCGCCCGTCGCGGGGACCTGCCATGCAGATGTGTGAGCGTTCTCAGACCCGGATCATCGCCCGTCGCGAGTCCGTGTCATGCTCTGTGAGCGTTCACAGTAGAGAAACATCCCGGACACTTGTCAATGGTTGTTGCTGTGCGGTTATGTTGGGCTCACGCCACGATCGATGTGTGTGAACGTTCCCAAATGATCGACTAAACGGGAGAGATCCATGCCGGACACCACCCCCAGGGGCCTGACCAGGCTCGCCTTCGGCGGTGACTACAACCCCGAGCAGTGGCCGGAAAGCGTCTGGCACGAGGACGTCCGGCTGATGCGCGAGGCCGGGGTCACGATGGTGAGCGTCGGGATCTTCTCCTGGGCCCTGCTGGAGCCGGCCCCGGGGGAGTACGACTTCGGCTGGCTAGACCGGGTCCTCGACCTGCTCCACGAGAACGGCATCCGTGTCGACCTGGGCACCCCCACCGTCGCGCCGCCCGCCTGGTTCTACCGGGCCCACCCCGAGGCCCTCCCGGTCACCGCGGAGGGCGTGCGCTACGAGTTCGGCTCCCGCGGGGCCATCTGCCACTCCAACGCCGACTACCGCGCGGCGGCGGCGAACATCACCACCCGCCTCGCCGAGCGCTACGGCGAGCACCCGGCCCTCGCGCTGTGGCACGTCCACAACGAGTACGGCGTCCCCGTCTCGGCCTGCTACTGCGACTCCTGCGCCGCCCACTTCCGCGGTTGGCTCGCCGGCGCCCACGGCACCGTGGACGCCGTCAACGAGGCCTGGGGCACGGCCTTCTGGGGCCAGCACTACACGGACCTGGCGCAGATCAACCCGCCGCGCGTCACCCCGACCGTGGTCAATCCGGGCCAGGCCCTCGACTACAAGCGGTTCGTCGACGCCACGATCCGCGAGAACTTCCGTGCGGAGCGGGACATCCTGCACCGCCTCTCGCCCGGCGTCCCGGTGACCACCAACTTCATGACCGCGCTCAGCCAGTGCGACTCCATGGACTACTGGGCCTGGGGCCGTGAGGTCGACCTGGTCACCAACGACCACTACCTGATCACCGACGGCCGCCGCACCCACGTCAACCTCGCGATGGCCGCCGACCTCACCCGCTCGGTCGCCGCCGGCGCCCCCTGGCTGCTCCTCGAACACTCCACCTCGGGCGTCAACTGGCAGCCCCGCAACCCCGCCAAGGCCCCCGGCCAGATGGCCCGCAACTCCCTCGCGCACGTGGCCCGCGGCTCCGACGGCGCGCTGTTCTTCCAGTGGCGGCAGTCCCGGCGCGGCGCCGAGAAGTTCCACTCCGCGATGCTCCCGCACGGCGGCACCGGGACCCGGGTGTGGCGCGAGGTCGTCGAACTCGGCGCCTCGCTCGACTCGTTGAGCCGGATCAAGGGCACCCGAACCCAGGCCGACGTCGCCGTCCTGTGGGACTGGCAGTCCTGGTGGGCGCAGAACCTCCAGTGGCGCCCCAGCGAGGACCACGACCCGCGTGAACGCGCCGACGCCTTCTACGAGGCCCTCTACGACCGGCACCTCACGGTCGACTTCGCCCACCCGGAAAGCGACTTGTCGGCCTATCCCCTTGTCGTCGTACCGGCCCTGTACCTGATGACGGAGGCGGCCGGGAACAACCTCCGCGAGTACGTCGAGAACGGCGGCACCCTCGTCGTCTCGTACTTCTCCGGGATCGTCGACGAGCACGACGCGGTGCACGAGGGCGCCTACCCGGGCACCCTGCGCGAGACCCTCGGCCTCACGGTCGAGGAGTTCTCGCCCCTGCTCAAGGACCAGCGGGTGCGGCTGACCGGCCCCGACGGGTCCGAGCTGACCGGCGACGTGTGGACCGAGTTCGTCGTCCCGGGTGCCGCCGAGACCGTCTGGAGCTACGCCGACGGCCTCACCGCCGGCCGGCCGGCCGTCACCCGCCACCAGCTGGGGGAGGGCACCGCCTGGTACGTCTCGACGCGCCTGGACGCGCACGGCCTGGACGCCCTGCTCGGCTGGGCCGCCGAGGACGCCCGGATCGCGCCCCGCGCCGAACTGCCGCGCGACGTCGAGGTGGTCCGCCGCACCGGCGCGTCCGGCAGCTTTCTCTTCGCGATCAACCACACCGCCACCGACGCCAAGGTGCCCCTGGAGGCGCACGGCACCGAACTGCTGACGGGCGAACGCGCCGCGGGCCGGCTCGCGGTCCCCGCGGGCACCGTCCGGGTCGTACGACTCGACGGCTGAGCCCGCCCGCCGGGCCGGGCAGAGCCACAGGCCCGGACCCGCCGAGACTCCCCTCCGTCCGCGAGTGCCACGAGAGCCGCGGACGGAGGGGCCTCCTCCGGCCCCGCCGGAGGACACCCCACCCCAGTCACGTCGAAGGGACGACGGACGATGATGTTCCATCCCAGACGCACCCTCAGAGCCCTGCTGCTGCCGCTCCTGGCCGGGCTCGCCCTCACCGCCCTCCCGGCCCAGACCGCCCAGGCGGCGAGCACCCTCACCAACGGCGGCTTCGAGTCGGACGGTGCGGGCGTGGCCACGCCCACCGGCTGGTCGGAGTACGGCGACACGGGCGCCTCGTACACCGAGTCCGGCGGCCACAGCGGCAGTTACCGCCTGAGCCACTACTCGGCCTCCGCCTACAAGGTGGAGACCTACCAGTACCTGTCGGGTCTGACCAACGGGAACTACACCCTCACCGCCTGGGTCCGCTCCAGCGGTGGGCAGAACTCCGCCTACATATCCCTGAAGAACTGTGGCAGTTCGGACCAGAAGACCGACCTGCCGGTCTCCACCGGCAGCTGGGTGCGGATCGTCACCTCGATCGCGGTCACCAACAACCAGTGCACGATCAGCGTCTACTCCGACGCCAACGCGGGCAACTGGATCAACGTCGACGACCTGACCTTCGCGTCGGGTTCAACCGGCCTGTCCATCAAGGGCGCTGACATCTCGTCACTGGCCAAGAGCGAGGCCAAGGGCGGCGTCTACAAGACCAGCTCCGGCACCACCGGGGACGCGGTCACCATCCTCAAGAACGCCGGGATGAACTACGCGCGCCTGAAGGTCTGGGTCAACCCGGCCGACGGCTACAACGACAAGGCCCATGTGCTGGCCATGGCCAAGCGCATCAAGGCCGCCGGCATGAAGCTGCTGGTCGACTTCCACTACTCGGACACCTGGGCCGACCCGGGCAAGCAGACCAAGCCCGCCGCCTGGGCGAACGACTCCTACAGCCAGCTGAAGACCGACGTGTACAACCACACGTACGACGTCCTCAACGCGCTGAAGGCCCAGGGCACCACCGCCGACATGGTGCAGATCGGCAACGAGATCAACGGCGGCATGCTCTGGTCCGAGGGCTCCACCGACAACTGGTCCCAGCTCGCCGGCCTCATCAACTCCGGCTACAGCGCGGCCAAGGCGGTCTCCTCCTCCACCCAGGTCGCCCTGCACCTGGCGAACGCGGGCGACGACGCCACGGTCCGCTGGTGGTTCGACAACGCCAAGACCTACGGCATCAACTACGACGTGATCGGGCTGTCGTACTACGGCTACTGGCACGGCTCGCTGGCCGCCGCCCAGACCACTCTGGACGACGTGGCCTCCCGCTACGCCAAGCCGGTCTTCGTCGCCGAGACCGCCTACCCGTTCACCCTGGCCCAGGACGACTCGCTGGAGAACCAGATCGACACCAGCAGCGAACTGGTCACCGGCTACCCGGCCACCACCGCGGGCCAGCTGGCCTGGATGAACGCCGTCGCGAGCATCGTCGAGGCCGTCCCGAACGGCCGCGGCCTCGGCGTCTTCTACTGGGAGGCGACCTGGACCGCCGTCACCGGCAACGGCTGGGACCCGACCGACGCCACGTCCGGCAACGGCTGGGAGAACCAGGCCCTGTTCGGCTACGACGACAAGGCGCTCTCCTCCATGGCGTGGTTCAGCCACCGCTGAACCGCCACTGACGGGGGCCCGGCCGTAAGGGGACGGTCGGGCCCCTCCGCCGTGTTCCGGACATGCTCCGTGGGCAAGTCACCGACCGGCCGAACTCGTACGGCCGTTCGCTCTCGGACATCGCGCCCCGACTCCCGCGCGAGGGGGCTTCGGCTGCGGGACAGTGGGAACACACACTGCGAGGAGGCAGGGACGGAGGCCGGTCGGATGCTGAGGAACGCCACGAGCGCAAGCCGCCTGGAGATTCTGGACCTGCTCAAGGATCCGGCGGCCCACTTCCCGCCCCAGCGCCACGCCGACCCCGCCGAGGACGGCGTCACCGCCCGGGCCGTCGCCGCCAAACTCGGGGTCTCCCGCAAGGTCGCCGGCACCCATCTGGGCCTGCTGGCCCGTCTCGGCCTGCTCCGCACCAAGCGCATCCGGCACCGCGTCTACTACCGGCGCGACGAGATCCGGATCGCCGAAGTGGCCCGGATGTTCGAGAAGGGCTGGTGAGAGCGGTTACTCCTGCCACCATGGGACTCATGGACCGACCCACGCGCCTCGTCCCCCTCCACTACGTCGCCATCGGCGGCCGGGGCCCGGAAGACGTGGTGACGGATCCCGACGGCCGGATCCTGACCGGCGTCGAGGACGGCCGCATCCTGCGGCTGGACGGGCTCGGCGACCCGGACACCGCCCGGGTCCGGACGCTGGCCCGGACCGGCGGCCGGCCGCTCGGGCTCGACCTCCTCCCGGACGGCGACCTGCTGGTCTGCGACGCGGAACGCGGCCTGCTGCGCGTGGGCCTCGCCGACGGCGCCGTCCACGTCCTCGCCGACACGGTCGAGGGGGAGCCGTTGCGGTTCGCGAGCAACGTGGTCGCCCTGCCCGACGGCACCGTCTACTTCACCGCCTCCAGCCGCCGGTTCCCCCTCGACCAGTGGATCGGCGACATCGTCGAGCACAGCGGCACCGGCCGCCTGCTGCGTCTGGCTCCGGGTGCGAGCACGGCCGAAGTGGCCTGGGAGGGCTTCCAGTTCGCCAACGGGCTGACCGTGAGCGGCGACGGCACCTTCCTGATCGTCGCCGAGACCGGCGGGTATCGCCTCACCCGCTACTGGCTCACCGGCCCGCGGACCGGCCGCGCCGAGTTCTTCGCCGAGCTCCCCGGCATGCCCGACAACATCTGGCGCGACGGCGACCTCGTCTGGGTCGCCCTCGCGGGCCCGCGCAACCCCCCGCTCGACGTCTTCCACCACAGCCCCCTCGCCGTCCGCCGGGCGGCAGCCCGGGCCGCCGTGCACGCCCCCTACCGCCCCGTCGGCACCGTCGCCGTCCTGGCCCTCGACGACCACGGCCGGGTCGTCCACCACCTCGCCCGCCGCAACTCCGGCTTCCGCATGGTCACCAGCGTCTGCCGGACCGGCCGCCACCTCGTCCTCGGCAGCGTCTGGGAGCCCGGCGTCGCGGTCTGCGCGGCTCCCACCGCGAAGTGACCGCCGGGTACGCCCGGCGGTACCCTGAGGCACCCGTCAGGGGCGGTGCCGAACAGGAGACGTACGACCATGACAGCCCCGGAAGCCGAGAGCCTCCGAGTCCAGCCGAGCCCCCGGCGGCGGCCCGAGTGGCGTGCCCAGGCACCGGTCGTCGCGGTGGTCGCCGTCGGCGGCGCGCTCGGCGCCGTGGCCCGCTACGCGCTCGCCCTGGCCCTGCCCACGACCGCCGGGGGATTCCCCTGGGCGACCTTCTGGACGAACGTCATCGGCTGCGCGGTGATCGGCGCGTTCCTGGTGCTGATCACCGAAGGACTCCCCGCGCACCGCCTGGTCCGCCCCTTCTTCGGCACCGGCGTCCTCGGCGGCTTCACCACCTTCTCCACCTACGCCGTCGACATCCAGAAACTGGTCGACCACGGCCGGCCCGCCGTCGCCCTGGCCTATCTCGCCGCGACCCTGTGCGCGGCCCTCGCGGCGGTGTGGTGTGCGGCGACCGCGACCCGCCGTGTCCTCACCCGGAGGCAGCGATGACGAGACCGACCGGCCGCGCCCTGCGCCCGACCGTCTACATCGGCGAGGACGACATCTGGCACCACAAGCCCCTCTACACGGAGATCGTGCACCGCGCCCACGCGGCGAGGGACTCGTGACCTTGGACGACTGCGAGGTCATCAGGTACGTCGGCCGCACGCGCGAAACGGGCGACACGGACAAAGCGGACGTGAAGGGTAAGAAGTCGTTGTGAACTGGCTGTTGGTCGTCCTCGGCGCCGTCGTCGGTGCTCCGCTCCGCTATCTCACCGACCGCGCCGTCCAGGCCAGGCGCGACTCCGTCTTCCCCTGGGGTACCTTCGTGGTGAACGTCACCGGCTGCCTCATCCTGGGCCTGCTGACCGGCGCGGCGACGGCGGGTGCGGCGAGTCCGCACCTCCAGCTGCTCCTCGGCACCGGGCTGTGCGGGGCGCTGACGACGTACTCGACGTTCTCCTACGAGACCCTCCGGCTGACCGAGACCGGCGCCGGGCTCTACGCTGCCGCCAACGTCGTCGCGAGCCTCGCGGCGGGGCTCGGGGCGGCTTTCGCCGGGGCGGCGATCGCCCGAGCCGTCTGGGCGTAGGACTTGCTTCTCAACCGCGCCTGTAAGACTGTCTACAGCACTGTCGACCAAACTCTGCAGAACTGGATCCCATGAGCGCCATCTCTGTCGGCCAGGCCGCCATCCTCGGGGTAGTCGAGGGGGTGACCGAGTTCCTCCCGGTGTCCTCCACCGGCCACCTCAAGATCACCGAGGGGCTCATGAACATCCCCGTCGACGACCAGTCCGTCGTCGGGTTCTCCGCCGTCATCCAGGTCGGCGCCATCGCCGCCGTGCTGGTGTACTTCTTCAAGGACATCAAGCGGATCGTCTCCGCCTGGGGCCGGGGCCTTGTCAACAAGAACGAGCGCTACCACCACGACTACAAGTTCGCCTGGTGGGTGATCGCCGCGACCATCCCGATCGTCGTGGTCGGCCTCGCCGCCAAGAAGCTCGTCGAGGGGCCACTGGGGTCGCTGTGGGTGGTCGCCGGCTCGCTGATCGTCGGCTCCGGTGTGATGTGGTGCGCGGACCAGATGGGCCGCCACAAGCGCGGTGAGGACGACACCTCCTTCAAGGACGCGATGCTGGTCGGCTGCTCGCAGATCCTCGCCCTGCTCTTCCCCGGCTTCTCCCGCTCCGGCGCCACCATGTCCACCGCGCTCATCCTGGACCTGGACCGGGTCGCCGCCACTCGCCTCTCCTTCTTCCTCGGCATCCCGGCCCTGACCGGCGCCGGCATCTACGAGCTCAAGGACGCCCTCGGTGCGGGCGTCGGCGCCGCGCCGCTGGTCGTCGGCACGGTCGTCTCGTTCGTGGTCGCCTACGCCTCCATCGCCTGGCTGCTGAAGTTCGTCGCCAAGCACTCCTTCAACGCGTTCGTGATCTACCGGATCGTGATCGGCCTGGCGCTCTTCGGCCTCCTCGCCGCGGGCACCATCAACGCCTGACCGGGGCCGCCGTTCCGCGAGTCACCGCTCCGCCACGGGGTGTGATGCCTGCATTCAGGCGTCGCACCCCGTGAATGTTTTCTTTCGCGACACCTTGACAGCCTCGTCCCGCAACCCGGAACATCTCATCCGTGAACCTGTCAGACAGCCCGACAGCCGGACAGCCCCCGCGGCGCGTGAGCGCCATGGAGGCGGTGCTGGCGCACCTGCGTGCCGCCATCGAGCGCGGCGAGTACGCCGTGGGCGACAAGCTCCCCTCCGAGGCGGAGCTCTGCCGCACCCTGGAGATCAGCAGGCCCGTCCTGCGCGAGGCCCTGCGGGCCCTGCAGACCATGGGCCTGACCGTCTCCAAGACCGGCAAGGGCACCTTCGTGGTCGCCAGCGCCGTCGAAGACCCCACCTTCGGCGACTACGCGGCCAGCGACCTGCTCGAAGTGCGCCGGCACATCGAGATCCCGGTCGCCGGGTACGCGGCGCTGCGCCGCACCCCGGAGAACCTGGACCACCTGGCCCATCTGCTCGACCGCATGGAGCGGGAGACGGACACCACCGCGTGGGTCGCGATGGACACCCTCTTCCACCTGGCCGTGGCCGAGGCCGCCCAGAACCCGGTCTTCCGCCGGGTCATCGAGGAGATCCGGGACGCACTGGCGCGTCAGTCGGCCTTCCTCAACGAACTGGGCGGCCGCCGCGAGCAGTCCAACCGGGAGCACCGGGCCATCGTCGAAGCGCTGATCGACGGTTCCGAGATCGACGCCGTGGACGCCATGAGCCACCACCTCGACCGCGTCGAGACCACCCTCACCCACATCGTGCGCCCCGCGCGCACGGACCAGCACCAGGAAGGCGGAACCGAGGCGTGAGCGAACAGCACCTCAAAGACGAGACGCGCCCCTCGTCCCGTCACGTCGACGCCGGAGACCACGGCTACAGCAAGTCGCTGAAGCACCGGCACGTCAACATGATCGCCATCGGCGGCGCCATCGGCACCGGCCTCTTCCTCGGCGCCGGCGGCCGCCTCGCCGACGCCGGCCCCTCCCTCTTCGTCGCGTACGCGGTCTGCGGCATCTTCGCGTTCCTCGTGGTCCGCGCGCTCGGCGAACTCGTCCTGTACCGCCCGTCCTCCGGCGCCTTCGTCTCGTACGCCCGGGAGTTCCTGGGCGAGAAGGGCGCCTACACCGCCGGCTGGATGTACTTCCTGAACTGGGCGACCACCGGCATCGCCGACATCACCGCGGTCGCCACCTACACCCACTACTGGGGCATGTTCTCCGACATACCCCAGTGGGTGATCGCCCTGATAGCCCTGGCCGTCGTCCTGACCGTGAACCTGATCTCGGTCAAGATATTCGGCGAACTGGAGTTCTGGTTCGCGATCGTCAAGGTCAGCGCCCTGGTGATCTTCATGGTCATCGGCATCTTCCTGCTGGTCACCCAGCACCCCGTCGACGGCGCGACCCCCGGCCCGTCCCTGATCACCGACAACGGCGGCATCTTCCCCAACGGCCTGCTGCCCATGCTGCTGATCATCCAGGGCGTGGTCTTCGCCTACGCCTCGGTCGAGCTGGTCGGTGTCGCGGCGGGCGAGACCGAGAACCCCGAGAAGATCATGCCGAAGGCGATCAACTCGATCATGTGGCGCGTGGGCCTCTTCTACGTCGGCTCCGTGGTCCTCCTCTCGATGCTGCTGCCCTGGAACAAGTACACGGCCGGACAGAGCCCCTTCGTCACCGTGCTCTCCCACATCGGCGTCCCGGCGGCCGGCGGCGTGATGAACCTCGTCGTCCTCACCGCGGCCATGTCCTCGCTCAACTCCGGCCTCTACTCCACGGGCCGCATCCTGCGCTCCATGGCCGTCAACGGCTCCGCCCCGAAGTTCACCGCGAAGATGAGCCGCAGCCAGGTCCCGTACGGCGGCATCCTGCTCACCAGCGGTATCTGTGTCCTCGGTGTGGGCCTCAACTTCGTGGTCCCCGCCGACGCGTTCGAGATCGTCCTCAACTTCGCGGCGATCGGCATCCTCGCCACCTGGGGCATGATCATGCTCTGCCACCTGCTGTTCTGGCGGAAGACCCAGAACGGCGAACTCACCCGCCCCGGCTACCGACTGCCGGGCTCCCCCTGGACCGAGATCGTGACGCTGGCGTTCCTCGCCTCCGTCCTGGTCCTCATGTACGCCGACGGCGGCGCCGGACGCACCACCGTGCTGTGCCTGCCGCTGATCGCCGCCGCGCTGGTGGCCGGCTGGTACGCCATCCGCCGCCGCCTCCCGCGCCCGTCCACCGGAACCGACGCGTGAACCGCGTACCGGTCCGTCCCACCTCACCCGAGACCAGGCAGTGATGTACAGCAGTTCCCCCGCGGACCCACCCATCGTCCGTGAACCCCTCCACGCCCCCGTCGCCCACCTCATCCGCGGCGGGGTCGTCGAGGGCATCCACTACGGCTCCGTCGTCGTCCTCGGCGCCGACGGGCAGGTCCAGTTCCAGCTCGGCGACATCGAGGCTGCGTTCTACCCGCGCTCGGCCCTCAAGCCCGTCCAGGCCGTCGCCATGCTGCGGGCCGGGCTGCCGCTCGACGGCGACCTGCTCTCGCTGGCCGCCGCGAGCCACTCCGGCGAGGAGCGGCACCTCGCCGGGACCCGGCGGATCCTCGACCTCGCCGGGCTGACCGAGGCCGACCTGCGCAACGTGCCCGACATGCCGTACGGCCCCGCCGTGCGCGACACCTGGATCCGCGAGGGACGGCAGCCGTCCCGCCTCGCCCAGAACTGCTCCGGCAAGCACGCGGCGATGCTGTGGACGGCGAAGCTCAACGGGTGGTCGCTGGAGGACTACCTGGAGCCGGCCCATCCGCTCCAGCAGGCGATCGCGGAGATCGTCGAGGACCTGACCGGGCAGCGCATCGCCCGTACGACCGTGGACGGCTGCGGTGCGCCGCTGTTCTCCGTCTCCCTGCACGGGCTCGCGCGGGCGGTGTCGCGGATCGTCACCGCCGCTCCGGGTACGCCCGAGGCGCGGGTCGCCGACGCGATGCGGGAGCACGCGGAGATGGCGTCCGGTGCGGGGCGGGATGTGGCCGCGCTGATGGCGGCCGTGCCGGGGCTGCTGGCCAAGGACGGCTTCGAGGGCGTCGAGGTGGCTGCGCTGCCGGACGGGCGGGCCGTGGCCGTGAAGATCTCCGACGGGGCGGACCGGGCGCGGGTGCCGGTCGCTGCGGCCGCTCTGGCCAGGGCCGGAGTCGATCCGGAGCTGCTTACCCAGTTCGCTGGTGAGGCGCTGCTCGGTGGTGGGCGTGCGGTCGGGTGCGTGCGGCCCGTGCGATCGCTGGAGCCGGTTGTGGTTTCGGCCTGCGCCTAGTGGGGCGGGCCGATTTGTCGTCGGGCGGCTGCGGGCCGGGTGTGGCTGGTCGCGCAGTTCCTCCCCCAGCCTTCGGCCGGGGGTACCCCCAGCGCCCCTTTCGGGGCGCTTCACCCTCACTCTCTTGAAACAGGACTCATGACTGTTCGTAGCGAACACGATCTGCTCGGCGACCGTGACATCCCCGCCGACGTCTACTGGGGTGTGCACAGCCTGCGTGCCACCGAGAACTTCCCGATCACCGGTACGCCGATCTCCGCCTACCCGCACCTGATCGACGCCCTCGCCGCGGTCAAGGAGGCCGCGGCCCTCGCCAACGAGGAGCTGGGGCTGCTGGCGCCCGCGAAGGCCGCTGCCATCGTCGCCGCCTGCCGGGAGATACGGTCCGGCAAGCTGCACGACCAGTTCGTGGTCGACGTCATCCAGGGCGGCGCGGGGACGTCGACGAACATGAACGCGAACGAGGTCGTCGCCAACCGTGCGCTGGAATTGATGGGGTACCAGAAGGGGGAGTACCAGCACCTGCACCCCAACGAGGACGTCAACCTCGGTCAGTCGACCAACGACGTCTACCCGACCGCCGTCAAGATCGCGACCGTGTTCGCGGTGCGCGGGCTGCTCAAGGCCATGGCCGTGCTGCAGGACTCCTTCGGGCGCAAGGCCGTCGAGTTCCGGGACGTGCTGAAGATGGGCCGTACGCAGTTGCAGGACGCGGTTCCCATGACGCTCGGGCAGGAGTTCTCCACCTTCGCCGTGATGCTCGACGAGGACCGCAGCCGGCTCGCGGAGGCCGTCGAGCTGATCCACGAGATCAACCTCGGTGCCACGGCGATCGGGACCGGGCTCAACGCGCCCGCCGGGTACGCCGAGTCGGCCCGCCGGCACCTCGCCGAGATCACCGGGCTGCCCCTGGTCACCGCCGCCAACCTGGTGGAGGCGACCCAGGACTGCGGAGCCTTCGTCCAGATGTCCGGTGTGCTCAAGCGGATCGCGGTGAAGCTCTCCAAGAGCTGCAACGACCTGCGGCTGCTGTCGTCCGGGCCGCGTGCCGGGCTCGGCGAGATCAACCTGCCGCCCGTGCAGGCCGGTTCGTCGATCATGCCGGGCAAGGTCAACCCGGTGATCCCCGAGGTCGTCAACCAGGTCGCCTTCGAGGTCATCGGCAACGACGTCGCCATCACCATGGCCGCCGAGGCCGGACAGCTCCAGCTGAACGCCTTCGAGCCGATCATCCTGCACTCCCTGTCGGAGAGCATCACGCACCTGCGGAACGCCTGCCTGACGCTGGCCGAGCGGTGCGTCGACGGCATCACCGCCAACACCGAGGTGCTGCGGGCGACCGTCGAGAACTCCATCGGCCTGGTCACCGCCCTCAACCCGTACATCGGCTACACGGCGGCCACCGACATCGCCAAGGAGGCCCTCGTGACCGGCCGCGGGGTCGCCGAACTCGTCCTGGAGAAGGGCCTGTTGCCCGCCGAGCGGCTCGCCGACCTGCTGCGCCCCGAGGTCGTCGCGGGCAGTGCCTCGCCCCTTGCCTGACCTGCGCATACGCACCAGGACCGGTCCGGAGGCACAATGGTGATCATGACAATGACGTCGTCCCAAACCTTCCTGCCGGTCCTGGAGCGCATCGCCGAGGAGATAGCGCGGACGCCCGGTCGCGGTCGTCCCGCCGACTACATCCCGGCGCTCGCCGCCTGCGATCCGCGCAGCTTCGGCATGGCCGTCGCCGAGCTGGACGGCACGGTCCACGGCGTCGGCGACTGGCGGCAGCCGTTCTCCACGCAGTCCATCACGAAGGTCTTCACCCTCGCCCTCGACCTGGCCCGCGAGGGCGACGAACTCTGGGAACACGTCGGCCGCGAACCCTCAGGCAACCCCTTCAACTCCCTGGTCCAGCTGGAGTACGAGAACGGCATCCCGCGCAACCCCTTCATCAACGCGGGCGCCCTCGTCGTCACCGACCGCCTCCAGACCCGTACCGGAGACGCGGCCGGCGAGCTGCTGGCCTTCCTGCGCGCCGAGAGCGGCAACGCCGCCCTGGACTTCGACCGGGACGTGGCCGCCTCCGAGTCCCAGCACGGCGACCGCAACGCCGCACTGGCCCACTTCATGGCGTCGTACGGCAACATCGACAACGAGATCCCGGTCCTCCTCGACCAGTACTTCCGCCAGTGCTCCGTCGCCGCCTCCTGTGCCGACCTCGCCCTGGCCGCCACCTTCCTGGCCCGCCACGGGATCCGGGCCGACGGCACCCGCCTGCTGACCAGGAGCCAGGCGAAGCAGGTCAACGCGGTGATGCTGACGTGCGGAACGTACGACGCGGCGGGCGACTTCGCGTACCGGGTGGGGCTGCCGGGGAAGAGCGGGGTCGGGGGCGGGATCATCGCCGTGGTGCCCGGTCGATGTGCGCTGTGCGTGTGGAGCCCCGGCCTGGACGAGCGGGGCAACTCGGTGGCGGGGGTGGCGGCCCTGGACCGGTTCACGACGCTCACGGGTCTGTCGGTGTTCTAGAGGCCTGGTGCGGGGTCGTGGGACTCGGTCACGGCGTCCGGGACGCCGCCCGAAGCTCGGCGTACAACTCCGCTCCGGTCCATGTGCGCGGGGTGGTCTCCGCCTCGTGCACCAGGGCCGCGAGCCGGGCGTTGGCGGCGGCTCCGTGTCCGTGGCGGCGGGCGACGGCGACGATCTCGCCCTGCAGGGAATCGACCTCTGTCGGCCGTCCGCGTTGCAGGTCCTCCCACATCGACGAGCGCGCGTGCGCGTCGATCCGCAGGGAGGCCGCCGCCACCCGGCGGAACAGGGCATCCGGCAGTTCGAGCAGGTACGGGGTCAGGCGGGGCGAGGCCGGCCCGAGGCGGGCGGGGGCGATTCCGGCGGCGCGGTAGGCGGCGAGAGCCTCGCGCTGGCACAGGGCCAGGCAGCGGCGGTAGGCCCGTCGGCCGAGTTGGTCGCGCAGCGGCAGCCCGGACAGGGCGTTGATCGCGTTGTTGAGGTTCATCAGCAGTTTGGCGTGCTGCACGGCGGACATGTCGGTGCGGGCCTCGACGGCCAGGTTCGCGCCGCGCAGGGCCGCGTGGAGGGTGTCGTCGGGCTCGGTCATGAGCGTGCCCGGCATGCCCTGGTGCACGGTGCCGGGTTCGGGCTGGACCACGTTGTAGGGCACCATGCCGGCGAGCACGGTGTGTCCCGGCAGGGCGGCGCGCAGGGTGGCGGGGTTGTGCAGCCCGTTCTGGAAGCTGACCACGACGGTGCCGGGGGCGAGGCGGGCGGCCAGGTCCTTGGCGGCGGCCGCGGTCCCGGCGGTCTTCACGGTGACCAGCACGTAGTCGGCGCCGGCCGCGGCCTCGGGCCCGGTGGCGAGGGCCAGCCGGTCGGGCGCGAGGCGGACGGGCGGACGGGCCGAGGCGGTGAGCGTGAGCCCTCGCTCACGCAGTACCCGCACGCCGGACGGCCGGCCGATGAACACCACCTCGTATCCGGCGGCGACGAGGTGGCCGCCGAGATGGCAGCCGATGCTGCCGGCGCCGAGGACGGCGAAACGGGGCTTCGACACGGGTGACCTCCAGAGCGTGACGTGGAAACGACAGCGAGCCTGCTGATGACCGGGGCACGGGTGGCCCCCGGCTGTCCCCCCGGCTCGCGCAGACTCCCACGGCAGCCGGCGGATTCCTCGCCCGAACACCGCGGCCGAACTGTGCGCCCTGCCCGTCGAGCAGCACTGAAGCACCGGGCCGAACGGTGGGCACCGCGACTCGAGCGCCCCGGAAGGGGGCCCTCCCAGCCGCACTCGACCGCGATCCACCACCCACAGGTAACAACCAGGCCCCTCCCAAGAAAACACCCCGTCGCTTTCCGGCCACCCGCAATTGACACGCTGACCCAGTGTTGGCCATGGCTTTCCCCGTCGATCTACGCCGCTGCCAGGTTCTTGGCCTGGCCGGCACCGCCTTCCTTGCCCTGGGAGGTGAAACAGCCGGTGCCCTGCCCGTGGAGGATCTGCTCGCACCCAGCTCCGTACAGGCGGCGTTCGGCCTGGTCGGCGTCTATTTCGGCGTCGTGCTGCTGATAGCGGCATGGCTGCTGCTGGGCCGCCTCGTGCGCGGCTCCGAACCGCCCACCCCGCGACAGCTTTTGCTGGTCCTCGCCGTCTGGGCGGCCCCGCTGCTGCTGGCGCCCCCGCTGTTCAGCCGGGACGTGTACAGCTACCTCGCGCAGGGCGCCATGGTCGACGCGCACATGGACGTCTACACGTCGGGGCCCGCCCAGCTCGGCGGCCCGCTGGCCGACGAGGTCGCGCCGGTGTGGCAGAACACCGCCGCCCCGTACGGCCCCGCGTTCATGGGCGTGGCCTCGCTGCTGTCCGGGCTGACCCGTGGTGAACTCCCGGCGGGGCTCTTCGGGATGCGGCTGGTCGCCCTGCTCGGCGTCGGCCTGATGGCAGCCGCCCTGCCCCGGCTCGCCCGGCACAGCGGCGCCGACCCGGCCGCCGCGCTCTGGCTCGGCGCCCTCAACCCGCTGGTGCTGCTGCACCTGGTCGCCGGCGCCCACAACGACGCCATCATGCTCGGTCTGCTGGGCCTCGGCCTGGTCGCGGCGCTCGGCCGCTGGCCGGTCCTGGGAGCCGTACTGGTCACGCTCGCGGCGCTGGTGAAGGCGCCCGCCGCGCTCGGCCTGCTCGCCGTGATCGTCGTACAGGCACGCAAGGGCCGCAGTCCCGTGCGGGCCACCCTGACGACGGCGATCGCCTCCGGGGCGACGACGGTGGTGGCGACCGCCGTCGCCGGGACGGGGTACGGGTGGATAAGGGCGCTCGACACGCCCGTGTCCCCGCACAACTGGGCGCTCAGCAGCCTGCTGGGCCGGGCCACGGGCAGGGTCCTCGAACACTTCGGCAGCGATCTGGCGCCGCTCGCCGTCCCGGCCTGGCATCTGCTCGGGCTGGCGCTCACCGCGGTGACCGTGCTGCTGATATGGGTCCGGCTGCGGCCCCGCCCGGTCTACGCCCTCGGCCTGAGCCTCGCCGCGGTCGCCGCCTTCGGGCCGGCGATCCGTCCCTGGTACGCCATCTGGGGCCTGTTCCTGATAGCGGCCGCGGCGCCCAGCACCTCGGTACGGCACCGGGTGGCGGCCGTCACCGGCGTGCTCGCCCTCGCCGTGCTGCCCAGCGGCGGCCCCGCCGACATCGGCCAGCTGGTCCTCGCCGTCTCCGGCGGGGTGCTCGGCGTGGTCGTGCTCTGGCAGGCCCACCAGGCCGCGCAGGCCCCGGCCGTGGGACGTACGGCATGACGGGCGCCGTGCGACCGCGGACCGACCGGGGGAGGGCGCTGCTCGTCCTGGCCCTCGTCGCCGCCGTGACCGTGTTCACGTCCACCGTGCCGCTGCTGCGCGACTGGTTCGACCTGCGCGTGTACTACGGCACCGTGCACACCTGGGTGCACCACGGCGGGCGGATCTACGACTACCGCGTGCCCGGGACGACGTACGGGTTCACGTACCCGCCGTTCGCCGCCGTCGGCATGCTGCCCATGGCGCTGGTGGGGCTGCACCTGGCCATCGTGGCCTCGCTGCTGCTGAACCTGGCCGCGCTGGCGTTCGTGCTGCGCATCCTGGCCGGTCCTGGCTGGCGGCGCTGGGGCTGGTACCGGTGGGCGCTGGCCCTGTGCGGGCTGGCACTGTTCGAGCCGTTGCGGGACACCTTCAGCTTCGGCCAGGTGAACCTGATACTGCTCGCCCTGGTGCTCGCGGACTGCTGTCTGCTGCGCAGCGGGCGGGGCCGCTGGGCCGGGGTCGGCATCGGGCTCGCCGCCGCGATCAAGCTCACGCCGGCCCTGTTCATCTTCATGCTGCTGATCGGCCGCAAGTGGCGGGCGGCCGGTGTCGCCACGGCCGTGGCGCTCGCCGCGACCGGGCTCGCGGCCTGGGCCGACCCGAGGGCGTCGCGGTTCTACTGGACCCAGGCGCTCTGGGACACCAGCAGGGTCGGCCGGCTCGACTACGTCTCGAACCAGTCGCTGCAGGGCGTGCTGGCCCGGCTCGGCCATCCGGACAAGCCGCTGTGGGCGATCGTGGTGCTGCTCACGCTGGCCGTGTGGGCGTGGCGGACCCGGAAGGCGGTGGCGGCCGGCGACTGGACGGCCGCCTTCGCGCTCACCGGCCTCGCGGCCTGCCTGGTCAGCCCGATCACCTGGGTGCATCACCTGGTGTGGGTGCTGCCGTCGTTCGTGCTGCTGGCGCGGGCCGGGCACCCGCGGATCGCGGGCGCCCTCTACGCGGTGATGTGCACCAGCGTGGTGTGGCTGTGGTTCGACGACGCGTCCGGCATCGACGGGTTCTTCGGCAGCAACATCTACACCTGGATCACGCTGGGGCTGCTCCTGGGCCTGCCGGTCGGTCAGTCCCGCCCGGAGCGTTCGCCCCTGAGCCGCATCGCCAGGGTGACGGCGCCCGCGCCGAGCACCGCGAACCCCGCGACGATGGCGGTCTCCGACCAGTCGGAGTCGTCCTCGGGCGCCGTGGCCGCGGCCACCGCCACGGTGCTCGGGCCCGGCCGGGGCCGCGGCCTGGTCCGCAGACCGTCCAGCGAGCCCACCGGGTCGACCCGTCCGGCCGCCGCGAAACCCCAGTCGAGCAGCTGACGGGCCTCGTCGTACACGCCGCCGTCCTGAGGGTTCAGTACCGTCACGAGGAGGGTGCGCCCGCCGTGCCGGGCGGCGGCGACGAGGGTGTTGCCGGCGTTGGTGGTGTAGCCGTTCTTGATCCCGATCAGGCCGGGGTACCGTCCCACACCGTCCTCGCCGGTCAGCAGCCGGTTGGTGTTCTCGATGCCGAACGACCAGCCGGCCCCGTCGGGGAAGCGGGCCTCGGCGGTGGAGCAGTACCGCGCGAAGTCGGGGTTGCGCAGCCCCTCCCGGCCGAACACCGCCAGGTCGAACGCGGAGGAGACCTGCCCCGGCGCGTCGTAGCCGTCGGGGGACTTGACCTGGGTGTCGAGGGCGCCCAGGGCGCGGGCGTTGGCCTGCATCCGGGCGGCGGTGCGCTCCCAGCCCCCGTCGAGCGCGGCGAGGACGTGCACGGCGTCGTTTCCGGAGCTGAGGAAGACCCCGCGCCACAGGTCGGACACCCGGTAGGTGTGGCCTTCCTCGACGCCGACCAGGCTGCTGCCCTCGGGGACGTCCGCGAGTTCCGCGGGCGTCACCCGGTGCTGGAGGTCCGCCGGCAGGACGGGCAGCACGGTGAGCGCGAACAGGGTCTTGAGGGTGCTGGCCGGTGGCAGCCGGCGGTGTGCGTGGCTGGCCGCCAGCACCTGGCCGGTGTCCGCGTCGGCGACCAGCCAGGAGAGTGCGGAGAGGTCCGGGAGCTCCGGCGCACCGGGGTGCGGCCGCAGCTGCGTGCCGGAGTGGTAGAGCAACGACGGTCCGGGCACCACCGCCCTCGGGGGCGGGGCCGGGTCGAGCGCCGCGGTGCCGGCGACGGCCGCGCCGGGCGCCAGCGCCAGCAGGCCCGCCAGGCAGACGGAGCAGGTCGTCACCGCCGCTCGCCGAGGGAATCGGTCAGAGAATCCGATCGTCATATGATCAACGTAGGAATGGGGGCGGTGTCCAGCGCGCTGCCAGGGCCGGTCGGACGCCGTGAGCAACCCGGATGCCGCACGCCCGGCCCCGCTGTGGGCCTGCCGGGAAGGGCGCCCCGGGCTCAGCCCGCAGGCAGGGTCGGCTGCACGCGCCGCAGGAAGGTCGCGTTGTCCGGGGTCTCCCGCAGCCGCTCCAGAAGCGTCTCCAGGCCGCTCGGGGTGCCTTCCCGGCTCTGCAGGGCCCGGCGCAGTCCGCGTACGGCGGTCAACTCGGCCGGGGTGAGCAGGAGTTCCTCGCGGCGGGTGCCGGACGGGGCGATGTCCAGGGCCGGGAAGACCCGCCGGGAGGCCAGCTCGCGGTCCAGGCGCAGCTCCATGTTGCCGGTGCTCTTCAGCTCCTCGAAGAAGTAGCCGTCGGCCCGGGAACCGGTGTCCACCAGGGCGGTGGCGAGGATGGTGAGCGAGCCGCCCTCCTCGGCCTTGCGGGCGGCGCCGAAGAACCGCTTCGGGCCGAGCAGCGCGCCGGCGTCGACACCGCCGCTGAGGGTACGGCCGTTGGAGGCGGCCGCGTTGTTGTGGGCCCGGCACAGCCGGGTCAGGGAGTCAAGGAGGATGACGACGTCCTGGCCGTCCTCGACGAGCCGCTTGGCGCGCTCGACGACGAGTTCGGCGAGGGCGATGTGCTCCTTGGCGGGCCGGTCGAAGGTGGAGGCGTACACCTCGCCGCGCACCGAGCGCCGCATGTCGGTGACTTCCTCCGGGCGCTCGTCGAGGAGCAACACCATGAGGTGGCACTCCGGGTGGTTGCCGGCGACGGCGGCCGCGAACTGCTGGAGCAGCACGGTCTTGCCGGTCTTCGGCGGGGCCACGATCAGCCCGCGCTGCCCCTTGCCGACGGGCGCGAACAGGTCGGTGACCCGTCCGGCGAGCCCGGCGGCGGGGTGTTCGAGGCGGATCCGCTCGTGCGGGTGCAGCGGGGTCAGGTCGCGGAAGTGCCGGCGACCGCGCAGCTCCTCGGGCGTACGGCCGTTGACGCGCGTGATCTCGGTCAGGGTGCGCCGGTCGCCGCGGACGCCCTCGACGAGGTCGCCCTTGCGCAGGCCGTGACGGCGGATCAGCGCCGGGGAGACCTGCGGGTCGGCGGGGGAGGGCAGGCAGCTCGGGGCCCGCAGCTGCCCCTTCCCGCCCGCGTCGATGTCGAGGACACCGGTGACGGGCCGGGTGGCCGGCCCGTCCTGCTGCTGTACAGGGGGTTCGAGTGTGGTGGTCATGAGAGGTGGTCCTTTCGAGGACGGAAGACATGAGTGAAGGGGGGAGTGGGCCGCGAGCGGGAGGGCATGTGCGCAGGCCTCCGTGCGGCGGGAACGGCACCTCGGGAACGGCGGAAAGACCCTGGTCACGAGGTGGTGCTGAGAAGCCGGCGGGCCGGTCGGGAAACGACGGGCGACACGGCTGAAGGAGTGGAACCGGCACTCGGCGCCCGATGGAGGGGCGCTCACACGTGCTGATCGCACTATACCCGGGGTTCCGCGATCGTCAACATGGCACCGGTCACCGATATTCCCGCCCCGGTGCCGACCGTGGCATCGGTAGCCGCGTCCCGGTGCCGGACGTGACTGGCCGGGAAGTACCCCTTCCCAGGGGCCCGCCGGCGCCTACGATCGGCCGTGTCCGCGTCGTACCGCTGTCAGGAGCCCCTGGTGGAGACCTCGTCCGTGCCGCACCGTCCGGACCCCGCCGGCGGCTGCCCGCACGCCGACAACGCCAGGCTGCTGGCGCGCGGTGCGGTGGCCCCGGTCGTGCTGCCCGGTGGCGTCGAGGGCATGGCCGTGCTGGGGCACGAGGCGCTCAGGGAGTTCCTCCAGCATCCCGAAGTCGCCAAGGACGCACGGCACTTCACGCAGCTGCGGGAAGGCCGCGTCCCCGCGGGCTGGCCGCTGCTGACCTTCGCCACCGTGCGGGGCATGACCACCGCCGACGGCGCCGACCACCGCAGGCTGCGCGGACTGGTCAGCCGGGCCTTCACCCCGCGCCGGGTCGAGGAACTCCGGCCCCGGATCGAGGAGTTGACCGGCGTACTGCTCGACGACCTGGAGCGGGCCGCGGCCGACGGCGACGGTGTCGCCGATCTGCGCCGGCACTTCGCGCTGCCGCTGCCCATGGGCGTGATCGGTGAACTCCTCGGTGTGGACGCCGAGTTCCGCGACCGGCTGCACCAGCTGACCAACCAGGTCGTGGCCACCGACATCGGACCGGCCGAGGCCGTCGCCGCCAACCGGGAGCTGGTCGCGGTCCTCGCCGCCGTCGCCGCCGCCCGCGCCGAACACCCCGGCGACGACCTCACCAGCGCCCTGATCGCCGCCCGTGACGAGGACGGCGACCGGCTCGGCCAGGAGGAGCTGATCGGCACCCTGGTCCTGATGATCATCGCCGGGCACGAGACCACCCTCAACCTGATCACCAACGCGGTGCGTGCCCTGTGCGGCCACCGCGACCAGCTCGAACTCGTCCGCAAGGGCGACGCGAGCTGGATGGACGTGGTGGAGGAGACGCTGCGCTGGGACGCGCCGGTCAGCTACTTCCCGTTCCGCTATCCGGTGCGGGACCTCACCGTCGACGGGACGGTGATCCCCGCGGGCACGCCGGTGCTGGCCGGCTACTCCGCCGCCGGACGCGACCCGGCCGCGCACGGCCCGGACGCCGACCGGTTCGACGTCACCCGGCCCAGCCGCCCCGACGCCGTCCGCCACCTCTCCCTCGGCCACGGCGCCCACTACTGCCTGGGCGCCCCGCTGGCCCGCCTGGAGGCCACGGTCGCCCTGGAACGGCTCTTCGACCGCTTCCCGGCCCTGGACCTCGCCGTCCCCGAGGACGGCCTCGCCCGGCAGGCCAGCTTCGTCGGCAACAGCGTGCGCGTCCTGCCGGTACGGCTGCGCCCGCGGCCCGTCGGCTGAGGCGCATACCAGCCATACGAACCCCCGATGGCGTTTCGCTGACGCATTTCTTGTTCTGGCCATAGGCCCTACCTACGCTGCCACCACCGCACTTCGGCGGCATGGACAAGGGACTTGGCAATCATGGGTCGACTGGCCGGAAAAATCGCTTTCATCAGTGGAACGGGGGCTGGAATCGGCCGGGCCGCGGCACAGGTGTTCGCGGCGGAGGGTGCCACCGTATTCGGCTGCGACATCGACGAGAAGAGCGCCGCGGAAACCGTGGAACTCGTCGAGAAGGCCGGTGGTGTCATGCGTTCCCTGGCGCCGGTCGACCTTTCCACCGAGGCCGGCGCGCGGGAGTGGATCGAGGCCGGGATCGCGGAATTCGGCGCCATCGACATCCTCTACAACAACGCCTCCGCCCTGCGGAACGGTCCCTTCGAGACGATGCCCGCCGAAGACTGGTACTTCACCATCAGGAACGAGCTGGACATCCCCTACTTCTGCACGCAGGCGGCCTGGCCGCACCTGATCGCACGCGGCGGCGGGGCTGTCCTGAACGTCGCCTCCGTGGCCGCCGTGCGCGGCGCGCCGTTCATGCCGATGGTGCCGCACGGCGCCGCCAAGGGCGGGGTCCTCGCGATGAGCAAGCACCTGTGCGCGGCCGGCGCCCCGCACCACATCCGCGTCAACACCGTCGCCCCCGGCATGACCCGCACCGCGGCCACCGCGCCCTTCCTCGACGACCCGAACGGCCCGAAGGCCCAGCTGGAGGCGCGGATCCCGGTCGGCCGGGTCGGTCAGCCCGAGGACATCGCCCGCGCGGCGGCCTTCCTCTGCTCCGACGAGGCCGCCTTCGTCAACGGCGCCAACCTCATGGTCGACGGCGGCGACAGCGCGATGGCGGGCTGAACGCGGATGCACGCACGACTCGACCACGTGGGCGTCAACGTACGCGACCTGACCGCTCAACTCGACTGGTACAAAACGGCCTTCGGCCTGAAGACCGTCTTCGAGTTCCGTCTCGACGGCCCCGGACTGACCGGTGTCGTCCTGGAACACCCGCACGGCTGGCGGCTCGAACTGCTCGCCAGGCCCGGATCCGAGCCCGGCCTCAGGGCACCGGACCCGATGACCGCCGTCCTCACCGAGGGGTACGGGCACTTCGCGGTCACCACCCCCGAACTCGACCCCGTGTACGCCGCGTTGACGGCCCTCGGGGCGGGCGAGGTCCTCGCCCCCGGCCCGTCCCCCGAAGCGGGAGTGCGGATGGCCTGGGTCAAGGACCCCGAGGGAAATCTCATCGAACTCATAGAACGCGGCGAAGTCGGCGAGCACGGCGAACTCGCCGAAGTCGAAGAGCGCGGCACCACCGTTAACCCGTGAGATGGAGTAGGGAATGACCAACGCTGTGAAGAAACTGGACGTGGGCACGCTCATAGCCTGTTGTCTGGCAGTTGCCGCCGCGCAGCTGTGCATTACCGTCCCCTCGCCCATCAACGGGGAAATCCAGAGCGCATTCGGCGCCTCGGGGTCGCAGGTCGCCTGGGTCACCTCGGCGTTCATTCTGCCCACCGCGATTCTGGAACTGAATTTCGGTGTGGTGGGCGACCTGTTCGGCCGTAAGCGGCTGCTGGTCCTCGGCGGATTCGTGCTGGCGATCGGTGAACTCCTCAACGCCACCTCCCAGAACATCACCATGCTCTGGATCGGCCAGGCCCTCGCCGGCGTCGGCGCCGCCGCGCTCTTCCCCAGCTCCCTCGCCGTCATCGCGGCCGCGACGCCCGAGGAGAAGGACCGCGCCAAGGCGGTCTCCACCTGGGCACTGAGCATCTCCCTCGCCTCCGCCGTGGGCCCGCTCTCCTCCGGCATCCTGGCCACGGTCGCCGACTTCCGCTGGGCGTTCGTGCCCCCGGTCGTCCTCGGCATCGCGGTCGGCATCTCCTGCTGGGCGCTGGTCACCGACTCCAAGGCGCCCGAGGGCCGCGCCCTCGACTGGCCCGGCCAGATCAGCATCGCCGTCGGCCTCACCGCCCTGCTGTGGGGCATCATCGAGGGCGGCGACCGGGGCTGGAGCAGCCCCTCCATCGTCTTCGCGCTGGCCCTCGCAGCCGTTGCCCTGGTCGGCTTCGTGACGGCGGAGCGGCGCGCCACCTCCCCGATGTTCAACCTGGAGCTGCTGAGGATCCCGTCGTTCGCGGCGGCCGCGGTGGTCGCGCTGACCGGCATGTTCGGGTTCATCGGCACCGCCTACTGCGTCTCCATCCGGCTCGGCGCGGTGATGCATCTCAGCGCCCTGCGGGCCGGCATGCCGTTCGTCATCCTCCAGCTGATCCCGCTGCTCCTCGCGCCGGTGCTCAGCAAGATGCTCACCCGCGTCGAGCCGCGCTGGCTGCTGATGGGCGGCCTGCTGCCGATGGCCGCCGGCCAGTTCTGGATCGCCGCGCTGCCCATCACCACCACCTCCCTGGCGGCCTTCATCGGCCCGGTGCTGCTGCTCGGCATCGGCTTCATCTGCGTGGTCTCCTCGCTGACCTCGGCCGCCGTCAACGCGGTGCCGATCGAGATGACCGGCATGGCGAGCGGCGCCACCAGCCTGGTCCGCGAGTTCGGTCAGGGCCTCGGCCCGGCCGTGATCAGCACCATCGCGATGAGCGCCGCCTCCTCCGCACTGGTCGGCAAGCTGTCCGGAGCCGACGCCGGCATGGAGGCCGCGGCCGGACCGCTCGCGGTGGTCAACGCGGGCAGCGACAGCGCCAGGGCCGCCGCGCAGGACGCCCTCGCGCACGGCATGGCCCTCGGCGTGGTGATCTGCGGCTGCGCCTCGCTGCTCGGCGCGCTGGTCACCCTGCTGCTGGTCCGCAGGAACACCGCACGAGCGACGGCCCAGGCGCCGGTGCAGCCGGCATCCGCCTGACCGCCGACGTACCGAGAAGGCCGGGGCCGCTGCCCCGGCCTTCTCGGCGTGCCGCCCAACTGGCCTGTAACAAGCGGGGCTTGGCCGGTAGCAGATGTCCCCGGACCATAACGATCCCGGTCCTGACGGGGACTTGACGTCCGGTTATGCCGTATCTTCACGACATGTCCACGCCACCGCAGCAGCCGCCGTCCTCTCCGCAGCAGCCGCCGTCGTCGTCGGCCCCGCAGCAGTCCTCGCCGCCTCCGCAGCAGCCGGACCAGCCCCCGGCGATACCGCCGCAGCCCCAGCCGACCGCGTACCCGTACCCGAGCCCGCAGTCGCCGCCCCCGCAGAACCCCTACACCCAGCCCACCGTCGTCGGCCAGCCCGCCCCGCCGCAGCAGGCCAACCCCTATGCCGTGCAGCCCGGTTACGGCTACCCGCCGCCGGCCGCACCGCCGGCGACCGGCGGCAACGCGGCCGGAAGAGCAGTGCTGTGGGCCGTCGTGGGCGCGGTGGTCGCCTCCGCGGGCTGGGCGGCCGGACTCTTCCTGACCGGAGGCTTCGGGCACAGCGCGGACCTGCGCGGCTACCGGGCGCCCGCGAACCTCTGCTCCAGCGCGGACTACTCGTCGTTCAAGGACGAGTACCCCGTGGACGACTCGTCCCCGACGAAGAACGTGATGAAGGACCCCGCGCTGGACCAGAGTTACTGCAGTCTCAGTCTCAGGAAGACCAGCTCCAGCTACGGGGACGCCTACCTCTCCCTGGAGGTCGACCTGCACAAGAAGACCGACCCGGCACCGGAGTTCACGGCCACCTGGAAGAACTACGGCGACAGCCACAGCGACTACGACGTGACGCCGGTCCAGGGCATCGGCGACGAGGCCTACCTGGTCACCCAGGACACCAGCAACGGCTCCACCACCAGCGGCTCGCGGTACGCCACGCTCGCGGTGCGGGACGGCTGGATGACGTTCACCATGTACTACAGCGCGTACTTCTCCTCGTACGACAGCGACACCGACCCGCCGACCCTCGACGACGTGACCGGCTGGCTGAAGACCGACACCAAGTCCACGCTGGAACAGCTCAAGGACTGACGCTCAGGCCTGGTCGAGGGCGTCGGTGATCGCCTTCACCGGGCCGTGCGCCGCGTAGCCGCCGTCCACGGTGATCTCCGCGCCGTTGACGTACGAGGCCTCGTCGGAGAGGAGATAGACGACCAGCGGCGCCACCTCGTCGACCGTGCCCGGACGGCCCTGCGGCGTCATGGCGAGGTGGGCGGCGACGAACACGGGGTTGGCGGTGGCCATCAGCGGGGTCTCGATGAACCCGGGGTGGATGATGTTCGCCCGGATGCCGCGCGGGGCCAGCTCCAGGGCCGCCACCTTGGACAGGCCCCGCAGCGCCCACTTGCTGGTCGTGTACGCCACCGCGTGATGCGCGGTGAGCCCGGCGACCGAACCGACGTTCACGATCGAGGAACCGGCCGGCATCAACGGGGCGAGGGCCTGGATGCCGAGCAGCGCGCCGGTGGTGTTCACGGCGAACGCCCGGTTCCAGTCGGCGAGCTCGACGTGCCCGAGCCGGGCCCGCATCGGGATGCCCGCGTTGTTCACCAGGCCGTGCACGGTGTCCAGGGAGGCCGCCAGGGCCGCCCAGTCGTCCGGCGAGGTCACGTCCAGGTGGACGTACCGGACGTCCAGGCCGTCGGCGCGCAGGGACGCGGCGAGCTTCTCCCCGGCCTCGTCGAGCACGTCGGTCGCGACCACCGTCGCGCCCTCCCGGGCGGCCGCGGCCGCCTCCGCGGCCCCCTGTCCCTGTGCGGCTCCGGTGACGACGACGGTACGGCCCGCCAGGCGCGTGCGGCTCACGGCTTCCACGGTGTTTCCTCCCAGGGGGCGTGCGGAGATGTCCTCCCGTCCACGCTAGGAAGCCGCGGACAGCTCCGGAAACGCGCTCTCGGGATGGGTGGCATCCGCCTCGGCGATCTCCGGCGGTGCCTCCTCGCCCAGCGCCGCCCCGACCCTGCGGACCGTGTCCCGCAGCCACCGGTGCGCCGGGTCCGCGTGCCGGTTGTGATGCCAGTACATGGCCTCCACCAGCGGCACGTCCGGGAACGGCGCCGGTACGACCGCACAGCGCGCGAAGCCCTCGTAGCGGCGGGCCAGCCGCTCCGGGACCATGGCCACCAGGTCCGTGCCGCTCACCAGGAACGGCAGCACGCTGAAGCCGGGGGTGCTGACCTGCACCTTCGGGGTGATCCCGAGGGTCTCCAGCTGGCGCTCGGCGGGCGTGTGGCTCTTGCCGATGGCGCAGGCCGCGTGCGGCATCTCCGCGAGGTCCCGGAGGGTGAGCCGGCCCTCCACCAGGCGCGGGTTGCCCGGGTCGACGATGCACACGAACCGGTCGTGCATCACGGCCTCGCTGACCCCGGGGAGCTGGTAGCCGAGCGGCACGATCATCAGGTCGTGGCAGCGCAGATGCGTCTCCGTCTCCAGCTGCCCGTCGACGATCGGGTGGAAGTCGATCCGCACGCCCGGCGCCTCGGCCGCGATGACCCGCAGCAGCGGCTCCACGAACACCGTCATCACGTAGTCCGACATGACCACGGAGAATCGCTGGCGGCTGCGGGCCGGGTCGAAGTGCCGGGTCAGCGACAGCGCCTCCTCGGCCTTCTGCAGCGAGCCCTGGACGACCGGCAGCAACCGCTCCGCGAGCGGCGTCAGCTCGTACTCGCGGCCCACCCGGATCAGCAGCTCGTCGTTGAAGTGCCGGCGCAGCCGGGCCAGCGAGCCGCTCATCGCGGACTGGCTGGTGGACAACCGTACACCGGCGTGGGTGACGTTCTTCTCCTCCAGGAGCGCTTCCAGTGCCACCAGAAGATTGAGATCGATCGCTCCGAGACCCACGAGTGTCCCCTTCCGGCCGGCCACGTCCTTGAAGCTTCGGTGAAACGTGAGGTTAACCAGCGGACGGCCGTCGAGGAAGGGGGTCTGGGCGACTCTCAGGAAGATGCGATGCCAGGCATCCCGTCGCCGGATACCCGCAGGTGGGAGGCCTGAGCGTACCACAGGCCCCCCACAGCTTCGGGTGCTAGGGCCGCGGCGTGCGGCCCCTCTTGCGGGCCCGCGGAAGGTACGCGTCCGCCCGCCCGGGCACGATCCGGTTGGACACCGTGCCCAGCCCCTCCACGGTCAGCGTCACCTCGTCGCCGGGCCGCAGCGGGGGCGGAGTGCGTTCCCCGAGCCGCCCCCAGAACTCGGCCAGCGCGCCCCAGCCGCAGGTGCCCGAGCCGAGGATGTCACCGGGCCGCACCCAGGCGTCCCGGCTGGCGTAGGCGATCATCTCGTCGAAGGTCCAGGAGACGTTGGCGAGGGTGTCCCGGCCGATCAGCTCGCCGTTCAGGGTGACCGTCATCTCCAGGTCCAGGAAGCCGTCCGGATCCCGGCGGTCCTCGACCTCGTCGGCGGTGACCAGGTAGGGGCCGAGCGTGTTGGCGAAGTCCTTGCCTTTGGAGAAGCCCAGGCCGAGGTTCTTCTCCGGCTTCTGCAGATCACGGGCCGACCAGTCGTTGAAGACCAGGTAGCCGATGATGTGGTCCTTCGCCTGCTCGGGGGTGAGGTCCCGGCCGCTGCGGCCGATGACGGCGCCGACCTCCAGCTCGAAGTCCAGCACCGAGCAGCCCGCCGGGACCGGCACGTCGTCGCGGGCGCCGTAGGCGGCATGCGGGTTGGTGAAGTAGAAGTTCGGCGCCCGGTACCACTCCTCCGGGACGTGCTCCAGACCGTCCAGCGACTTCGACACGCCCTCGATGTGCGCCTCGAACCCGACGAAGTCCCGGATGGACGGCGGCTTCAGCGGCGGCAGCAACCGCACCTGATCCACCGTCAACTCGCCCGGGGTGTCCAGAGCTTCGATCCCGGCTGCGTACAGCACGCCCGCCTCGACCAGCGTCAGGACGCTCACCCCGTCGGGCAGTGGGTGGATCACCCCGTCCCGCACCACACCGGCGCGCTCCTCGCCGTCGTGCTCGTATGTCGCGAAACGCATCGCTGCTCACTGCTCCCAGTGGTTGGTGTTGGTGACGGTCCCGGCGCTCAGATGGCCGGCGAACACGCCCTTGGGGTCACGGGCGGCGCGGATCTCGTTCAGCCGCCGCCACTGCTCGTCACCCATGAACCTCAGCTGCCGCACCGTGAAGTCGGAGTCACCGAGGTACTGGCCCGCGGTCACGGGCTGCATCGCCGCCATCGCCTCGTCGAGCCAGCCGCGCAGCTCCGTGTCCCGCGCGGGGTCGTCGTACACGACATAACTGGCGCAGTAGATCTCCGACTGCAACGAGAAGGCCATGTCGGGGAGTTGGCGCAGCGGCGCCATGGAGAACCAGATGGTGAAGGTCTGCCGGGTCGGGTGCTCGGTGAACGCCTTGCGGATCGCCGGGACGACCTCCTCGGCGCTGCCGGACAGCCAGGCGTTGTCGACGACGTAGCGGTGGCCTTCGGGGTTGGCCGTGCGCTGGCCCGTCAACTGCTCGGCGATGGTGGTGGGTTGTGCCTCGATTCGGAACAGGGCCTGGTCCGCGTACGGATTGGCGTGCAGCGGCGCGAGTGCCTCGGCCGCCTCCTCCGGGCTGTCCGTCATCGAGACACCCGTGACCAGCAGCACCGGTCCGTCGAGGTCGGGCGGGGTCTGGGTGAGGGCGACGATCTCGACCAGGTCGGAGACCGTGTGATGGGTGTCGTGCAGCCAGGTCATGACCTCGTCGAAGAGGTCGAGCGGGTAGGCGTGCACGGTGTGCGCGAGATGCCGGGGAAGGGGGCGGGTGCGCAGGTGGAAGCGGGTGACGACGCCGAAGAAGCCGGGACCCGCCCCGCGTGCCGCCCAGAACAGGTCGCTGTTCTCGCTCTCGTCGGCCCGCACCAGCTCGCCGTCGGCCGTGACGACGTCGATCGCCACGATGCTCTCGGCCGCCCACCCCCAGCCGCGCGCGTTCCAGCCCTGCCCGCCCTGGAGCAGAAAGCCGCCGATGCCGACGGACGGACAGTGCCCGCCGTTGAAGAAGCGCCCGAACTCCCCGAGATACGGGTTGAGTTCGTCGCCGCCCTTGACGCTGGGCGTGGCCGTCACGATCCCGGTCGTCTCGTCGTACGCCATCTCGCGGAAGCCGCCGAGGTCGATCAGCAGCGCGTCCCGGCGCACCGACCAGGCGGCCCAGCTGTGCCCGCCGGAGCGGACCGCGACCTGCCAGCCGCGCTCCAGGGCGAGCCGTACACCCTCGAGGACATCCTGTTCGGTGACCGCCCTCAGTACGGCGGCGGGGATGCGGTCGGCGGGGCGGCGGGCGTTGAAGACCCTGCCGTGGACGGCCTCCTCGAAGTCCTCGTCACCTGGGAGGTGGAGGGTGCCGGAGAAACGGTTCTCGTTCGGGGGTTCGGGGGTCGTCCCCCGATTGATTGCAGACACGGGGCGGCTCACTTGACTGCGATGGGGTTGACGGGGGAACCGGCCGCGCCGGTCACCGGCAAGGGTGCCGCGACCAGCAGGAACTCGTAGACACCGTCGGCCGCGCAGTCCTCCGCAAGGGTCTCCAGGTCCCACATCTCGCCCAGCGGCAGGCCCATGTGGGGGACGGCGATCCGGTGCAGCGGCGACGACACCGGCTCGGTGAACTCGGGCGGCCGTACTTCGAGGCCCCACGTGTCGGTGGCGATGGCCGCGATCTCCGTGTGGTGCAGCCAGCCGAGGGTGGTGAAGGACAGGCCGGGTGCGTCACCGGCCGCGTACCCGTCCCACGCGCCGAGCCGCCGTACCCGGCCGAGCTGTCCGGTGCGGACGAGAACGATGTCGCCCCGGCGCACACTGGAGGTGGCACCCTGGGCCTCGACGGTGTCCCGCAGGTGTTCCTCCAGGACGGGGAAGCCGTCGGGGAGTTCACCCCGCGCGTCGCCGACCGCCCGGCCGACGTCGAGCAGCACCCCGCGGCCGGTGCAGGCGCCGCGCAGGTCGCCGATGCCGGTCACGGAGTCACCGTCGTCGGTGGTGGCGCGCGAACTGCCGTGCCAGGCCCGCCCGGTGTCGTGGCTGCGGCCCAACCCGTGCCACCGGGTGGCGGCTCGGGGGCGGTACTCGTCGATCCCCTGGGCCAGCGAGAACGAGCGGCCGCGCCGGACCAGACTCGCGGCGTGCGCGCGGATCGCGTCGTCGACGAAGTTGAGCGTGCCCAGCGCGTCCTCGTCGCCCCAGCGGCCCCGATCGCGGTAGGCGGCACGGGCTTTGGCCAGCTCTTCCTCGACGGGCCCCAGGATCATCGGACGTTTCCTTTCAGCAGCAGGTCCAGCGCGTTGCCCCCGGCGATCGCGTCCCGCTCGGCCGGGTCGAGGCCGGCCGCGTCCAGGCGGGCCACCGGGTCGGTCACGCCCATGTCGAAGGGGTGGTCGGTACCGAGCACCACCCGGTCCGCGCCCACCTCCTCGACCAGATGGCGCAGCGCGCGAGGCGTGTAGACGAGGGCGTCGAACCACATCCGCCGCAGATAGGAGCTGGGCGGCTCGGCGCAGCCGCGTGCGTCCGGCCGTACCCGCCAGGCGTGGTCGGAGCGGCCGATGTACGTCGGCAGATAGCCGCCGCCGTGCGCGGCCACCAGCTTCAGACGCGGGAAGCGGTCCAGGACCCCGGTGAAGATCAGGTGGGAGAGCGCGACCGTGGTCTCGGTGGGCTGGCCGACCGTGTTGCCGAGGTAGTTCGAGGCGAGCCGTTCGCCGAGCGAGCAGCCCCAGGGGTGGACGAAGACGACCGCGCCCAGCTCTTCGGCCTTCAGCCAGACGTCGTCGTGCGCGGGGTCGGCCAGCTCCCGGCCCTCGACGGTGGTGGAGACGCTGACGCCGTACAGGCCCAGCTCGGTGACCGCCTTGTCCAGCAGGGCGACCGCGAGGTCCGGGTGCTGGAGCGGTACCGTGCCGAGGCCGTACAGCCGGCCGGGCGCGGCGGCGCAGTGTGCGGCCACCGCCTCGTTGACGGTACGGGCCAACTGCACCGCGAGGCCGGGGCGGGCCCAGTAGTGGTGCATGGGCATCGGGCCGACCACCTGAAGGTCGACGCCCATCGCGTCGAGGTCGGCGAGCCGCATGTCCACGTCCGTCAACTTCCCCGCCAGGCGCTGGAGTTGAGCTCGGTTGGCGGTCAGTGACTCGGGGGAATGGGCGCGCTGCTCGGCGGCCAGCTCGGCCGCGAAGCCTTCGGTGCCGGCCACCAGGGCGTCGGCTTCGGGGACCGCGAGATGGCCGTGGAAGTCGACGACGGGCGTGCTCATGCGGCCACCGTCAGGGAAGCGAGGGTCTCCGACATGATCCGGGCCGGGTCGGCGCCCGGCGTGTCCGGGTGGATCTCCCACTCGGCGAGCCGGAGGGAGTTGTCCAGCACCATGCGGACGCGGGGCAGCCGCCGGGCCATGAACCGTTCCAGCGCCCTGTCCACCGGCTCGTCGGCGGTGACCAGCTCGGCCAGCAGCACCGCGTCCTCCATGCACATCGCGGCACCCTGCGCGATCAGTGGCGGGCAGGCGTGCGCGGCGTCGCCGATCACCATGGCCCGGCCCCGGTGCCAGTCCTCGTCGACCAGCACCGCCTCGATCCAGCGGTAGTCCACCGCCGTGTCGTCCGGCAGCGCGGCGAGGACCTTCCCCCAGGTGCCGCCGTACCCGGCGCCGCGCTCGCGCAGCAGGTCCAGCGAGGCCCGTGGGCCGATCAGGGAGGCGTCCAGGTTCTCGTCGAGGAGGTAGGCGTAGCACTGGTCGTCGGAGATCGGGCTGTAGCCGGCCTTGTAGCGCGGACCGCCGTAGTACACCTCGGCACAGTCCATCTCGGCGGGGCGCCGGGCCACCACCCGGAAGATCGACATGCCGACGGGGCGCGGCTTCGCCGAGATCCCGATGAGCGCGCGCATCGCCGAGTTGATGCCGTCCGCGCCGACCACCAGGTCGTAGCGGCCGGTGGAGCCGTCGGTGAACGTCACGTCCACATGGCCGGCGGACCGGTCGAGGCCGCGCACGCTCAGGCCCAGGCGGACCGTGACGGCGTGCGCGTACACCGCGTCGCACAGCGCGTTCTGCAGGTCGGAGCGGAGCGCGCCCGCCGTGGACGGCAGGTCCGCGCCACCGGTGTGCGGGGTCTCCAGCTCGGTGATCAGACCGCCGTCCGCCCGGCGCAGCCGCATCAGGTCGAACGGCACCGCACGGGTCAGCACCCGGTCCAGCACGCCGACCGAACGCAGCGCCTTGAGCGCGTTGCCCTGGATGGTGATGCCATGGCCCACCCCGAACCACTGGGGCGAGACCTCGACGAGCTCCACCTCGACCCCGCGCTGGGCGAGGGCGAGACACAGCACGCTTCCGGTGATGCCGCCGCCGACGACGAGCACCTTGTTCACGGGCATGGGCGATCCTTGCGAAAGTAGAAAGACAGGTGGTGGGGGTCAGCAGCTTTCAGCCGGTGAAGCGGGGGCCCAGCTCGCGGTAGTGCTCGACGGCCGGCGGCGCGGCGAAGAACGGGCCGACCAGGGCCCGCCAGCGCGCGAACCGCTCCGACTCCCGGAAGCCGACCGTGTGCGCCTCGACCGACTCCCAGCCGACGAGCAGCAGGAACGTCCGCGGCCGCTCCTCGCCACGCAGCAGCTCGGCCCAGCGGAACCCGTCCGCCTCGGCGAGCACCTCGCGGGCCTTGCCGAAGACCTCCTCGAATTCCGCTTCCCGGCCGTCCTCGACGGTCAGCTCGGCGTGCTCGACTACCACGGTGCGCTCCTCGGTTCGGGGTGGCATCGAGCCTGATCGGCGGTAGGTGCAGGGTCAACGGATCGAGGCATCGACAAGGGGGACGTCATCCATCCCCGACGGCGATGGCGGTCCCACGCGGCGCGGCCGCACATCGATGCAGGCCGCAGCCACGCATCGAGGGAGGCGGGGGACGGGTGCGCAGGCGATGGCAGGCATCGCGAACGGCCATTTCCGCCGACCGGACGCGATGCCTAGCGTCGAAGGCGAGCCCCCACCCGTACGAGGAGAGCCGCCCGTGCCCGAACCTTCCCCCTCCCACGCCGGACCCTTCGCGCTCGGCACCTTCAGCGACGGCGCAGCCGCCTTCCCCGGCCTGGTCGCCGGTACGCGGGTCCGCGACCTCTCCGGCCTGGTCGCGTCGGTACGCGCGCTGGTCGAGGACTGGGACACCTGGCTGCCCCGGCTGCACGAGCTGGCCGCCGCCACCGACGGCGAGTGGCACAACCTGGCCGGCCTGCGGGTCCGGACGCCGCTCGAACCCGGCCAGATCCTGCAGAGCGGCGCCAACTACCGCAAGCACGTGGTCGATCTGGTCGCCGCAGAGAAGGAGAGCGTGCACGGCGCCACCCCCGAGGAGGCCCGCGCCGACGCCGAGCAGATGATGGACGAGCGGATCCGGAGCGGCGTCCCGTACATCTTCCTCGGCTCACCGCGCGCACTGTGCGGGCCGTACGACGACGTCGTGCTGCCGGCGCTCGGCGAACAGCACGACTGGGAGCTCGAACTCGCCCTGGTCATCGGGAAGCCGGGAAAGAACATCCCGGCCGCGGAGGCGATGTCGTACGTCGCCGGCTACACGATCAGCAACGACCTCACCACCCGTGACCGGCTGTACCGGCCCGACCTGAAGGCCATCGGCACCGACTGGTTCACCGCCAAGAACGCCGACACCTTCCTGCCGACCGGGCCGTTCCTGGTCCCCGCGGACTTCGTCGGCGACCCGGGCGACCTGCGGATCACGCTGCGGCACAACGGGGTGGTCCGGCAGGACGAGTCCACCAAGGACATGATCTTCGACATTCCCCGGCTGATCGCCTACGCCTCCACGACCACCACCCTGCGCCCGGGCGACCTGCTGCTCACCGGCTCCCCGGCCGGCAACGGCGCGCACTGGGGGGTCTTCCTCAAGCCCGGCGACGTGATCGACGCGGAGATCACCGGCCTCGGCCACCAGCGCAACACCGTCAGGAGCCACGCATGAGCTTCCAGCCCATCACCCATCTGCGCCATGTCGACCTGGCCGTACCGGACTTCGCCACCCAGCGCGCCTTCTACGGCACCACCTGGAGTCTGACCGAGGTCGCGAACGACAGCGGCATCGCGTTCTTCGCCGCCGAGGGCAGCCCCGAGCAGTACATCGTCCGCATCCGCGAGGACGAGCGGAAGCGGATGGACCTCGTCGCCTTCGGCGCGGTGTCACCGGCGGCCGTCGACGAACTGGCGGTGCGTCTGGGGCGGGCCGGGGTGCAGGTCATCCACGAGCCCCGGGCGCTGGACACCCCGGGCGGCGGTTACGGGCTGCGCTTCTTCGACCCGGACGGGCGGGTCGTCGAGGTCTCCGCGGACGTGGCGACCCGCACCCATCGCAAGATCGAGGAGCGGGAGGCCATCCCGGTGCGGCTCTCGCACTGTGTGGTCAACTCCCAGGACCCGGAGGGGCTCCGCGACTTCTACATCCGGCACCTGGGCTTCCGGCTCACCGACACCCTGTACTCCACGCACATGGGCGACCTCATGTACTTCCTGCGGTGCAGCCCGCTGCACCACTCCTTCGCCATCGCGCGCGGCCCCCATGTGTCGCTGCACCACGCCTCGTTCGAGATGCGGGGGGTGGAGGAGTACATGCGCGGCACCGGGCGTGCCCTGCGCGCCGGGACCCGGCTCACCTGGGGTCCGGGACGCCACCTGGCGGGCGACAACACCTTCTCGTACTTCCACGACCCGCACGGCAACACCGTCGAGTACACCACCGAACTGGCCGTCCTCGAAGAGGACCTGTGGCACCCCGGCCGGCACGACGTGGACGACCCGATCACCCAGGACCAGTGGGGGACCGCCGACCCGATGAGCGAGTCGGTCGCCAAGGAGCAGTTCAACGACCCCGACGTGCTCTTCGAAGCGCCCCCGGTGTAACCCCGATCCTTCCGAGAAAGGCCGCAGTTGTGGCAGAGATCCTGAAGCACGCCGTGCCCCGGGCCGAGGTGGCCGCCTCCCTCGACCAGGTGCGTGAGACGGTGACCGGTGTCATCGCGGACATCCGCGAGCGCGGTGACGCGGCCGTCCGCGAGTACTCCGAGAAGTTCGACAGGTGGAGCCCCGACTCCTTCCGACTGGGCGCGGAGGAGGTCGAGAAGATCGTCGCCTCGGTGCCGCAGCAGGTCATCGACGACATCAGGTTCGTCCAGGAGCAGGTCCGCACCTTCGCCCGCCACCAGCTCGACTCGATGGGCGAGTTCGAGGTGGAGACGCTGCCGGGCGTGAAGCTCGGCCAGAAACACATCCCGGTACAGGCGGCCGGTGCCTACATCCCCGGCGGCCGCTACCCGCTCACCGCCTCCGCCCACATGACCATCGTCACCGCCAAGGTGGCGGGCGTACCGCGCGTGGTCGCCTGCACCCCGCCCATCCACGGCGAGATCCCCGCCGCCACCGTCGCCGCCATGCACCTCGCCGGCGCCGACGAGATCTGGCTGCTCGGCGGCGTCCAGGCGGTCGCCGCGATGGCCGTGGGCACCGACACCATGGTGCCGGTCAACCTCATCGCGGGCCCCGGCAACGCCTACATCGCCGAGGCCAAGCGCCAGCTCTTCGGCGAGATCGGCATCGACCTGTTCGCCGGCCCCACGGAGATCCTGGTCCTCGCCGACGACCGGGCCGACCCGTTCGTCTGCGCGGTCGACCTGCTCTCCCAGGCCGAGCACGGCCCGGACTCCCCGGCGGTCCTGATCACCACCTCCCGCGAGGTCGCCGAGCAGACCATCGCCGAAGTCGAGCGCCTCCTGCCCGGCATGCCCACCCGCGACTACGCGGAGCCCGCCTGGCGCAACCACGGCCAGGTGCACGTGGTCGGCTCGATCGACGAACTGTACGAACTCGCCGACGCGTTCGCCTTCGAACACGTCGAGGTGCTGACCGCCGAGCCCCGCCTCGCGCTGGAGCGGATGACCCAGTACGGCGCCCTGTTCCTCGGCGAGGGCACCTGTGTGTCGTTCGGCGACAAGGTCATCGGCACGAACCATGTGCTGCCCACACGTGGTGCCGCCCGCTACACCGGCGGCCTGTGGGTGGGGAAGTACCTCAAGACGGTCACCTACCAGGAGGTCACCGACACCGCCTCGCAGGCCCTGCTCGGACGCTTGTGCGGGCGCGCCTCCCGGGTCGAGCTGTTCGAGGGCCACGCCCGCTCGGGCGACGTACGGGCCGCGAGGGCCGCGGGCGATGCGCTGCCGTGGAACGAAGCGTGAGCCTGGACGGCCGTACGGCCCTGGTCACCGGCGGGGGAGGCCCGCTCGGCCGGGCCTTCGCGCTGGCGCTCGCCGACGCCGGGGCCCGGGTGATCCTGGTCGGCCGGAACGAGCGGGCCCTCGCGGAGGCCGCGGCCAAGGTCGGCGAGACGGCCCGCACGGCGGTGTGCGACGTCTCCGACCCCGCTGCCGTGCGCGCGCTGGCCGTCCAACTCTTCGACGAGGACGTGTCGTTGCTCGTCAACAACGCGGGCGTCGCGGGACCGGTGCGGCCGCTCGTCGACATAGAACCCGGCGAGTGGGACGACGTGTTCGCCGCCAACGTACGCGGCGTCTATCTCATGTGCCGGGCCTTCCTGCCGCCCATGCTCGCCGCCGGACGGGGCGACATCGTCAACGTCGCCTCGGTCAGCGGCAAACGGCCGCTGCTCAACCGTACGCCGTACACCGCCTCCAAGATGGCGCTGATCGGCCTCACCCGGACGCTGGCCGGCGAGGTGGGCCCGCACGGCGTCGCGGTCAACTCCCTCTCCCCGGGCCCGGTCCGGGGACCCCGCATGGACCGCAACTTCCGGCTCACCGCCGAACTCACCGGCTGCACCGCCGAGGAGGCGGAACGGGACTTCGCCTCCCGGGCCGCGCTCGGGCGGCTGGTGGAGGAGGACGAGGTCGCGCGGGCGCTGGTTGCCATGCTCGCGATGCCGGGACTGTGCGGGGCGGACATCGACCTGTCGGCGGGGATGATCGCCCCGGCATAGGCACGTGGTCGAGAACGGCGAGGTGAACGGCGCGCGGGCCGTCCACCTCGCCGTCGTGCGTGCCCGCCGCCGGGGACTGTGGCCACTCTGTGTGATCGCCATGAAGTGGGCTGCACGATCGAAGGCATCGGGTTCCGGGATGCGTGTGCGCAATGCCTGTCCCGGGTTTCCCAGGGCTGATTCACTCCCACCTGCGCACCTCAGGTGCTTTCGTCGCCTTGGTTTCGACGGGCGACTCGTAACTCTGCGCGACGCTGCACTCGCGCACTCCACCCGTGGAAAGGCCCGCAATGACGCTGACATCCCGACGCTCGTTCCTGATCGCCGGTTCCGCCACGGCAGCGGCCGTGCTCGTTCCGGTCGCCGCCGGCACCGCCACCGCCGCGCCGAAGGCGTCGGGCAGGACGATCTCCGTCGCCGCGGGGGAGACCTACGAACTCGCCGCGACCACCCAGGTCAGCCAGTTGACCATCGGGGACGGCGGAAAGATCGTCGCCCCGGACGGGTACGACATCAGCCTCACCGTCGACGGCGTGGAGACCGGCCAGCTGCTCACCGCGACCGGCGCCACCGGGACCCTCATCCAGGCCGGCACCTACCGGGGTGACGTCGTCCTCACGGTCGCCGAGTCCAACGACGTCACCTACCAGACGCTGACCTTCCCGTTCCGGCAGGCCCTGTACGTCGGTTCCGACGGGGTCGACTCCGCCAAGTCCGTGCTCTCCGCCGTACGCGGCGGCAAGGTCACCGACACGGCCGCCCGGAACGTGTCCATCGCCTCCACCGGCGAGTGCTTCAACGGCGTGTACGTCGAGAGCGGCAGCTACACCCTGCAGAGCCCCACCATCACCCTCGACGGCAACGGGCGCTCGGACTTCGCCGGGTACGGCGCGGCCGTGGTCGGCGACGGCTCGGCGACCAAACTGGTCGTGGACGGCGCCCGGGTCAGCACCAAGGGTGTGGTCCGTACGACCGTCATCGCCGACGGCGGTGCCAACGTCCTCGTCAAGGACTCCTTCCTGCGCGCCCGCAACGGCGTCCTGCCCGCCGACTACCAGGCCACCGTCGAGACCCCGTACATGGAGTCGGTGCCCTGGATGCTGGGCCTGGACGGCAACGTCCGCGCCACCAACCTGATCGGCGCGGGCAGCATCGCCACCTACCTCAACTCGACCGTGTTCTCGGAGACCTGGGGCGCGCTGTCGGTCGAGGGCGGCAGCGGCCTGAAGCTGACCGCGATCAACAGCCACGTCGGCAACACCGGCGACTACGGCTACGGCACCTACGCCATCGGTGACGCCACGGTCCGCGTGCTCGGCTCCCGCTTCGACGTCGGCTCCTACGCGACGATCATCGCCGGGCCGGCCGCCGTCGTGCACTACGGCGACAGCACCCGCGACGCGGTCGCCGCCCTCAACACCGAGCTGGAACTCGGCCTGTCCAACGCCGAGTTGCAGAGCATCCCGGAGCGCAGCACGGTGGTGAACTCCGGTCACTTCGGCTACATGTTCTTCGGCGCCGGTCAACTCACCCTGGACGGCGGCACCGTCGTCAACTCCGAGCGGGCCACCTTCCTCAACAAGGGCCAGCAGACCACGATTTCGGTGGACGGTTCGCAGGGTGCCCGGCTCAACCCGCGGGACGGCGTCATCCTGCAGATGATCGAGCTGGACGACCCGGGCCCGGTCAACGTCAACGGCAAGATGATGAACGTCGGGGTCTACACCGAGCCCACCACCGACCCGGTGAAGAACTCCTCGTTCGACGTCACCGCCGTCCACTCCACCGACGGCGCCGCCACCTTCAGCTCCATCCGGCTGCAGGGCGACTTCTACAACGGCATGCGCAACGGCAAGAACATGGTCCTCACCTTCGAGGACTCCCGTGTCGAGGGCGTCATCTCGGCGACGAAGGCCAAGCACCGGGTCTCCTCGATCGACTCCTCCACCTTCTACGAGCTGGGCATCGTCACCAACACCGCGCAGGCCGCCGTCAACAACGGCGTGGTGGTGAAGCTGAACAGCGGCTCGACGTGGACGGTCACCGGGACGTCGTACCTGACCAGCCTCACCCTCGCGGCCGACGCGGCTGTGCGGGCGCCGCGCGGCAGGACCGTGAAGCTGACGGTCGGCGGCATCGAGACGGCGATCACCGCGGGCTCCACCTACACGGGCGCCCTCACGCTCACGGTGGCGTGACACCGGACGGCGCGGGCGTGGCCCCCGCTGGGCCGCGCCCGCGCCGTGTGCTCCCGTAAGCTGGCCGGATGTTCAGCCCCGAAGGCCCGAGCCTCCGTGAACTCACCGTCCAGGCGCTGTCCTCGGTAGAGCGCGGCTACGACCTGCTGGCCCCGAAGTTCGACCACACCCCCTTCCGGACACCCGACCCGGTCCTCGACGCGGTCGCGAAGGCGCTCACCCCGCTCGGTCCGTTCGAGGACGGTCTCGACCTGTGCTGCGGGACGGGAGCCGGTACCCAGGTGCTGGCCCAGGTGTGCCGGCGCAGCGTCACCGGGGTCGACTTCAGTGCCGGCATGCTGGAGATCGCCCGCCGGCAGTCCCCGCCCGAGGGCCCGGACGTCACCTACGTGCGTGGCGACGCCCGGGCCCTGCCGTTCGGGCCCGGCTTCGACCTGGTCGTCAGCTTCGGGGCGTTCGGTCACTTCCTGCCCAGGGAGCTGCCCGGCCTCTTCGACCAGGTCCACGCGGTGCTGCGACCGGGCGGCACCTTCGCCTTCCCGGTGCTCGCGCCGCCGCGGCCCACCAGCCCCGGGTTCTGGATGCTGCTGGGCTTCGACGCCGTGATGCGGGTCCGCAACGCCCTCTGGCGGCCCCCGTTCGTCATGTACTACCGGGCCTTCCGACTCCGCGACGTGCTGGCGGAGTTGGCGCGGGCGGGGTTCGGCACGGACCTGTACCCGCTGCCCGAGTTCGGCGAGCGCGAGGACGGCAGCCCCCGCGCCCGGCTGGTCGTGGCCCGTCGCGGTCAGCCCGCGGCAGGCACCGTGAACTCGTAGACCAGCGCGTCCTGCTGGGCGTCCACCACCAGGTCGGTGATCTCCAGCGGGCGAGCGTACTGGTCGTGCACCCGGCGGGTCACCCGCACCGAGGACGCGTCCGCGACCTGGGTGATGGAGTCCCGGTGGTGCAGGGTGAGGCCCGCCTTGCGCATCCAGTCGTAGGCCCGGCGCAGCTGTGCGGCGGCACAGCCGTCGGCCCGGTCCCGGTAGCGGCCCAGTTCCTCGACCTCGGTCAGGGCCACCGCCGAGAACGAGGTCACGGCGGTGCGCAGGGCGTGGCCGTCGGGGGAGGCGGACTCATAACGGTGCACCAGGGTCGGCCGGTGCGGGGCCAGCCCGAGCGCCGCCGCGTGCTCGGGCGGTGGCTCCTCCCAGGTCACCGTGGCCCGGTCGACCGCGCCGTGCTCCGTGGGCCCGGCGCCCACCGGAAAGGCCAGGGAGACCGGGCTCTCCACCGGACGGCCGTGCAGCGTCGCGTGACTGCCCCGTCGGTCGGTGGCCACCAGTCCGCTGTGCCGCAGCACCTCCAGCGCCTGCCGGACGGTCTCCCGGCTGACTCCGAAGTGCCGCGCCAACTGCCGTTCCGCCGGCAGCCGTTCCCCGGGCGGCAGGGTGCCGTCGCGCAGTTCGCCCAGGAGTTGTGTCGCGATCCGCCAGTACAGGGGCTGCCCTTCGTTCTCGGAGTGGTCGTGGGGGGTGGTGCGGGCCATGCCGCGCCTCCTGTGGGTGACAGGGCTTGGTCACCGGGCACGCGGACAGGCGTGCTGACGCCTGCCGGCGGGCCCGATGACAAGACGTAGCCGTGCGGGTTCGTTCCGCGACCACATCTAGCATTGGTCTAAACCATCAGGGAAGAGCGGCCGCCGGGTTCGGCCGAAACCGTGCGGGCCTCACAGACTCGCGTAAACGGCGTTGACCAGCGCTGTCTTCCGCGGGTCGTCGGCGATCCGCGGTCCCATGCGGTTCATGACGTATCCGAGGGAGATCCCCGCTTCCGGGTCGGCCAACCCGCAGGAGCCGCCGAACCCGTCGTGCCCGAAGGCGCGCGGATTCGGCCCGTACGAGCCGTTCGGTCCGCTCAGCCAGAGTCCGAGCCCGATCTCGGTCTCGTGCTCGAAACCCGCCCCCAGCACCAGGTCGCGGCAGCTGCCCTGGCCCTCCCGCACCCGCTCGGCCGCCTCCGGCGACAGCACGCGCAGCCCGCCGTACTCGCCCCGGCCCGCGAACACCCCGTACAGCGCCGCGACCGCCCGGGCCGTGCCGTGCCCGTTGGCCGCCGGGATCTCGGCCGCCCGCCACTCGGGGGTGTTCGCCGCGGTCGCGCCCACGCCCGGGTTGGCCAGGGCGGCGACCGCGGCGGGCGCCAGCTGGCTGAAGATCGCGGCCTGTTCGCTGTCCGACACGCCCCGGGGATGCACCAGCTCGGCCGCCCGGCCCGATTCCTTCTCCGGCAGCCCGACGGTGAAGTCGACCCCCAGCGGCCCGGTGACCTCCCGTTCCAGGAACGCCCCGGGCAGCAGTCCCGACACCCGCCGCACCACCTCGCCGACCAGAAAGCCGTAGCTGAGCGCGTGATACCCGGATCGGGTCCCCGGCTCCCACCAGGGCTCCGTCGCCGCCAGTCGCGCGGTCGTCAGCTCCCAGTCGTACAGGTCCTGGAGCGAGTGCGGCTCGCGCAGCCCGGACAGCCCGGCCCGGTGCGAGAGCAGGTGACGGACCAGGACCCGCTCCTTGCCGGCCGCCGCGAACTCGGGCCAGTAGTCCGCCACCGGCGCGTCGAGGTCGAGCAGCCCCCGGTCGGCCAGGATGTGCGCACACAGGGCCACCGGGCCCTTGGTGGTGGACCAGACGTTGACCACGGTGTCCCGTTCCCACGGCCGGCTGTGCGCCGGATCGGCCCAGCCGCCCCACAGGTCCACCACCGTCTCGCCGCCGACCGTCACCGCGACGGCGGCGCCCAGCTCCTCCCGGTCCCGGAAGTTCTCCTCGAACGCCTCCCGCACCGCCGCGAAACGCGGATCGCAGTGACCGTGGACCTGCGGCTGCTGGGGCTGGGGCTGGGGCTGTGACTCGTGCTCGGACATGCGCCCTCCGTCGTACGCCGGAAAACCCGGACCGCGACGCTGCGGCCCGGGCATCCCGAACGTACCGACTGGTCGGACTGGAGGGAAGGTCAGAGGAGGAAGAGTCCCCCGGCCGGCTCCTGGTGCCCCTCCGCGGTGTGCCAGTAGTCGCGGGACTCCACCGCGAGGCCCCGCGCGTCGAAGCGCACGAACACGCACCCCGCCAGCGTGGCCGCCGTACCCCCTTCCTCCGACCGCACCCGGAACTCCGCCGCCGCGACCCCGTCCGGGCCCACCAGCGGCGCCGAGAAGCGGACGTCCGTCACCCGTTCCGCCTCGAACGACCAGCGCAGATAGGCGGCGAGTTCGTCCCGCCCCCGGTGCGGGGCGCGGAACGGCATCGAGCGGTGCACGCAGTCCTCGGCGTACAGGGCGAGCAGCGCATCCACGTCGTGCGCGGCCCAGCCCCGCTCCCAGACCCGGACGAACCGCTCGGCGGCCTCCCGCGTGTCCATCTCCGCCGCCTCCTCAGACGTACGAGCGCAGCCAGCGCGCCTTCGCCGCCTCGTGGTACGGGCCGCCGCCCTCGTGGTCGTTGAAGTCGTACACCTCGATCGTCTTGTCCTCGTGCGCCCAGGAGTTGAAGGCCGCGTAGACCGTGGAGGGCGGACAGGTCTGGTCCTCCAGGGCCGCAGAGAACAGCGCCGGGGCGCGGCCGCGCGCCGCGAAGTGCACCCCGTCGAAGTAGGAGAGGGTGCGCTGCACGTCCGCCGAGCGGCCGCGGTGGGTCTTGAGGAACAGGGCGATCTCCCGGTACGGGTGACGGTCCGTCAGGGTGGTTGCCCGCGGGAAGTCGCACAGGAACGGCACGTCCGGCGCGACCGCCACCAGGTCCGGGACCAGACCGCCGACCGCGATGGTGATCCCGCCGCCCTGGCTGGCGCCGAGCACCGCGGTCCGCGTCGCGTCGGTCAGCGGATGCGAACGGGCCGCCTCCACCGCGCGGACCGCGTCCGTGAACACCCTGCGGTAGTAGTAGTTCTCGGGCGCGTCGATGCCACGGGTCATGAACCCGGGGTACGCCGGCGCACTGCCCACCGGGTCCGCGGTGCCGCCCCCGCCGCCCCAGGCGCTGCCCTGGCCGCGGGTGTCCATCGTGAAGTGCGCCCGTCCCGTCGACGCCCAGAGCAGGTTCTCGTGCGCCAGCCCGCGCCCGCCGCCGTACCCGACGAACTCCACGACCAGCGGCAGCGGCTCGGTGGTGCCGGCCGGCAGCCGCAGCCAGCCCTTGACCGGGTGGCCGCCGAACCCGGCGAACGTCACGTCGTAGACGTCGACCGTGGACAGCCCGGCGTCGACCGGCTCGAAACGGGCGTCGAGACCGTGCTCGCGCGTTTCCTGGAGCGTCCTGGACCAGAAGGCGTCGAAGTCGTCGGGCGCCACCGACGCACTGCGGTGTTCCCGAAGCTCGTCGAGGGGGAGGTCGAACAGGGCCATCAACAACCGCCTTGGAGAAGGGTAGGTGCGGATGATCACACCGTACGTGGGTGATCCGATGAATCGCCAGGCCTCTGCACAGTCCGAAAACTGCGAAAAGCATCTGCCGTCAGCTGTGGAGCTGCTGGTCAGGGATGCCGGGCGGCCGGTCGTGGACGGCAGGCGGAAGAACCCCGGGCGACCGGGTGGCCGGGGCGGGTGGTCGGGTCACCTCGGTCGCAGCGGCGAGCGCCGAGCCTGAGGCCCGGGTGTGGGCGAGGGCGGTGGCGGGACGAGGGCGGTGGCCCGGGCCGGTCGACGCGGGCAGCCCGGGCAGGCGTCTCAGGCGCGGCCACGGGTCCAGTCCGGTCCGGTGCGGGCCCACTCCTGCTCCCACTCGGCGAGCCGGTGGCGCAGCGCCACCCGGCGCACGACGCCGTGGCCGAGCAGTACCACGGCCGCCGCGCCGCTCGCCCCGCACAGGCCCACGGTGACCGTGTGCTGCCAGACGGCGACCTCGTCGGGCGGCGGGGCGACCCCGTGCCCCTGCCGGTCGAACCACACGTCCACCACGTCACCGGTCCGGGTCCCCGCCGGCACCCGGGCCGACGCGGTCTTCGTCCCCTCGCCGGGCACGGTCCAGCGGACATTCGTCTGGTAGGCGTGCGCCCGGTCGCCGCCCTGCACCGACGGCAGCTGCTCCGGGGTGCCGCCGACGACCACGGCCCGCACCATGTGCCGCTCGGCCCGCTCCACCGCCGCCACCGACCGCGCCTGCTCATGGGCCCAGAGCCCCGCCACCGCACCCACCAGGGGTGCCCCCACGCACAGCAGGACCGCGACGGCGAGCGCGATCCACGCCTCCACCATGTCGGACTTGCGCCGCAGCGGGTTCTGCCGCCAGCGCCAGCCACGCACCCGGGTACGCATGTCGACCTCCTCGCCGCCACAAGAGCCGGAGGGCCGGACAGCCGGTCCGCAGCTCCCAGCGTGCCCCCGCTCGCATGCGAGCGTCCACACGGGGACTGGTACCCCGTTCGGAGCACCTCGCCCACCGTCCGGAGGTACGGGTGCGGGACCGGCTGAAGCACGGGTTCCGGCGCGCGCCGCCCGCCCGTCCCGGCGCCCCCGGGACCCACTGACCGCACGCCCCCGGACCGCATGTCCGGAGCCGAACGCCCCGGCTCTGCAAGCCCCGCCCCGGCTCCGCGCACCGGTCCTGTGCTGCCCGGCCGGTCGGCCGCCCGGGGCGCCGCGGCTCAGCCGAACCGCTCGATGCGGATCCGGTCCACCGGTTGTCCGGCCGCCACGAGCAGCCGTGAGGCGTGCTCCGCGAACCCGTTGGAGCCGCACACATAGGCCTCCCACCCACCCTCGGGCTGCGCGGCCAGGAGCGGGGCCACATGTGAGGCGGACATACGTCCCACCGGGACACCCTGGGGTGCGGCGCGGGTGAACACGGTCGTGGTCTCGGTGCCCAGCTCCCGCGCGTAGATCAGCTCCTCGGGGGAGCGTGCCGACACCACCATGCGCAGCGGCACGTCCAGGGCCCGGATCCGGTGGTGCCGGACCATCGACATCAGCGGTACGACCCCGGAACCGGCACCGACCAGCAGCGCGGGCCGGTCGCCCGGCCAGGCGAAGAAGCCGCTCAGCGGACCGCGCACCTCGACGGTGTCACCGGGCCGGGCCACCGTGTGGAACCAGCCGGAGACCTCGCCGCCCGGGACGTGGTCCAGCGTCAGCTCGATGTGCCCGGCGTCGTCCGGCGGGGAGGCGAGGGAGTAGTGGCGCTGGGCCGTGTAGCCGTCCGCGGCGGTCAGCCGCAGCATCAGGTGCTGCCCCGGCAGATGCCCCGCCCAGGCCGGCACCGCGAACCGGAAGGTCGCCGCGTGCGGGGTCTCGCGCCGTATCCCGGTGAGCGTGGCCGTCTGCCACACCGCCGCGGCCTGACCGCCGACCTCGATGCGCCCGGGCACCGCGAAGCGCGTCGGGGGAGCGAAGGCAGTCCCGGTGGTCGTCGTCTCAGTCACCGGCGTACCTCTGCTCCTGCCACGGGTTGCCCCGCGCGTGGTAGCCGTTGCGCTCCCAGAAGCCCGGCTCGTCGTGGTCGAGGAGGGTGATGCCGGCGATCCACTTGGCGCTCTTCCAGAAATACAGGTGGGGCACCAGCAGCCGTGCCGGGCCGCCGTGTTCGGCGGGCAGCGGCTCACCCTCGTACTCGAAGGCGATCCAGGCCCGCCCGCCGGTGAGGTCCGCGAGCGGCAGGTTGGCGGTGTAGCCCGTGTGCGAGTAGGCGACGGCATGTGTGGCGGAACCATGTGGGCGCACCACATCGAAGAACGCGTCCAGTGAGACGCCGCCGAATCGGACCCCGAACTTCGACCAGCTGGTCACGCAGTGGATGGCACCCTCGTAGGCCGACGCGGGCAGCGCCTGCGCCGCGTCCCAGTCCCAGGTGCGCGGCTCGGTCACCAGACCGTCGATGCGGAACGACCAGTCGGCCGGCGCCAGCTCCGGCGTCACCTCGGCGGACAGCACCGGCCAGTCCTCGCCCGTGTCGTACTGGCCGGGCGGCAGACCGGCGTTGTGGACACGGGGGCGGCCGGCGAAGCCTCGGGTGACGTTCATGCTTCAACCGTACGACGTCCGATCGGGTGCTCCCGCCCTGGTCAGGCCCCCGATCATTGCGGCCGTATGAACGATCCGCGGGTGCGGGAATAGCCGCCCCGTGCCCGTCCTTGCCGCTGAGTGCGGCTGCCGGGACACCGGTGACAGCACCAGAGAGCGAGGAAACACGATGCCCAAGGCGTACGTCTACACCAGGCACGGCGGGCCCGAGACCGAGGCCTTCGCCGAGCTGGACCGGCCGGTTCCCGGTCCCGGTGAACTGCTGATCGCGGTCCGCGCGGCGGGAGTCAACCCCGTCGACTGGAAGCTGCGGAACGGCTTCCGCCGCCCCGGCGAGGGGGAGGCGCGCTTCCCGGTCGTCCTCGGCAGCGAGGCCGCCGGTGTGGTCGAGGAGACCGGCGAGGGCGTGACCGGCTTCGCGGTCGGCGACGAGGTCTTCGGCAACACGCCCGGCGGTGCGTTCGCCGAGTACGCCCTGCTGACGGCGTCCGTGACCGCGCACAAGCCCGCCGCGCTGTCCTTCGCCGACGCCGCCACCCTGCCGGTCGCCGGAGCCACCGCCTACGACGGCGTGCGCCAGCTCGACCTGCCCGAGGGCGCGACCCTGCTGGTCACCGGTGCGGGCGGGGGAGTCGGCGCGGCGGCCCTGCAGATCGCCCACGCCTGGGGCCTGTGGGTGGTCGGCGTGGCGAGCGAGGGCAAGAAGGACCTCGTGGAGTCGCTGGGCGCCGTGCACGTGCCCTCCGGCCCGGGGCTGGCCGACCGGGTGCGGGCGGCCGCGCCCCAGGGCGTGGACGGCGTCTACGACCTGGTCGGCGGCGAGGTGCTCGCCGAGGCCGCCGGACTGCTCGCGGACCGCACCAAGCTGATCACGGCGGGCGCCCCGCCGGAGACCGTCGCCGCGCTGGGCGGGGCCCGGGTGGAACGCGCCCGCACCGCTGCGGTCCTGGACGAGGTCGCCGAGCTGGTCGTGGCCGGTGAACTCGACCCGCATGTCTCGGGGACCTTCCCGCTGGAGAAGGCCGACGAGGCGCTGCGCGCCGTCGAGGACGGGCACGCCCTCGGCAAGATCGTGATCGAGGTCGCCGAATGAGCGTCCCGAACGCCCGCGAGGGCGCTCCGCACGTCCTGGACAACCCCGCCCGCGCCTCGCTCACCGGCCCGCACGTCCTCTTCGCCGAGCGGCGCGGCCGGATCCTGCGCTATCCCGTCGACGTCTCCCCGTGGCTGGCGCTGCCCGACGATCCCGACGCCGACGACTGGGCGGACCTCGCCGCCCTGGCCGGCCCCGGCGCGGAGGTCCCGCTGCCCGGCTACCGCGGTGAGCTCCCGGAGGGCTGGGAGCTCACGATGAACATCGCGGGCGTACAGCTGGTGGACGAGGGCATGGACGCCGTGCCGGAGCCGGCCGCGGTCCGGCTCGGACCGGCCGACGTACCCGAGATCCTCGACCTGGTCGAGCGCACCCGCCCCGGCCCGTTCCTGCCCCGCACCATCGAACTCGGCACCTACCTGGGCATCCGGCGCGAGGGCAGGCTGATCGCGATGGCGGGGGAGCGGCTGCACCCGCCGGGCTGGACCGAGATCAGCGCGGTCTGCACCGACCCGGCCCACCGCGGCGAGGGCCTCGCGACCCGGCTCATCCGCGCGGTCGCGTACGGCATCCGGGAGCGCGGCGAGACGCCCTTCCTGCACACCGGCGCCGAGAACACCACCGCCATCCGGCTGTACGAGTCGCTCGGCTTCCGCCTGCGCCGCCGTACCGCCTTCGTCGCGGCCAGGGTGCCGGAGCAGCTCGGTCAGTCGTCGGCGGAGCCCGCCGGGGTACCGGCGTTGTAGCGCTCCAGGTATCCGGCGAACCTGACCAGGTCCGCCTCCGGCCAGTCCGCCAGCCGCTCCCGGAAGGCGGCCCGGCGGCTCCGCGTGACCTGCGCCAGGATCTCCTCTCCCGCCTCCGTCAGATGCAGCACCTGGACCCGGTGGTCCTCCGGGTCCAGACGCCGCTCGACGAGCCCCGCACGCTCCAGCGCCGCCACCTGCCGGCTGACCGTCGACTTGTCCAGCGCGTAGTGCGCGGCCAGGTCGGTGGCCCGGCAGCCGCCGCGCTCCTCCAGATGCCCGAGCAGCGTGTACGACACCAGCGACAGCTCGGGGTGCATGCGCCCGGCCGACGCCCGGGCCCGGCGCGCGAACGTCGTCATCTCGCGCTGGATGGTCTCCACTGCCGTCTCCGCCGTAGTCACGGGAACACCTTCGACGGCCGCGCCTTCCACGGCAACGTCCTCATGGGAATGCCTCCTCCGACGATCTAGTTGTATACTACAACTTGCTCGTGAGTTGTATAAGCCAACCAGTTTGGCCCGGAAGGTTCTGGAGGTCGTACGCGATGAGGTCACCGGCCCTGCGCCATGTGCTCACGCACCTGATCACCCCGCTACTGATGTGCCTGGGCATGGGGCTCGCCTACATGGGCGCGTTCGTCCACCCGGAGCCGAACCACATGCCGGTGGCCGTGGTCGGCGCCGGACCGGAAGCGAAGGTGTTGGCGCAGACCATCAAGGACACCGCCGGCGACAAGCTCGACGTCCGTACCGTCCCCACCCGCGCCGCGGCCGTCGACCTGCTCAGGTCCCGTACCGTGACCGGCGCCTACGTGCCGAGCGCCAAGGCTCCGGAGCTGATCGTCGCCGGCGCCGCCTCCGACATGGGCGCCACGGCCGTCGAGAAGGTCTTCGCCCCGGTCGCCGAGAAGAACGGCGCGGCCCTCAAGGTCACCGATGTCGCCAAGCCGGTCGCCGACGACCCCACCGGACAGGGCCTCTTCTTCCTGCTCATCGCCGTGAGCATCGGCTCCTACGCCTCGGTCGCCGCCCTCGGCGCGGCCGGCGCGGCGCTCCCCATGCGGATACGCGCCCTGCTCGCGCTCGGCGTCTCCGCCGTCGTCAGCGGCATCGGCGCGTTCCTCGCCGGACCGGTGTTCCACCTCGCCCACCACGACCTGGCCGGGGTCTGGGGCATGGCCTGGCTCTACTCCGCCGGCATCCTCCTCATCGGCGTCGGCCTGCACACCTTCCTCAAGCGGTGGACCACGCTGGCCATGATGGTGCTGTTCGTGATGCTCAACTTCACCAGCTCCGGCGGGTTGTTCCGCCCCGAGCTGCAGAACGGCTTCTTCGGCACCCTGCACGCCTTCTGGAACGGCGCCGGCTTCGTCGAGGGCGTCCGCAGCCTGCTGTACTTCGGCAGCGACGGCCTGGGCCGGAACGTGTGGACCCTCGCGGTCTGGCTGCTGGCCGGCCTCGCGGTCACCGCGATCGCCGCGGCCCACGAGCGGGCCAAGGCGGCACCGGCCGCCGCCGTGGTCGTACCGGAGTCTCCCGCCGGACTGACCGACGAGGTGGCGGAAGCCGAGGAGGAGGCCGAGGAGACGGTCGGCGTCTGACCGGCAGGCCGCCCGGTCGGC
>NZ_JBEOYD010000054.1:0-59293 GCF_040296885.1 Streptomyces sp. NPDC001980 | reverse complement strand
GAAAGTGACATTTTAGCAGTTATCGGTTAATTATATAAATCTTAAAAAATCCAAGCCGGGGAACCGGCCCCCTCGTCCGTACCGCCGTGCGCTGTGCCTGCCTACTGGCCGAAGCCGTAGGCGAACAGGTGGTCGGTGCCCGTCTGGCCGGTCACCGGCAGCGTCACCGACGCCACCTGCTTGGACGGGTCCAGCGCGACCTTCGTGGCGAACACGAAGGTCTTCACGCCGTCCCGGCCCCCGCTCCCGGTGTTCCGGTAGGCGGTGGTGACGGCCGTCGTGTCACCCGGCAGCGGCTTGCTCGGGCCGCCGTTGAGCGTCCAGTCCGAGAAGCCGACCGTCGCCTGGGAGGTGGTGCCGTCGGTGTAGGTGACGGTCAGCGTGCCCGACACCCCGCTGCCGTCGGTCGGGGCGTTGACCGCCGCGCCCAGCAGCCCCAGCGACGCCCCCGAGGTGCCGGCCGGCATCGGAATCGTCTGGCCGGCCATCTCCAGGTTGTCGAGCTGACCGGAGGTCACCGTCGGCCAGGTGTAGGAGATGCCGTCGACCGTGAGGGGGGAGCCGCTCGTGACGCCGGCCGCCGACAGCGCGTTCTGCGAGTAGGCCCAGCCGCCGCCGTCGAACCCGCCCGAGTAGGTGGTGCCGTCGGGGTAGATGCCCTCGTTGGTGTTGTACGGCCACAGCGCACCGGCCTTGGCGACGGCCACCCGGAGGATCGCCCCGGACAGTGCCGTACCGCTGCTGTGGTCGGTCAGGGCGAAGGTGACCGGGTACGTCCCCTCGGTCGCACCGGCCGTGACGTGGACCTTCGCCTCGGCGCTGCCCGAGGCGGGCACGGTCAGCGAGCCGGAGGCCGTGTCCACGGTGACGCCGGACGGCGCCGTCGCCGTCCAGTCGACCGTGACGGCCTTGCTGCCGAGGTTGGTCAGGTCGAGGGTGGCGTCGTCGCCCGTGCCCGGCTGGAGGACCAGACCGTTGCTGGGACCGGTCGCCGCCAGTACCCGGCCGCCGCCCGTGGTGTCCGACGGCGGCACCGCCGACGGGCCGGACGCCCAGGAGGTGTTCGGCTGGGTGCCGAGCGTGTAGTCGAGCGCGCCCGCGCCCTTGAACTGCTGGAACGTCAGCCAGGAGGTGTTCCACGCCTTGCCCTTGACGTTCAGCGACTGCACGTACGGCGCGTCGGGCGCGGCCTGCGGCGCGTTGATCCGGACCGTCCTGCCGGTGCCGAGGGTCACCTGGGCGACCGGGAACGCCGGGCTGCCGAGCACCAGGGTGTCGGTGCCCGGGGTCTCGGGGTACATGCCGAGCTCGGACCAGACGTACCAGGAGCTCATGGCGCCGAGGTCGTCGTTGCCGAAGGAACCGACCGGGGCGTTGAAGTACAGGCCCTGCTGGGCCGCGCGGACCGCCGCCTGGGTCTTCCAGGGCTGGCCCGTGTAGGTGTACTCCCAGGGGATCTCGACGCTGGGCTCGTTGCTCAGGTCGGCGTCGGTGCCGCCGGGGCTGGTGATGTCGTCGAGGAGGCTGTCCAGGTAGGACGAGTACGCCTTGGTGCCGCCGCGGGCCTGGATAAGCTGTTGCAGGTTGAACGGGACCATGGGGGTGTACTGCGCGGAGGTGCCCTCCACGAAGCCGTTGGAGGTGCCGGGGGTGAAGCCGCCCGCGAACTGGCCGTCCTTGTTCCTGGCCTGGAGGTAGCCGGTCTGCGGGTTGAAGACGTTCATCCAGTCCTGGGCGCGGGTGGCGAACTTCTCGTAGACGTCCGTCCTGCCGAGCGACTTGGCGAAGGCGGCGAGGGCGTAGTCGGCGCTGTCGTACTCCAGTTGGGTGGAGACCGGGCCGTAGAAGTTGCAGCAGTTGTAGTCGTTCTCGTCCAGCGGGAGGTAGCCCTTGGCGTCCCGCACGGACTCGCCGGGGCGGTCGTTGTTCGGGACGGTGGCCTCGTGCTGGAGGGCGGCGAGGGCCTTGGCCGTGTCGAAGTCCGTGGCGCCGAAGGCGTACGCGTCGGCGATGATGCCGGCGGCCGGGTCACCGACCATCACGTAGCTCTCGCCGTTGTTCGAGGCCCACTTGGGCAGCAGGCCCGTCTGGTCGTAGCCGTTGAGCATCGACGTGACGACGTCACTGGCGACCTTGGGCTCGGCCAGCGCCATCAGCTGGGTCTGGGAGCGGTAGGTGTCCCAGCCCGAGTAGTTGGCGTACTGGGCCTTCTGCCCCTTGGCCAGCTTGTGGATCTGGTTGTCCATGCCCATGTACTGGCCGTTGGCGTCGGAGAAGACGTTCGGGTGCAGCAGGGCGTGGTAGAGCGCGGTGTAGAACTGCGTCTGCTGGTCGGCGGATCCGCCGCCCACCTCGATCTTCTTCAGCACCGCGTTCCAGGCGTCGTGGTTGGCCTTCTCGACGGCGCCGACGTTCCAGTTCTTGATCTCGGTGGCGAGGTTGCCCGCCGCGTTGGCGTCGCTCGTGTAGGAGATGCCGACCTTCGCCGTGACCGTGGTGTTCGAGGAGGTGTCGAAGGTCAGGTACATGCCGTTGGCGCCGGTCGTGGGCGGCTGGGCGGCCGCGGCGGCCTTGGACAGCCGGGAGGCGGCGCTGGCGCTCGGGGCCGCGGAGGCCGTGGCGGAGGCCTTGGCGGCGCTCCCGTGGACCGTCGGGGCCGGCTTCGCCGGGACGGTGAAGTGCTTCTCCTTCAGCGGCTTCGACGTGGACTTCTGCGGGGTCTGGCCGACCTTGCCCGCCTTCAGCGACTTCGCGTCCGGGGTGATGGTGCCGCCGACCCAGGTGCCGCTCGCCGCGAACGGCCGGTCGAACTTGATGTCGAAGTGCAGCGTGTACCGGTTGCTCGCGCCGCAGAAGTGGCCGCTGTCGACCGCGCCGCTGATCTCCTTGCTGTTCACCACCTGGACGCGGGTCCCGTCCACCTGGGTGGCGCCCCCGCTGAGCTTGAACAGCAGGTTCGCCTGCTGTCCCGCCGGGAAGGTGAAGGTGCCGAGGCCGGCGCGGGTGGTGTCGGTCAACTCGGTCTTCACGCCGTTGGCGTCGGTGACCTTGTACGACCCGATGGCGGACTGCTCGTCGGCATGGCTGAAGCCGACGGAGGAACTGCCGAGGTCGCCGGAGAGTGCGCCGGTCACCGGCAGCACGGGCAGGTCGCCCGCGACCGGGCAGCCCGGGCCCGAGACGTGGGTGAGGCTGAAGCCGGAGATCTTCTTGTCGGCGTACTCGTAGCCGCCGCCGTCGGGGCGGTTCGGCGTCGTGTCGGGACCCCACTGCACCATGCCGGCCGGCATGTCGGGGCCGGGGAAGGTGTCCACCGCGCCGGAGGTGCCGATGAGGGGGTTGACGAGGGACGCGGGATCCGTCACGAGGGCCGGCGTCCCGGCGCTCGCGGCCAGGGCGCTTCCCGTCGCCGAGAGCGGCAGGGCTGCCATGCCCAGGACGCAGACCACGGCAAGGCGTCGGCGGAATCTCGCTCGGGTGGAGGGTGGTGCGGCTGAACGTCGGGGTCTCACCATCGGTTGCCTCCGCAGCAGTTCGTGCTTCGCACATCAGGTGTCGGCGCGCCGAAAGTCACCGGAATGCCGGCGACAGGCAACGAATCCGGTCGCTCCCACGGCCTGACAACGTTGCCATGCACGAGAGTTGAGTGAAACGCCTGTGCTTGCGGCATGTCAACGAGGCCAACAGGACTTTCTGAGCGCGAAGTTCGCGGAGAGGCGTGCGCCGGGCTCGATGCCGGTATCGCTTGCGGGAGTTACGGCGCTTCGGCAACGCCCCTACAGCCCCCGGGTGACCAGGCTGAGTGCGTCGGCGAGCTGTTCGCGGTGCCGGCGCAGCGCCTCGGAGGTGACGCCGTCCCCGGCCACGGCACGGGCGAGGTCGTCGGTCGCCACCTTGAGGACGGCACTCATGGTGGCGGCCCGCATCCGGACGTCGAGCAGGTCGGCGGCCCCGCCCGCGCGTTCGGCGAGCACTTCGGTGAACGTGTCCTCCGCGCGTTCCCGGAGCACCAGGTAGACGGCCCGCAGCGCGGGTTCGTCGTGGGTCAGCCGGATCACGGTGAGGACCGCCTCGGCGTCCCCGGCGGACGACGAGTCGAGTGCGGGCTCGTAGGCGGTGCGCAGGTGCTCGGTGAGGTCGACGCCGGGTGGCCAGGCGCGCAGGACCGTCCGGAAGGCCGCGATCGACTGGGTGAGCAGCGGCTCCACACAGCTTTCCTTGCTGGGGAAGTGGCGCCACAGCGTGCGTTCCGAGACGCCGGCCGCCCGTGCGATCTGCTCGCCGGAGGTGGCGGCCACCCCGTGTGCGGCGAACAGCCGGACCGCGTGCCGGGAGATGTCCAGGCGCTGCCGCTGCCGTTGCCGGTCGCTCACCGGGGGCCGTCCCCGGCGGGGCGCTATCGGGCCACTGTCCACCGTCACGTCCTCCATCGGCCGATCCAACCACGCCGGGGCCGCGGGGCGACTGGCCGAAAACATTATTGGCAGTGACTGACAATAAAGTGTTACGGTCGAAGTGCCGGAAGATCGCGTTCCGAGGTCCAGGAGGAGGACCATGAACGGTGCCGCCGAGCGTTCCCGACTACCCTTCGCACGGCCGAACGTGCTCGATCTCGCACCCCTCTACGAGGTGCTGCGCCGGGAGGCGCCGATCACGCCGGTCACCACACCGGCCGGGGATCCGGCCTGGCTGGTCACCCGTTTCGAGGAGGTCCGCGACCTCCTCGGCGACAAGCGGCTCGGCCGCTCCCATCCCGAGCCGGAACGGGCGTCCCGCATCACGAGCGCCGCGGTGCAGGAGGGCCCTTCGGGCAACTACGCCACCGAGGAGGCCGACCACACCCGGATGCGCCGGCTGCTGACCCCGGCCTTCTCCGCCCGGCGCATGGTGATGCTCTCCGATCACGTACGGCAGCTGGTGGACGGCTGCATCGACCGGCTGCTCGCCGAGCGGGCCGCCGCGCCCGACGGGGTGGTCGACCTGCATGCCGGGCTGGCCTTCCCGGTGCCCGTCGCGGTCATCTGCCGGCTGCTCGGCGTGCCCGAGACCGACCGCGAGCACTTCGCCTCGCTGTCGGAGCGCATGGCCGACTACGCCATCGGTGACGAGGCCGAACGGGCGCGGGACGAGTTCAACGACTACATGGTCACGCTCGCCGAGGCCAAACGCGCCCGGCCGGGCGAGGACGTCATCTCCGACCTGGTCCGCGCCCAGAGCGCCGACGCGGACTTCGACTACTCCGAAATGATCAGGCTCTGCGTCGGGCTGCTGTTCGCCGGCCACGAGACCACCGTCAACCGCATCGGGCTGGGCACGCTCTTCCTGCTCACCCGCCCCGACCAGTGGCAGGCGCTGATTGCCGACCCGGCCGGCCGGGTCAACGCCGCCGTCGAGGAGATCATGCGCCTGGGCGCGCCCGGTGACCTCGGTCTGCTGCGCTACGCCCACACCGACGTCGACGTCGCCGGGGTCACCATCCGCAGCGGCGACGCCGTGATCCTCTCCATCAACTCGGCCAACCGCGACGCGTCCGTCTACACCGACGCCGAGACGTTCGACCCCGACCGTCCGGAACGCAACCACCTCGGATTCGGCCACGGCTCGCACTTCTGCATCGGGGCGAGCCTGGCCCGCACGGAGCTGCGCATCGTCTTCGCCGCCCTGGCCGAGCGCCTGCCCGGTCTGCGGCTCGCCAAGGACGTCGACGACCTCACCATGCGCACCACCCTCACCGGTGGGGTCAGCGAGCTGCCCGTGACCTGGTGAGGTCACCACCCCGACACGGGCGTGGTGCGGCTCGGCCGTGGGGCCGGGCCGCACCGCGCCCGCCGCGTCAGCCCTCGTCGCGCAGCCGGGCGGCCAGGGTGGTCAGCGGCTCCGTCTCCTCGGTGTGGCCGAGCGGGGTGAGGCGGGAGACCGCGCCGTCGATCCGGGCGAGGGCGGGCGCGGGGCGCTCCAGGTAGAGGCCCTCCACGACGGCCGCGAGCCGGACGCACTCGGCCCACTCGCCCGCGTGCTCCTGGTCGGCGCCCGGTTCGCCGAGCAGGGTGAGGGCCTTGTCCAGGGCGGTCAGGGCGGTCTCGTACTCCCTGGCGTAGGCGTTGACCCGCCCGTGTTCGTAGGCGAGGGCGCTGTCCAGGTCGCGGCCCCGGGCCTCGTACCCCGCGGCCCGGGCCTCGTCGGCGACCCGGCCCGCGTCGGCGAGCAGCGCGAGGGCGTCGGCCAGGCCCTCGGCCCCCTGGTGCTGGGCCTGGAGGCGGGCGAGTTCGCGCAGGCAGTTGCTGAGCTGCTCGTAGCGCGGGGTCCGCTCGTGCGCGGCGAGCGCCTGGTCCGCGGCCTCGCGGGCCCGGCCGAACTCGCCGGACTCGGCGAGGAGTACGGCGGTCTCCGCGGCGATCATGGCGTGGCTCGCGGGGTCGTCGTCCCAGCCGGCCGACTCGGCCGCGAGGGCGGCGTACTCGGCCGTCGCGGCCTTGAGGTCCTCCCCCGCGTGCAGCGCGCGGGCGCGGCTCAGGCGCAGCTGGGCGACGAGCCGGTCGTCCACCTCCCCGGCGGCGATGTCCGGTTCGGCCAGGAGGGAGTCGAGCAGCGCGATGCAGTCCTCGACGCGCCCCAGGTCGAGGCTGAGCTGGGCCGCGTTGCTGTAGGTGCAGAACGCGTCGATCCGGCTGCCGCGGCGCAGTTCCAGCTCCGCGGAGCGGGTCAGGTGCCGCAGTGCCTCGTCGGGGCGGCCCAGACGCATGGACGCCTCGGCCAGATCACTGTGGAGGCGGGCGATGCCGCCGGCGTGGGACGGCCAGTCGGCTGCCAGTCGCAGGCCCTCGGTCAGGTCCGCGTGCGCGGCCCGTGCGTCCTTGAGGCCGAGCTGGATCCGGCCGCGCAGGGCGAGCGTGCGGGGCAGGTGCCAGGCGGGGCCGTGCGCCTTCAGCCGGTCGAGGAGGGCGTCGATCTCCGTGATTGCGGCGGGCAGGTCGCCGGCGACGGCGTACGTGCTGGCCCGCAGCAGCTGGGCGCCGGAGGCCTGTCCGGCGATGTCGTGCCGGGTGGCGAAGGCGAGCAGCAGGTCCACCTCGGCGAGGACCGGCGCGCTGTGCTCCTCGTTCCTCGACGTCTGCAGCCGCATGCCGAGCGCGGTCGCCCGCAGCCGCAGCAGCCGCGCCTCCTGGTACGGGGCGAGGCCGGGCGTCTCCTCGTGCAGCCGGACGAGGGCCGCGTGGGCGGCGGTCAGCGCGGCGGCCTGCGCCTCGGCCCCGGTGTGCTCTCCGGGAAGGCCGCCCGCGGGCAACAGCGCGCAGGCGCGGGCGAGCGCCGCGTGGCCCGGTGCCCCGGCCTCGTCGTACAGGCCCGCCGCCTCCTCGTACAGGGCGGCCGCCTCGTCGAACTCCTCCTTCTCGCCCGCCCTGCCCGCCTCGTCCTCCAGCAGGTCCGCGCGCAGCCGTACCAGCGGTCCCACGGCCGGGTCGTCGGGGTGGGCGTAGCCGGGCGCGGCGGCGAGGGTGCGCAGCCGGGCCCAGCAGGCCACTGCGTCCGGATGCCCCTCCTCGTCCAGCTCCCGTGCCCTGACGATGAGTTCGGGCAGCGACTCGGGGACGGCGGCGGTCGTGCGGGCGGCGGTGGGGGCGGCTGCCGGGGCCACGTCGTCGAGGCCGCGGGCGCGCAGGGTCAGTTCGAGTGCGTCCAGGAGGGGGGCGCGGTCGAGGCGGGCCCGGCGCCGGTCGGTGTGGGCCGTGGTGCCGTTGCGGGCGTCGAAGCGGGCGGCGAGGTCGTCGGCGCGGCCGCGCACCTCGGCGCGCAGGCCGGCCACCGTCCAGGCGCGGCCCGCGTATCCGGCGGCGGGCAGCTCGCCGTGGCCGAGGGCTTCGACGCGCTGGAGGAGGACCTCGACGCCGGTGAGGAAGCCGAGCACGTCCAGCGGCGAGTCGACCTCGTCGAACAGGTTCCGGTTCTCGGCGAGGAGTTCCAGGCCGCGTGCCTCGTTGCCGGTGAGCGCGCAGAACTCCAGGTGGCGGCCGACCTCACCGGACATCGAGGGGTTGCGGCGGCAGGCGCGGTACCCGGTGAGGTGCAGTGCGCGGGCCTGGTCGGTGCGGCCGACGCGCAGCAGGGGAAGCAGCGCGTACGAGACGGAGCGGGCGGGCTCCTCCTGGCAGGACTCCTTCCCGTCCAGGACGGGCTCCCAGGTGCGCAGCGCCCGCTCGTCGTCGTCCGCGGCGAGGTGGTACAGGGCGCGCTCGCAGATCTCGCAGGCCTCGCAGTCGCTGAGCTGGGTGCGGGTGCGCCCCGCCCACAGTTCGTAGGCGAGGTCGGTGTCCTCGCCGACGTGGGCGGCGAGCCGGTAGGCCTGTGCGTAGGAGGGCTGGAGCGCGAGACCGGCCTTCTCGTACCGGTCGCGCATCTCGGTCAGCCACTGGCGCAGACTCGCGAGGGGTATCTCGGGCAGCGCGACCAGGGCGTTGGCCACCCACTTGAACCGCCAGAACAGCATGTGCCGCAGCCGCTCGTCGAAGACGTCGGGCTGCTCGTCGAAGAGGGTGAGCAGGCGGGCGAAGACCACGGGCGACTTACGGGGTTCGGAGCCGTAGGTGTAGGCCTCCTGGAGTTCGAGGAGCGCGTGGACGAGCGGCCGGGGCTCCGCGAACTGCTCGGCGGCCTCGGCCAGTTCCTCGGCCGTGACGGTGCGGGTCCGGCCGTAGGGGCGCCGGTCGTTCTCCTGGAGCGCCTGGTACAGCTCGTCCGTGTTCTGGGGATGGGGTGCTGTGGGCATCGTCAGCTGTCCTTGCGGAGGGCGTGGGCGAGGAGATCGAGGAAGGAGCGGTTGATGAGGCTCGACTCGGCCGGCCTGAGGGGGCGCCTGGACAGCATCGCGGCCTGCCCGTAGAGGGCTTCGGCGCTGGTGCGGGCCAGTTCGGGCTCGTCGATGGTGACCGCGGTGCGGACCAGCGGGTTGAGCTGGTTGAGGATCAGCTGGGCCCGCGGGGCCTCCTGGCGCAGGTGGCCGAGGATGTCGCCCCACACGCCGCCCTGCTGCTCGCGGGCGAGCTGGGAGCGGGTGCGCTCGTGCCGGGCCTCGCGGCTGTCGAGGAGGAGGGCGGGGGCGGAGGCGGGCTGGAAGGTGCGCAGGGCGACGTCGCAGTCGAAGACGGCGAGGGCGTCGCGGGCCTGCGCGAGGTAGGCCGCGGCGGCGAGTTCCGTCTCCCGGTCGACGGTGTCGAGGTGGGCGGTGAGGGTGCCCGGGTCGAGGTCGGCGACGGCGACCTCGGGCCTGATCTCCGGCAGCCGGTGGACCAGTTCACGGTCGTAGGTGTAACCGCCGTTGACGACGCCGAGCCCGGCAGCCGCGGCGATCGCGGCGACCTGCCGGAACTCCTCCACGCTGGAGGTCACGAGCACGGTGCGGTGGGTGCGCGCGAACTCGTCCAGCGTGGCGTGTCCGTCGGTGGTCTCGAACGGCAGCCACGGCAGCAGCATCCGCAGGATCTCGTCGTCGTGCACGGCCAGCGACTTCACGGCCAGGTGGTGGGTCTGGAGGAAGCGGCCGAGGAGGTCCGGGTCGCTGGCGGCGGTCCGGGCGATCCAGGCGCGCAGCCGTTCGGCGAGGGCGTCCCGCACCGCGGCGAGGGTGTCGTCCTCGTACAGGGACTCCCGGGACGCGGTCGGGCGCAGGCTCTCGGCGTCGAGGACGCAGCGGACGAAGAACGCCCACTCGGGCAGGATCTCCTCGGCCTGCTCGGACAGCAGCATGCCCTTGACGTGCACTCGATGGCCGTGGCGGCGCCCGGCCGGCACCGCCTCGGGGAGCACGCACGCGATGCCCTTCAGGCCCACGGCCGGCAGGTCCAGGTCGATCGTGTCCAGCGGCGTGAAGCCGAAGATCTCCTCGCCGTAGGCGGCCAGCGCGCGGGAGCGTGCGCCCGGTGTGGGGTAGGCGCGCGCCCAGGGCGCGGGCTCGGGGTTGACGGGTGCGGCCGGGCCGCCGGTGCCGTCGTCGAAGGTCACCGGGTGGCGCAGCAGGGAGCCGAAGTGCCGGGCGAGGGCCTGCACCTGGACCGGGCGGGTCCACTCCCCCGCGTCCGCGCGGGGCGTGAGCGTGACGGTGGTGCCGGGCCGCGGGCGGGCGGCGGCGGGCAGGGTGCGGACGGTGTAGCTGCCGTCGCCACGGCCCCGCCACTCCACGGCGGGCGCGTCGGGAGTGCGGGCGGACCGGCTGACGACGTGGATCTCGTCGGCGACCAGGAAGCAGGAGAGCAGTCCGATGCCGAACTGGCCGATGAAGTCGGCACGTTGCTCGGCGACCTGGTCGGCACGCTTGCTGCTGCGGCCGATGGTGGCGAGGAAGGTGTGCACGTCGGCCTCGGTGAGACCGACCCCGTCGTCCTCCACCCGGACCACCGAACCGTCGGCGTACACGCGGATGCCGAACGCGTCGGCGGCGGCGCCCGGTTCGAGGCCGTGCCGGGCGGTCAGCGCGTCCACCGCGTTCTGCAGGAGTTCGCGCAGGTAGACGCGGGGGCTGGAGTAGAGGTGGTGGGAGAGGAGGTCGACGAGGCCGCGCAGGTCCACCTGGAAGGTGCGGTCGGCGCCGGCCGGGCTCGCGGGGGTGTGGGGCAGAGTCATCACAGAGTCCGGGATGGGGTGATCGAAGGGTGGCGAGAGGAAGGTGCGTCAGGCGGCGCGAGAGGCGCCGGTGACGGCGGCCGGCTCAGGCGCGGCGCCGGAAGCGGGCGTACGTCTTCTCCGGCTGCGCCATGTAGGTCCAGGGCCACCGGGTGTAGGCGCCGTCCAGCTCGTGGTAGACCCGCGGGGCCACGACGCTCTCGGCCGCCAGCGACAGGGCCATGGCGAAGATGTTGAAGTCCTCCTGCCAGCCCGGGCGGCGCTCGTAGCCGGGGTGGAGGATGCTGCGCTCGGCCGCGTCCCTCAACTCGCGCTGGATCTCGGGGGTGTCGAGGCAGTCCTTGTCGTCCGACTCCACCCAGTCCTCGATATGGGCCATGGCGACCACGCAGCCGAGGCGATGGCCGTCGGGAGCGCCGGCGAACGCCGTGCGGGCGAACTCCAGGGCCTGGCCCGGCTCGCCGTGCCACCGGGGCTGAAGGTGCGACACCCACTCGAGGTGGATCGCCAGGTCCAGCGGGTCGCGGCGCAGGGCGGCGTCGAGCCGGGCCTCGTTGACGGCGGTGCCCACCGACATGCCGCGGCCCGAGGTGAGCAGGCGCCGCCACGGCGTGATCCACTCCGGCCGCAGCTCGGCGGCTTCGAGCAGGTGCTCCTCGGCGATGTGCAGCCGCTCGTGGAAGAGGCGCCACTGCTCCCGCGAGACGTCCGTGGCACGCGCGGAGCTGCGCGCCTCCCAGCCCCAGCTGATGTGGCGCGCCCCGGATATCAGGAGCGCCGTCGCCCGGTGCTCCTTGTCCTCCTCGGCGGCCCGGCCGATCCAGTCCTGCAGACCGTCCACGTCGGACAGCTCGCCCAGCACCTGGTGGTCGCGGCCGAGATCGAAGTGGGCCGACGCCATCTTCACCGCGTCCCAGTCACCCGACTCCGCCGCCACCAGCAGCGCCATGACCCGGGTGTCCCCGAGGGACTGCAGCTTGTACACCCCGTCCTGCCTGCGCGGCACGGGAAGGGCATGCGGATCCGCCGCCGGTCTCTCCCCGCCTCTGCCGAACAGCTTGCCGAACATGCCGCGCCCTCCCCAGGTTCCGCGTGATCATTCCGGTGCAGCATAAGGGGGCCCACTGACACTGTTTCCACAGGGTTTTCACCGGGAGGTCACGGAGACCGGTCCCGCCGGGCGCGTGACAGGCGCAACGACCTGGGGTTTCAGCGGCGGTGGACGGGTTTCAGCGGCGGTGGACGCTGACGGCGTACCCGTCGCCGTCGTAGGGGTCGGCGTCCCAGGTGGCGAACCGGTCGACGAGGGTGAGGCCGGCCGCGGCGCAGCAGTCGTCGTACTCCGGCAGGGTGATGCCGGGCGGCACGGGCAGATGGGCCTCGTCCAGGCCGAACCCGGCGACCAGCAGACCGCCCGGGCGCAGGGCCGCGGCCAGGCGCTCGACCACGGTGGCCTCGGTGCCGGCGGCGAGCAACGGGAAGACGTTGCCCGCGGCGACCACGAGATCGAAGTCCCCCGCGATGCCGAGCCGACGCGGCTCGAACGCGGCCAGGTCGCCCTGGAACCAGGGCAGTTGCGGCGCCTGCTCCCGCGCCACTGCCAGCATCGACGCGTCGACGTCCACCCCGACGCAGTCGTAGCCGAGCTCCGCGAGCCGGATCATGACCCGTCCGGTACCGCACCCGGCGTCCAGCACGCGCGCCCCGGCGGGCACCAGCGCCGCGCAGAACCGCGCCTCACCGTGCACGTCCTTGCCGCTCCGGGCCACGGCGGCGAACCGGGCGGCGTACTCCCGCCCGGACGTCCCACCGGTCAGCTCATGCCAGCGACTCATGCGACGAACTATAGGCCGACGGTGTGCCGCTCCAGGACGCGCCTGAAGCACCCGCGAAGGCACCGCGAGGACCACGCGGACCACGCGCCACGCGGACCACGACCGTGCGACCGAGGCCGTGCGACCGAGGCCGGAGCGGGTCAGTTCCCGGTTGCCGGACTCAGTTCACGGTTGCCGGAGTCAGTTCCCGGGTGTCCGCGAAAGCCGTCCAGGGAGCGTGGTCGACGACCAGGCGGCGCAGCGTGCGTACCTGGCGCGGTGCGTTCCAGCCGAGTACGCCGACCACCCTGCCGCCGTGTCCATAGGCGGCGGCGAAGTGGCCGTCCGCCGGGTCGCCGTGGACGATCCGCATCTCCGCGTCCGGCGGGAAGATCCCGTACGCCTGGATCCTGGTGTCGTACTGGTCGGTCCAGAAGTAGGGCACGGGAGCGAACGGAGTTGCGTCGCCGAGCAGGTTGCCGACCGCGGCGATGGCCTGTTCGGTGGCGTTCATCCGGTGCTCCACCCGCATGCGGGTGCCGAAGTGCGCGTTGGGCCAGGAGGCGACGTCCCCGGCGGCGTAAATCCCGGCTGCGGCCCGGCAGTACGCGTCGCACCGCACCCCGTCTCCCAGCCGCAGGCCCGACCCTGCCAGCCAGCCGGTCGCGGGCACGGCGCCGAGGGCCAGGACCACGACGTCGGCGGGCAGCGTGGTGCCGTCGCCGAGTTCCACCCCGGTCACCCGGTCGCTCGCGCCGCACAGCCGGCGTACCGGCACCCCGCAGCGCAGCCGCGTTCCGTGGTCCCGGTGCAGGTCGGCGACCAGCTCGCCGACACGGTCCCCGAAGGGACGCCGCACCGGGACCGGTCCCGGCTCGATCACGGTCACCTCCAGGCCCGTGGTGCGGGCCGCCGCGGCGACCTCGGTGCCGAGGAATCCGGCCCCGACCACGATCACCCGGGGCCCGGCACGCAGCGCGGCGCGCAGGGCGATCGCGTCGTCGAGGGTGCGCAGGACGTGGACTCCGGCCAGGTCGCTGTCGGGCAGGCGCCGGGGAGCCACACCGGTGGCGATGACCAGGCCGTCGAAGCCGACGCTCTCGCCGCCGTCCAGGTGCACGCGGTGGCCCGGGACGTCGAGGGCGGTGGCGCGCTGTCCGAGGCGCAGGTCGGCCCGCAGCCGGTTGAGGTCCGGCAGGGAGCGCAGGGTGGCGCGTGCGGGTTCCCAGGCGCCGGTCAGGATCTGTTTGGACAGCGGGGGCCGGTCGTAGGGAGGGCGGGGCTCCTCGCCGATCAGGGTGAGGTGCCCGTCCCAGCCGCGGCGGCGGAGGGTCTCGGCCGCGGTCAGCCCGGCGGCCGAGGCTCCCACGACGACGATCCGCTTCACGGTTCGTCCCCCTGTTCCTCCACCTGTTGCTCCACCTGTTGCTCCACCTGTTGCTCCACCTGTTCCTCCACTTGTTCCTCCACCCAGATCGCCCGGGCCGGGCAGAGCGCGGCGGCCTGCCGGACGTCGTCCGCCAGGCCCTCCGGCGGGGTCTCGGCGAGCAGGACGACGATGCCGTCCTCCTCGCGCTGGTCGAACACCTCCGGTGCGCTCAGCACGCACTGCCCGGAGGCCACGCACTTGTTCTGGTCGACGGTCACAGTCACCTTCATCGGATCCTCCTTTCCCGCGCGGCAGTTGGCCGCGGTCACCAGGTGACGGGCAGTTCGTAGACGCCGTAGACGCTGCCGTCGTGCTTGAACGGGATCTCGTCGAGACCCACGGCGAGCCGCAGCGTGGGGATGCGGCGGTACAGGGTGCTGTAGACGACCTGCAGCTCCACCCGGGCCAGCGGCTGGCCCAGGCACTGGTGGACGCCGAAGCCGAAGGCCACGTGGTGGCGGGGGTTGCGGTCGAGGTCCAGCCGGTCGGGGTCGGGGAACGCCTCGGGATCGCGGTTCGCGGCGTCGTTGGCGAGGACGACGCCCTCGCCGGTGCGGATGGTCACGCCGCCGACCTCGATGTCCGCCAGGGCGACCCGGCGGCGCCCACCGTGCACGATGGTGAGGTAGCGCAGGAGTTCCTCGACCGCCGAGGCGACCGTCTTCGGGTCGCCGCTCGCGCGCAGCCGCTCCAGCTGGTCCGGGTGTCGCAGCAGGGCCAGGGTGCCCAGGGCGATCATGTTCGCGGTGGTCTCGTGCCCGGCGGTCAGCAGCAGCATCCCCATGCCGGCCGCCGCACGCCGGGAGAGCTCACCGGCCCTGACGTGCCGGGCCAGCGTGGAGAGCACGTCGTCGGCCGGGTGGGCGAGTTTGGCGCCGAGCTGCCGGTCCAGGTAGTCGAGCAGCTGCCGGGTGGCCTCCCGTGCCTGCTCCACGGTGCTGGTGCGCGTGATCAGGATCCTGCTGTTGGCCTGGAAGAAGCCGTGGTCGGCGTACGGGACGCCGAGCAGGTCGCAGATCACCAGCGACGGCACCGGCAGCGCGAACGCCTGGACCAGGTCCACCGGCCCGGGCCCGGCGAGCATGGCGTCGATCAGGGTGTCGACGATCTTCTGAATGGCCGGCCGCAGCGCCTCCACCTGCCTGATGGAGAAGGTCGCGGTCACCATGCGGCGGAGCCGGGCGTGCTCCGGATCGTCCATGTTGATGAAGGTCCGCGACTGCCTGCGGCGCTCCCGCTGGGCCGGGCTCAGATGGGGGTAGTGCGGGAGGTCGCTGTCCGAGCTGATCCGCGGATCGGCGAGCAGGGCCCGTACGTCCTCGTAGCGGGTGACCAGCCACGGGGTGCTGCCGTCCCACAGCCGGACCCGGCTGACGGGGGCCCGGTCCCGCAGCGCGCGCAGGGCCGGCGGCGGATCGAAGGGGCAGCCGGCCGCCCGGGTCATGGGGTACTCCGGTACCTGCGCCGACGGCGTCTCGGTGCCGGGGGCCGATGTGATGCTCATGGTTCTCCGCCCTTTCCGAGGTCGGAGACACCGAAGAGCGTGGCCAGGAGGCTCAGGAGGCCGGTTCGCCGCCGGAAACAGTCGGCTGCGGGGCGGGGCGGAGCATCCGCCGCACGAGGGGCAGGGCCGTCCGCATGGCCTCGCCCAGGGCCCGCACGTCCTGCCCGGGCAACGCGGCCAGCATGTCGGCCACCCGCGCACACTGTGCGCGCCGGCGCCCGGCCATCAGCTCCCGCCCGGCCTCCGTGACGGCGACCAGGCGGACCCGCCCGTCCCCGGGATGGCCCACCCGTGTGGCCAGGCCCTGGTCCTCCAGTCGCTGCACCAGGGCGGTCATCGACGGTTGGGCGATGCCCTCCGCCGCCGCCAGCGCGGTCAGCCGGACCGGGCCTTCCCGCTCCAGCCTGCTGAGCGTCGCGGCGGTGGTCAGGCTCATGCCCTGTCGCTCCGACAGGAGGTGCCTGACCATCTCGGTGGCCAGCTCGTTCAGCGCCGCCGCCACCTCCTGGTGACCCTCTTCGGATGTCTCATCCATACCGCCAGCTATATCACCTCACTATATAGTTTGTCTATATTCTCCATCTATATAGACAAACTATATAGATTAGTGATATACAGGCCGCAGACCGTCAGGGATTCCGGTGACAACCAGGGCGCCGCGACGGCGCCGGAGGAAGGTGATGACCATGACCTGCACCCAGGCCCCTCGCAGGTGGTCGCTGGCACACCGCCCGGAAGCCGCCGGAGAAGCCCGCAGGATCGCCAAGGAGCTCCTGACCCGGTGGAGCGTCGGCGAGGACGCGGCCTACTCGGTCCTTCTGACCGTCTCCGAACTCGTCACCAACGCCGTGGAACATGCCCGGCCCCCGCTGGACCTCGGACTGAGCCGCGACCCGGGCACCCGGCGCGTGCACATCGAGGTGTCCGACGGAGGCCCTGCCGCCCTGCACGGCGACTGGGCAGCCGGTTGCGCCCCCGACGAGCGCGGCCGCGGGCTGGACATCGTCGATCGGCTCACCGCCGCACGCGGCGACCGCGAGGAACCCGGCCGCGCCGTCCACTGGGCCGACGTCACCGGCGCGGCCGGTTGAGGGCGCCGGCCGTCAGGCGCCGAAGACCTGGAACTCGGAGACCTGCCCGGCCGGCCAGCCGTTGTTGGCGGTGAAGGTGAGTCGCACGTAGCGGGTGGTGGCCGTGGCGGGGAGGGCGAGGGTCGCGGTGTTTCCGGTCGCCGGGTCGAAGGTGTAGCCCGCGGAGGCGAGCAGCTGGGTGAAGGTGCCGCCGTCCGTGCTGCCCTGGACGGAGATGGTCTGGGTGCGGGTGGCCCAGGCGGTCGCCGGGGGAAGGTTGAGAACGATCCTCCTGACGCCGGTGGCGGCGCCCAGATCGACCTGGACCCACTGCGGGAAGGCGTTGTTGGCGGACTCCCAGTAGGTGTTGGTGTCGCCGTCGGTCGCGTTGGACGAGGCGTAGATCTGGGTGTGGCTGCTCTCCGAGGTGGGGCGGTGCAGGGCGAGGTTGGTGGTGCTGGAAGGGGGGTCGGTGGTGACGGTGACCTGGTTGGAGGGCTGCGACACGTTTCCCGCGGCGTCGTAGGCGACGACGTCGAAGGTGTACGCGGTGGACGCGGCGAGGCCGGTGACGGTGAACGAGGCGGCGCCGGTGGTGCCGACCTGTGTGCTGGTCGAGCCGGACACCTGCAGGATCCGGTAGCCGGTCACGCCGACGTTGTCGGTCGACGTGTTCCAGGCCAGCGAGACGGAGTTGCCGGTGTGCCCGGTGACGGTCAGGCCGCCCGGCGCGGCCGGCGGTGTGGTGTCGCCGGTGGGGACGACCGGCTGGGTGGGGCGGGTGGCGGTCAGCGCGATCTGGCCCTTGAGCATGCGGCCGCCGTCGCCGGTCAGGCGCAGGTAGTAGTCGGAGGAGCAGGCGGTGCCGTCCTCGTCGAGGGCGAGGAATCCGGAGTCGGTGGGCACCCATGCCTGGGTCTCGGCGGTCTTGGCGATCTGGTTGCCCTCGTTGTACTCGTCGAACATCGAGATGTAGATGCCCTGCACCCCGGCCCGCACCATGTTGTAGAACTGCCGCCACATGAAGTCGCCGTGCGCGCGCTGCCGGCCGGAGACGTCACCGGGCAGCACACAGGGCTGGAAGTCGATGCCGTTGGCGTTGCAGTCGGCCTGGTCGGGGACCGTGTACGTGTTGTACGCGTTGTCGGCCTCGGTGACGTTCCCGATGGCGCCGACCATCCACGGCGAGATCATGTTGAAGGCGTGGTAGACACCCAGGAAGCCGGGCTGCGAGCCGCCGGTCCCCGTCCGCCATTCGCGCGGGACGCCTCCGATGACGTAACACCCCTGGCCCTTGAACCAGTTGACGACGTCGAGGCAGGCGTCGGCGGTGAAGGGGTGGTTGGGGTCGTTGAAGCCGAAGCCCCAGATGCACACGACCGGCTTGCCGTTCTGCTTCGCGTACGCCGAACTCGCCGTGTGCGCGGACATCTTGTTCGTCCAGTCCGTCTTGATCTCGGACTGCATGTTCGTCCAGTTGGAGACGTCGTACATGATGTAGAACTTCCGCCCGTAGGCCTCGGCGGCGCTGCGCACCTTGGTCGCCATGGCGTCGCGGGTGGGGCCCTCGCCGCCGGTGGGGTTGAAGCGTTGCAGGGCCGCGGTGTCGATGCCGTTCTGCTGCATCCACAGGAAGTGGGTGTTCACCGTCTGCTGGTCGTACGAGGAGAACAGGGTGGCGGGCCGGCCGTTGCCGAGGGCGGCGTACGAGGTCTGGTACGTGCTGGTGTAGTCACGCATGTCGGGCCAGCACTTGATGTTGGTGTTGGTCGGGGACGGCGACCGGCCCCAGTCCTGGCTCCAGTGCCACCAGCCGTTGATGGGCGCGCCGTCGCCGACGCAGGCGAACCAGCCCTGGTAGCCGACGGTGATCTTGCCGACGACGTCGCCCGGCGCGCTGGCCGCCGACGCGGCCGGGGCGAGTACGGTCTCGGTGGCGCCCGCGGCTCCCACCGCGGTGGCCGCCACCGCGGCCCTTAAGAAGACTCTGCGTGTGACACCCATCTGGACTCCTCTGGTCGAGTGGCCTTCGGTGGCCGGTGCCGCCGGGCGCGAGCCCGCCCGGCGGCACCGGCGGGGCGGATCAGGTGTTCCAGACCTGGAACTCGGAGATCTGACCGGCGGGCCAGCCGTTGTTCGCCGTGATGTTCACCCGGAAGTACCGCTGGGTGGTCGCGGTGAACGTGATGGTGACCGTGTTGTTGGTGGTGGGGTCGAAGGTGTACGTGGCCGACGACTTGATCGTGGAGAAGGACGAGCCGTCGGTGCTGCCCGACAGGGACAGCGTCTGATTGCGGGCACCCCAGGTCGCGGGGAGCTGGAGGACGACGCGGCTCGCGCTCTGCGCGGAACCGAGGTCGGCCTGGACCCACTGCGGGAAGGCGTTGTTGGCGCTCTCCCAGTAGGTGCCCTGGTTGCCGTCCGTCACGTTCGACGACGAGTACACGTCGGTGTGGCTGGACTCGGTGGTGGCCGCGCCGGCCGCCAGGTTCCTGCTCACCGTGCCGGCGCCGGTACCGGTCAGCGCGACCGTGGTGGTGCCGTTCGACGCATTGCTGGAGATGCTGAGATCACCGGTACGGGTGCCGGACGCGGTGGGCGTGAACGTGACGGCCACCGTGCAGGAGGCCCCTGCCGCGATCGACGACCCGCAGGTGTTGGTCTGCGAGAAGTCGCCCGTGACGGCGACACCGGAGACCGTCGCGGCCGCCGTACCGGTGTTGGTCACCGTGACCGTCTGCGCGCTGCTCGCGGTGTTGAGCGCCTGGGTGGCGTACGTCAGCGACGTCGGGCTGGCCGACAGGGTCGCCGGCGAGGAGCCGCCGTCGCTGGGGAACACCTCGAAGTCCGACAACTGGGCGGCGTTCCAGCCCGTGTTGGCGGTGATGTTCACCCGCACGTAGCGCGCCGTGGCGGCGCTGAACGTGATGGTCGCCGTGTTGTTGTTGGAGTTCGGGTCGAAGGTGTACCCGGCCGATGCCTTGATCGTCGAGAAGCTGGAGCCGTCCGTGGACCCCTGCACCGACAGCGTCTGTGTGCGGGCCGACCACGCCGTCGCGGGCGGGAGCTTGAGCACGACCTTGCCGACGCTGTAGTTCTGGCCGAGGTCGACCTGCGCCCACTGCGGGAACGAGCCGTTCGTGCCCTCCCAGTACGTCGACGCGTCCGTGTCGGTGAGGTTCGAGGCGACGTACGGGCTGTTGCTCGAACTCGCCGTCGCCGGCCGCCCGGCGGCGATGTTGGTGGTGGAGTCGATGCCGCTGCCGGACAGGGCGACGACGGTCGGGCTGTTGTTGGCGTTGCTGGTGACGGTCAGGCTGCCCGTGCGCGAGCCGCCCGTGGTGGGCTTGAAGCCGACGGTCACCGTGCAGGACGCGCCGACCGCGAGGGTGGAGCAGTTGTTGGTCTGGCTGAAGTCACCGGTCGCCGACACGCCCGAGACGGTCGCCGACGTGGTGCCCGAGTTCGTCACCTTCACCGTCTGCGTGTCGGCCGAGGAGCCGACCACCGTGGCGGCGAAGGCCAGGCTCGCCGGGTCGGTGTTCAGGACCGGGCCCGGCGCGGTGCCGGTGCCGGAGAGGGTGACCGTGTTGGTGACCCCGCCCGCGTTGACGGTCAGCGTGCCGCTCCGGCTGCCGGTCGCCGTCGGCGCGAACTTCACGCTGACGGTGCACGAGCCGTTCGCCGCGATCGACGAGCCGCAGGTGTTGGTCTGGGAGTAGTCGCCGCTGGTCGAGATCGACGAGACGGACGCGGCCGTGTTCGTCGGGTTGGAGACCGTCACGGTCTGTGCGTCGCTCGTCGAACCGGTCGCCACCGAACCGAAGTTGAGCGCGCCCGGGGTGGCCGTGACGCCTTCGGACGGGTAGGGCGGGTAGACCGGAGCCGGCCACCCTCCGCAGTACGGCGTGCCGCTGATGCCGGAGTTGCCGCCGCCGTCGGTCACCGTGAAGCTCCCGACCGAGCAGCTGTACACCGGCGAGGAGTAGCCGACGCCGGTCGCCGTGACGTTGGTGAACTTCGCGGCGCCGCCGGTCTGTTCCTGGAGGGCGAAGGTTCCGGTGCCGGCGATGGTCACGTTGTTGAGGTTGACCCCGCTGATGGTGCCCTCGACCCACTGGATCGCCTCGTACGGGCTCTGCTGGATCAGTGCGTTGGTCACGTTGATCGGGCCGGTGATCGCGCCCTGGCTGCCGTCGAACCACAGCGCGCCCACGCCGAACTGCCAGTTCGGGTCGAGGCTGCCGTCCCGGATCATGGTGTTGTCGGAGATGGTGGTGGTGCCGACCGGCGTCGACGAGAAGCGCTGCCCCACGTGGATGCCGCCGCCCTGGGTGATGCCGGAGTCCACCACCCGGTTGCCGCTGACGGTGTTGTCGTGGCCGCCGTAGATCGCGATGCCGTTGGCGAGGATCTGGAGTGACACGGTGTTGTTGGAGATCGTGTCGTTGGCGTCGGCGCCGATACCGGAGTCCGCCCAGGTGGCGATGCCGTCGTCGCCGGTGTTGCGGATGTCGCTGTTGGTCACCTTCGAGTTGGTGACGCCGCCGTGGAAGTTGATGCCGTCCGCGGTGGTGTCGCGGATGCGCAGGCCGCTGAACGTCAGACCGTCCATCGGCCCGTCCATCCAGGCGCCGACCTTCATGTGGTCGATCCACAGGTCGGAGACGGTCGAGTTGCTCATCGCGCCGCCGATGCCGTTGACCTGGGCGCTGTCGTTGCGCTCCTGCACGTTGCCGAAGACGGCGAAGTTCTGCAGGTGCACGCCGGTGCTGGGCGAGGGTGCGGAGTTGCCGTAGAAGCCGGGGGCCGTGCCGGTGACGGTCGAGTACCACATGCCGGCGCCGGCGATCGTGACGTTGTTGACGCTGATGTGGCCGGGGATGTTGTAGGTGCCCGGCGGGATCCACACCGTGCCGCCGGGTCCTGCCGCGCTGATCGCGGCGTTGAACGCGCTGGTCGCGTCGGTCGCGCCGGTCGAGTCGGCGCCCTTGCTGGTCACCGACACCGACCCCGAGGGTGCGGTGAGGGCGGCGCCGACCTGCTCGAAGTCGGCGAAGTCGATCGTGTACGAGGAGGCGGTGTCGCCCGAGTCGACCTGCAGCTTGAAGGTCGTGCCCGCCGGGTAGCTGGTGGAGAACAGGCGGTGGGCCTCGTCGTAGAAGTGGTGCGGGTTGCTGCCCGGCGTGTTGGTGAAGGGGTAGCTGCCGTAGTACCAGCTGTAGGCGTTGGTCAGGGTGAAGTCGGGCTGCTTGACGCCGTTGATGTACAGGGACAGCGCGGCGGTGTAGACCGAGCCGCCCGAGGTGTCGGGGATGCTGTAGCGGAAGTTGATCGAGTTGGTCGCCACCGGCGTGGTGAACGTGACGTACTGGCCGGTGCCCTGGAGGGTCGTCGCCTTGCGGTACGACGCCTCGTCGGCCAACTGGCCCTGGGTGTAACTCGGGCCGATGGTGGTGCCGTTGGTGGCGGAGTTCTCCGCCTGCACCTCGACGTACGGCAGGCTCGCGCCGCTGCCGCCGGTGGCGGCGGCCGCCGCCGCGGCCGGCTGGACGGCCAGCGCGAAGACGCCGGCGACGGTCAGCATCGCGGTGCTGACCGCCCAGACGAGGGCTCGTCTCAGATCTCGGATGGAATGGAACACTTACCACTCCTTTCATCACGGGATGCCCGAACTGTTCCGCCGGCGCCGCCAGGGGCGGGAGGGGAGGCGGGGGGTGGTGATGACGCACGGGGGACCGTAATGTCGTCGACATCGACACGCAATAACTAGACAGAACATTGCAACAATAAAAATTCAGCATGCAAGATCTAATGCACTGGGGCCGCGGGCGTGCCGGTGCCGCCGGACGGGGTGTCCGGCGGCACCGTTGGACGAGCGGCGGTCAGGAACTCCAGACCTGGAACTCGGACACCTGGCCCGCGGGCCAGCCGTTGTTGGCGGTGACGGTGACGCGGAGGTAGCGCTGGGTGGCGGCGGGGAAGGTGAGCGTGACGGTGTTCCCGGTGCCCGGGTCGAAGGTGTGGGCCGCCGAGGATTTCAGGGTGGTGAGGGTGGTGCCGTCGGTGCTGCCGCCGAGGGTCAGGGTCTGGGTGCGGGCGCCCCAGCCTGCGGGCAGCTGCAGCACCACGCGCGAGACGCTGCGGGCCGAGCCCAGGTCGACCTGGACCCACTGCGGAAACGTGTTGTTGGCGCTCTCCCAGTAGGTGGACCGGTTGCCGTCGGTGACGTTGCCGGAGGGGTAGACGTCGGTGTGGCTGGACTCGCTGGTGGGCCTGCCCGCGGCGAGGTTCGTCCCGGTGGTGTCGGTGCCCGCGGCGAAGTCGAGGTGGTTGATGTTCCAGCCGCCGGTGTCCTGGGCGAGGGTCAGGGTCTGCCTGCCCGCGGGCAGGGTCACGTGGGTGGTCACGGTGGCCCAGGTCTGCCAGTCGCCGGTGGCGGGCAGGTCGACGGCGCCGGTGAGGTTCGTACCGGCGGCGTCCGACAGGTGCAGCGCGCCGGCCACCGCGGACGGGGCCGCGACCCGGAGGCCGAGGGTGTAGGTGCCGGCGGTGGCGACGTCCACGGTGTAGCGGAACCACTGTCCGCCGCCGGTCCAGCCCAGGTTGTAACCGCCGCCGGTGTCCGAGGTGGTGTCCAGGTCCACCCCGTCGGCGCGGTAGGAGTTGGCGTTGCCGTTGACGGAGGTGACGTTGTAGGCCACGCCCTGGCCGCCGGTGTCGTAGTTCTCCGCCTGCACCGTGCCGGGCACGGCGGCCGGGGTGCCGCCGTAGGGGCCCTCGGGAGCGGGCGGCGGCCAGTGGTTGTCACTCAGCGTCGCGACGAACCCGGTGGAGTTGTTGACGAAGGCCGAGGCGCCGGAGGGGAGCCCGGTGACCGTGTTGCCGGTGATCGTCGCGGAACCGGTGGGCGCGGGGTAGAACGGCGGCGAGATCGCGATGCCGTTGCGGCCGGGATCGCCGACCGTGTTGTCCTGGAGGAGGGTGTTGGTCGAGGTGGAGAAGCCGATCCCGTCGTAGAGGGAGTCGGTGACGGTGTTGCCGGTCACCGTGACCTTGTCGACGGTCCCGGTGTTCTGTCCGTCACCGCCGTTCCCGACGTGCAGGGCGGGCTGGCCCTGGCTGTAGGCGTTGCCGCCGGAGCGGACCACGGTGTTGCCCGTCACGGTCGCGGACAGCAGGTCGCTGCCGTTGACACCGAAGCGTCCGGCCCCCAGACCGATGTAGCGGGCCGTGTCGCTGATGTAGTTGTCCTTGACCTGGTGGCCGCTGCCCCCGTAGATCCCGACACCCTTGCCGCCCCACGGCGCGATCGAGGTGTTGTCACTGACGGTGACATTGGTCATCGGGTTGTAGTACGTCTTGGAACCGTCGCTGTTCGTGTTGTAGTTCACCGAGTTGATGGCGATCGCGTCGTCCCCGGTGCCGCGGACGAAGTTGTTCGTGACCGTCAGGTCGTTCCCGGTGTCCGCGCCCAGCGACACGTTGTTGACGTTGATCCCGTCCGCCCAGACCGACGTCAGCCTGCTGTTCTGCACCGTGCCGCCGGTCCCGGAGGCCCAGAAGCCCGACATGGTGTGCTGGGTCCAGATGCCGTCGGCCAGCCAGTCGGTGCCGGTGGTGTCCATCGCGCCGCCGTCGCCGCCGACGGTGCTCCGGCTCACGGCGTTGGCGTCGATGTGGAAGTTCCGCACGGTGCAGGAGGTCAGGTCGAACAGGGCCGCCAGCGGCGTGCTGTTGGGGACGGGGACGTCACGGTAGATCGTGCTGTACCAGAGGCCGGCGCCCGCGATGGTGATCCCCTGTGCGTGCAGTCCCGTGGTGCCCTTCACGTAGAAGGTGCCCTGCGGGATCCACAGGGTCCTGCCCTGTGACTGGGCCTGGTCGATGCAGTTCTGGATGGCGGCCCGGCTGTCCACCGCCTGGCTGTCGGCCGCACCGTCGGTGGGGGTGTCGTCCGACACCGCACCGCAGCTCGTGATCGAGATCGAGTTCGCCGGCTGCGTCTGCGGCGCCGGCGGGTTCTCCACGTCGACGGAGTCCACGTCGTAGAAGGACGCGCCGTTGCCGGAGTCCTTGCGCAGCGAGAACGTGGCACCCGCCGGGATGGGGGTCCCGGTGACGAAGGTGTGCGACTCGTCCCAGAAGACCCTCGGGTCGCCGTCGGCCGGGTTCTGGTTGTCGCTCGTGTTGTAGTTGCCGTTGCCCTCGTACACCCAGCTCTGCCGCGAGTTGAGGTTCAACGACTGCCGGAACACCCCGTTGACGTACAGGTTCAGGGTCCCGGTGACACCACCGCCGGACGCCGAGTCCGGGATGCTGGCGCGGACGTTGAGGAAGGAGATCGGCTGCCCGGTGGTGTTCGTCCACTGCACCGACTGGCCCGTGCCGTCCAGGTGGACGTAGGAATGGCCCGACGCCTCCAGGGCGGCGCTCGAGTACTCGGTCGTCGGCGCGGAGGTCAGCGACCGGACGGCCGCGCCCCCGCCCGGCGTTCCCGCCTCGGCCTCGTAGACCGAGAACGGCGTCGTGGCACCCGCCGTCGCCTGCGCCTGCCGGGGAGCGGGGGCCGTCACGTCGGCGCGGAGCGTCCTGGACGGCGGCGCCTCCTGTGCCGCGGCGGCCGGTAAGACGGACACGCACAGCGCGCCGACCGCGGCGACGGCGGCCACCGCCAGTCGCCGGGGTCTGGGGATCGTCAGCATGTGGGGGCTCCTTCGAGGAATGCGGGAATCCGGCGCCCCGACCGTACAGATCCCTCCTCCACCCCGCTAGATTCCGACAAAGTAAAGAATGAATTACGCAAGTGGCCGCAAATTCTTTGCCGGAATACGCAAAACCGCAGATTTGCCCGTGACCGCGACATGCGCGTGCGAGACGGCTGGACCGCGCTGCGAAGATCAAGGGGGGGTCGCCTTGTGCGGTGGGAACAGCCTGCCCGGCCGGCACTGTTGCACCGGCCGGGGAACAGGCACCGCGGGGATGGGAGGACACGGACCAGAGGTTCGTCCACCCCTGCGTGATCCGGGACCCTCGGGTCCGCGGTACACCCGGTGATCTGCTATTCAGGGACGCCCGCTCAGATACCCGCCGCGGACCCGGACCGAGACCTTGTCACACAGGAGGACTGTTTCATGAACGACCGGCCCTTGACGCTGATGGCGGTACACGCCCACCCCGACGACGAGGCCACCGGAACCGGAGGCGTCCTCGCGCGGTACGCGGCGGAGGGCATGCGCACGGTCCTGGTGACGTGTACCGACGGCGGGTGCGGCGACGGACCGGGGGGTGTCAAACCGGGCGAGCCCGGGCACGATCCGGCGGCCGTCGCCGCGATGCGGCGTCAGGAACTCGAGGCGAGCTGCGACATCCTGAAGATCAGCCATCTGGAGATGCTGGACTACGCCGACTCCGGAATGATGGGCTGGCCGGCCAACGACGCCCCCGGGTCCTTCTGGCGGACACCCGTGGCGGAGGGCGCCGCCCGGCTCGCGGAACTCATGCGGCGCTACCGGCCCGATGTGGTCGTCACCTACGACGAGAACGGCTTCTACGGCCACCCCGACCACATCCAGGCCAACCGCATCACGATGGCGGCGCTGGAGATGACCGAACCGACCCCGAAGGTGTACTGGACGACGGCGCCGCGCTCGATGATGCAGCGGTTCGGCGAGGTCATGCGCGAGTTCGGTGCGGACGTACCGGAGCCGGATCCCGCGGAGGCCGCCGCGATCGCGGAGATCGGACTCCCCGACGAGGAGATCACCACCTGGGTGGACACCACCGCGTTCGGCGGCCAGAAGTTCGACGCGCTGGCCGCGCATGCCAGCCAGGGCGAGAACATCTTCTTCCTCAGGATGGGCCGGGAAAGGTTCACCGAGCTGATGGGCGTGGAGACCTTCGTCCGTGTCCAGGACTCCACCGGCGCGGCCGCACCCGAGAACGACCTCTTCGCCGGACTGCGCTGACCCGCCCGCCCGCGGGGCCGGTGTCTCTTCCACCCCTTCGAGGACGGCGGCTTCGCCCTCCTCGAAGGGCCCGGAGGAAAGATGCCGGACCCGGGGACCGCACCGGCGCCGGGACGACGCCGAAGGCCCAGGTCAGCGGCTTAGGAGTGGTGGTAACCCCCCGGAGGTCCGGAGGCGGTCCCCCTGCAGATCCGGTAGCTGGCCCGCTGTCGGCGCGGAGCGGCCGTGCCCAGACTCGGCGGCATGACCTTCTCCCTCGACGCTCCCGTCGCGGCCGCAGCGGCGGCCGCCCCCGCGCGGGCCTCCGGTCCCGGCAGCGATTTCGCCGGACTCTCCCAACGCATCGGCGAGGCAGGCCTGCTGGACCGGCGCCCGGGCTACTACACCGTGCGGCTCGGTTTGGTGATCGCGGCTCTGCTGGGTGGCGCGGCGGCCTTCTTCGCGCTCGGCGACACCTGGTGGCAGCTGGCTCTCGCCGCCGCCATGGCCCTCGTCTTCGGCCAGGTGGCGCTCGTGGCACACGACCTGGCTCACCGGCAGGTCTTCCGCCGGCGCCGCCCGAGCGAGACGTGGGGCCGCCTCTTCGGCAACCTCGCCATCGGCATGAGCTACGGGTGGTGGATGAACAAGCACACCCGTCACCACGCCAACCCCAACCACGAGGAGCTCGACCCGGACGTCGCGCCGGACATCCTGGTGTGGTCCACCGACCAGGCACGCAACAGCGGCGGCCTGGCCCGGCTCGTCGGCGGCCACCAGGCGTTCCTGTTCTTCCCGCTGCTGACGCTGGAGGGTTTCAACCTGCATGTGTCGAGCGTGCGGGCGCTGCGCTCGCCGTCCATGAAGAACCGGGTGTCGGAGGGCGCGCTGCTTCTCCTGCACTTCGCGGCCTACCTGTCCGCGCTGTTCCTGGTGCTCTCCCCCGGCAAGGCCGTGGCGTTCCTCGCCGTGCACCAGTGTCTCTTCGGTGTCTATCTCGGCTGCACGTTCGCCCCGAACCACAAGGGCATGCCCACCTTCACCGGCGACGAGCGGCCCGACTTCCTGCGGCGCCAGGTGCTCACCTCCCGCAACGTGAGGGGCGGTCGGGTCACGGACGTGCTGCTCGGCGGGCTCAACTACCAGATCGAACACCACCTGTTCCCGAGCATGCCCACACCTCATCTGCGACGCGCCCAGGTGATCGTGCGGGAGTACTGCGCGGAGATCGGTGTGCCGTACTACGAGACCGGGCTGCTGCGGTCCTACCGCGAGGCCCTCACCCACCTGCACCGGGTGGGAGAACCGATCCGGCGCCGGCGCAGGGCGTCCTGACCTCAAGGGGGGGACGGGCACCAGGTCCTCGTCTCCGGCACGGCCTCCGGAAAGGCAGCAGTGGTCGCCGTGGTCCGCCAACGGGATTTCGCGGACGTGCCGTGGCTCAGCCCAGGGTGTCCAGCAGAGCGGTGACGTAGGCGTCCAGCCGCCCCTCCGCCGTCCGCGTCGTCAGTTCCGTCCTGCCCGCCTCCTGCCACGGCCGCGCCAGCCACCGCACCCCCGTCGAGAACGCCAGAGCGTCCAGCAGCCGCCAGTACAGCCGTTCGCTCGCGGCCGCGGCGAGCACCCCGCCGGCCTGCTCGTACGCCTCGGCGAACCGCAGACCCCACGCCGGGCCGTGCAGCATCGCGAGATTGGTGGAGCAGTGCGCCACGTCGAGATCCGCCGGGCCCCAGGAGGTCTGCACCCAGTCGACGACCCCGGTGATCCGGGGACCGGCCGGGCCTGGCGGCTCCACGTCGAACAGCACGTTTCCGGGGTGGAAGTCCCGGTGCAGGAACCGCCCTTCGTAGGGTGGCGCCGGCTTGCGGATCACGTCTGTCGCCGCCGCCCATGCCACCGCGTCGGCACCGTCCGGCGGGACGACGGCGTCGGCGGTCGTCCACGCCTCGTACTCCGGGGGACGCACGGCGGGCCGCAGCGCGTGGATCGCCACGAGCTGGCGGGCCAGCGGAGGAACGCGCACCTCCAGTCCCCGGTCGTCTAGGACCGTCCGGCCCGGCAGGTGCGTCATCAGGAGTGACGGATACTCGCAGTGCGCGGCGGCCGGATCGACCGCGACGGGTCCGGGAGCCGGCACGCCTGTCCCCGTGAGCAGGGCGAGGACGCCGGCCTCGCGGTTCAGCAGGTCCTCGGCGTGCGCCACGAACGACGGGGCGACGAAGGTCCGCAGCACCAGGTCACGGATGCGCCCGTCCCGCGTGCCGATGGTCAGCCGCCGCATCTCGGCGGTGATGCCCCCGTGCAGTGCCTCGGTGGCGACGACCCGTTCGCCGACCGCCAGATACCGGCCCACCCAGGCCAGGGCCAACGGCCGGACGGCCCCTGCCTCTTCGTGTTCGGACACCGTGCCACCCCATCATCCGGGCGGCGGCACACGCAAAGGGTTTCGCCGCGGGCGCGATGGCTGGCGGCCGGGCGGGTCCGCGGAGACGGGGCTGATCGGACAAGCCCCGGGGCTACGGGGCGCTGCTCGGGGGTCGCAGGGCGGCGGCGCCCGCCCGCATCATCGCGGACACCGGTGCCGCTGCCCACTGCACCAGGTCGCGCGGCAGACCGGCGTCGAACTCGATGGTCAACCGGACGTACCGGGTGTGCAGCTGAGTGACTTTGACGGGACGTGGTGCGACGGTGTCCGGGCCACGCTGCAACGCGGCCCGGTAGGTGTCCTTGCGCTGATTCATGCCTTGTCCTGTCGCTTGATGAGTTCGTCTGCGAGGTCCATGTACGCCGACCCTTTGGCCGCCACCGGGCCTCCGAACGACTGGGCGTACAGGTCGAGCCGCGGAATGTGGGTGGACAGCACGTCGAAACCCCGCTCGGTGAGAGCTTCGCGGGCGTCGGCATCGGGACCTGTACGGGTGGCGTCGGCCCGGTTCGTCCTGTTCAGCAGAACGGCGGCGTGGGCCGGGTGGGCGCGCAAGGACTGTACGTCGCCCATCTCGCCACCGATGGGCGCCATGCGATCCAGCTCGATGGGAGCCGGAGTGACCGGCACGATCCATTCGCTCGCGTATCTCATGATGCTGCGGGCGATGTGCGCGTGGTCCTCCATCTGCGGAGCGTCGAACACGACGGCCTGCCGGTCGCCCAGGAAGTCGTTCACGCGCCGGTGCACATCGCCCACCGGAAGGGCGACCACGGGAAACGGGAAGCCATCTGCCAACTCGCTCCAGCGCAGCGCGGAGGAAGCGGGGTCACTGTCGACCAGCAGCGGTGGGACGCCCGACTCGTGGAGTGCGTGGGCCAGCCAGACCGCGCTGGTCGTCTTTCCCACCCCGGGCTTCAGGTTCACAAAGGCATAACTCAGCGACACACGAGCCAACGTAGGGGCGCGAGCGCCTGCCGGCCGTCGAGTCGGGGCACACGGGAGCGTCGTTCACCCTGCGGCGCCGGTGAATCATTCGTATGGGCCAGTACGGAAGTCGCAAGGCCGAGGGGTTCGGGTGCCGATAAAGTCATCCATGCAGGTCGCGGCTTCGATCGTTGACCTTCGGCTGGACTCGGCGCTCGCCCCGACGTCTTCAACCACACAGGGCACCGGGGGCGTCATGATCTGTCGTGCTGCTGCGCCTGGCCTGTTTTACTGCGACCAACACCATCGCTTTCCTGCGTCTGCTGCCGATGAGCAACAGGGAGAAGGGCATCGAGACACTGGCGCTGAGGCACCAACTGCTGGTCCTGCAGCGCCAGGCCGGCAAGCCCGGGGTCGAAGACATCGACCGCGCTGTCCCCGCCGGGCTGCTCCACCACCTCCCCTGGACACACTGCGGCGGCTCCTTCTGCTGGTACGCCCGGACACGAGGCGCTGCCCCCTGCGGTCTGTTCGAGGTCCGAACCCCGACCGGAGCACGCCTGTACGTCTTCGCAGCCATCGAGCACTCCACGATGCGCATCCGGATCCTCGATGCCGCCGCACACCCAACCGCGGACCGGGTTGTGCAGTCACCGACTCAGCGGAACCCTCCGCGAGTACCAACATGCTGCCTGAGCAGGCCGGATGAATGGTCGGCATTCGCAGAGTCGGCGGGCGAACTCCATCACGACGAAGTTCTTCATCCTCACCGCATAGGAACAGGCCATGTCAAGCCTGCTGGGGCGGCCTCACGGAGGCTGCCCCAGCAGGCCATCTCGTCAGTGATGGCATTCAAGAGGTCGAGGCTCTCGGCTGACGCCGTCAGGAACTCACTCATTGCCATCAGCCCGCCATCAGGGTCGGACACCAGCCGAGGGTCACTGGAATCCGAACCTGCAGTACCACTCGCGGAAGAGATCCGCCCTTTCGGCGACTCCGTACAACACGGTCCAGCAGGCTCGTGCCCGGGCGTGACCCCGGCACGGACGGCCGTGGCCCCTGGAGGCCCGCCGTGGGCAGACCTGTGCCGAGTTCCGCAGGCAAGAGGTCTTCTTCACCGTACTGGCCCCTGCACGACGCTGCTGTACTCACCTCCGCCAGGGCGGTCGAACAGCGGTACGGGAACGGTCGGTGCCGGAGCATCGTACTGCCGGTCGCCGTTCCGCCCCGTCACCAGGCTGGTGAGGCGGCCGGAGGGCTCCACGCCGAGTTCGCCGGCCAGCAGGGCGCGAAAGCGCTGGTACTCGCGGTGTGCCTCGACGAGGTTGCCCTCCGCCAGGTGCACCAGGATGACGGCACGTCGCGCACTTTCCCGCAGCGGGTCGCCGCGGACGGCCGCGAGCGCCGTGTCCAAGGCAGCCGCGTACTCTCCGCCCATGCACAGCGCGGTGGCGGCTGCCTCCAGTGCGTGGAGGTGGAGTTGACGCAGCCGGTCCCGCTCGAAGACCACCCAGTCCTCGTACCATCCGGGCAGTAACTCGCGGATCCGCAGATTCGGCAGATCATGGCTCCTGGTGCCGGAGTCGGTCGACCGGGCGGTGACCCGGTGGGCGAACTCGGTCACGTCGGCGCTGACGAAGCTCGCCAGCGCCACCTCGCGGTGCTCTCCGGTGACCAGTCCCGGAACCACCTGGTTGATCCGCCAGACAGTCGTCCGGAGACTGCCGAGCGCACGTTCCTCGGGCGCCTCCCCCCACAGACTGCCTGCGACGACCGTTCGCGGCGAGGGCCCCTGGATGGTCAGATAGGCCAGCAGCCGCTGGGCGCTGTCCGCTAAGTGGATCCGATCATCGCCTATCTCCAGACGGAAACCATCGAACAGCTTGAGGTGTCCGCGCTTGGTCATCGTCCGCTCGGGCACGACGCTGGACGCCACTTGTTCCCCCCTCTGAACTTGTTGGTATCCGCAACACTTGCCGATATCCGCAACAAATGTAGGCGGCCGGACGGGTCCGAGGTGCCGGTGTGAAGAATGTGACGATCCTGTGACGGGGGCGGCCGTAGCCTCATGCTCGGCGAGCCACCGGCCGCCTGACCGTCCGGCCTTCGCGCGCGGCCCGCCGCGCCGGCGGCCCGGAGAAGGGAGCACCGTGACCACCAGCACTCCCTACCCCGGCGTCTACGTCCAGGAGATCGCCAGCGGGGTGCGGACCATCACCGGCGTCGCGACCTCCATCACGGCGTTCCTCGGCAAGACCCGCCGCGGCCCGGTGGATCGGGCCACGGTCGTCAACGGCTTCGCCGATTACCAGCGGATCTTCGGCGGGCTGTCGCCGGACAGTACGGTGAGCTCCGCGGTGCGCGACTTCTTCGCCAACGGCGGCGGCCAGGCGCTGGTGGTCCGGGTGACTCCCGGCGCCGTCAAAGCGACCCTTGCCCGGCTCACCCGCCCGGCGGCGACGCCGAGCGGCAAAGCCACCGCCGCCGACACCGCCGCCGACACCGGCACGGACCTGGTGCTGGTGGCCGCCGAACCCGGTTCGTGGGCCAACCAGCTGACCGCCGCCGTCGTCTACGACACCACCATGGACCTGACCGAGGTGGCCACGAGGCTCGGCACGACGGCCGACACGCTGTTCAACCTCGTCGTCACCGACGGCGGCACCGGGCAGCAGGAGACCATCCGCAACGTCACCGTCTCCGGAAGCGCCCGGCGGCTGGACGACGTGCTGCAGGCCGAGTCACGGCTGGTGCGCGTGCCCGGCACGCCGGGCCTGCCCGCACAGCGCCCCAAGGAGACGACCGCCGGTCAGCCGCTGGCCGTGGCCGAGGCCGACGCCGGCACGGACGGCGGCGATCTGACGGAGGACGACTACACCGCCCCCGCGCTGCAGGCCACCCACGGCGGACTGTACGCCCTGGACCAGGCCGACCTGTTCAACCTGCTGTGCATACCGCCGCCGGTCGCCGGGGGCGACACCCCGCCTGGTGTCTACCAGGCGGCGCTCGCCTACTGCGTGCGGCGCCGGGCGGTGCTCATCGTCGACCCGCCGGGCGGGATGACCGTGGCGACCGCCGCCACAGCCCTGTCCGGCCTCCGGCTCACCGGCCCGGACGCGCGCAACGCGGCGCTGTACTACCCCCGCCTCCTCCAGTCCGACCCGGCGGCGGGCGGACGGCTCGGCACCTTCCCCGCGTGCGGGGTGATCGCCGGGGTCATCGCCCGTACCGACGCCTCGCGCGGAGTGTGGAAGGCTCCCGCCGGACTGGACGCCGCCCTCACCGGCACGGCCGATCTCGCGGTCGGCCTCACCGACGCGGAGACCGGCGAGCTCAATCCGCTGGGCGTCAACTGCCTGCGGTCGTTCCCCGGCGCCGGGCTGGTGGTCTGGGGCGCGCGGACGCTGCGCGGCGCGGACCAGCTGGCCGACGAGTACAAGTACCTGCCCGTGCGGCGGCTGGCCCTCCACATCGAGGAGAGCCTGTACCGGGGCACGCAGTGGGCGGTCTTCGAGCCCAACGACGAGCCGCTGTGGGCGCAGATCCGGCTCAATCTGGGGGCGTTCATGCAGGGCCTGTTCCGGCAGGGGGCCTTCCAGGGCACCACCGCCCGCGACGCCTACTTCGTCAAGTGCGACCGCGAGACCACCACGGCGGACGACGTGAACCTCGGGCGCGTCAACATCGTCGTCGGCTTCGCACCGCTGCGCCCCGCGGAGTTCGTGATCCTGCAGATCCAGCAGATCGCCCAGGCGTAGGCCGCACCGGGCACGAGGAGCAGACCATGGCCCAGTTCAGCGTGAACGCGCAGCGCTTCGATCCGTACAAGAACTTCAAGTTCCGGGTGCGCTGGGACGGCCGCTATGTCGCGGGCGTCAGCAAGGTCGGAGCACTCAACCGCACCACCGAGGTGGTCACCCACCGGGACGGCGGAGACCCCAGCAGCAGCCGCAAGTCGCCGGGCAGAACCGAGTACCAGGCCATCACGCTGGAGCGGGGCGTCACCCACGACACGGACTTCGAGACGTGGGCGAACAAGGTCTGGACGCACGGCTCCGGGCTCGGCTCCGAGGTCTCCCTGCGCGACTTCCGCAAGGACATCGTGATCGAGGTCTACAACGAGGCCGGCCAACTCGCCCTCGCCTACAAGGTGTTCCGCTGCTGGGTGTCGGAGTACCAGGCGCTGCCCGAGCTCGACGCTAACGCCAACGCCGTCGCCATCCAGCACCTCAAGCTGGAGAACGAGGGCTGGGAACGCGACCTCGACGTACCGGAGCCGACCGAGCCCGGCTTCACCCCGCCCGGCGGGTGACGCGCATGATGAGGCAGGCAGTGGACGCGGCGGACCCGTCGTGGACGCTCGCGGCCTGGGAACGCGGGCTGCGCGAGGACCCGTTGGACCGGGCCGTGACACTGCTGTCCGCGGTCGCCGGGCTGGGGCGCGAGGAGGCCGAGCGCACCGAACTGGGTGACCGGGACGCGGCGTTGGCCGCGGCGCTGGAGCAACTCGCCGCAGGCACGGCCGTATGGGGCTGCGTACGCTGCGGAGAGTGCGGCGAGCGACTCGACGTGCCGGTCCATCCGGCGGCCCTGCCCCGCGGGCCGCGGTACGACCCGGCGCGGCCGCTGGCGGTGGAGGTCGCCGGCGTCCGGATCGCCTTCCGGCTGCCTGACACCGGTGACCTGCGGGCGCTGGCCGGCACCGACGATCCGCGGGCCGGCCGGTGGCTGCTGCTCGCGCGCTGCCTGCCGGACGGCGCGGACGGCATCGACGAGGAGGCCGCGGCGGTGATCGAGGCCGCGATGGAGGAGGCCTCGCCGGGCGCCGCGGTGACCCTGGCCGTGGACTGCCCGGTGTGCGCGGCGTCGACCGTCGCGGCCCTGGACGTACCCGCCCTGCTGTGGGCACAGGTACAGACCCGGGCCCTGGCGCTGCTGCAGGAGGTGCACGTGCTGGCCCGCGCCTACGGCTGGACCGAGCCGGACGTGCTCGCCCTCAGCCCCGCGCGGCGCGCCGCGTACCTGGAACTGGCCGACGCATGAGCGGGCTGCTGACCGACCTCGTCGAGCGCGCCCTCGGGCTCGTGCCCGTGCTGGAGCCGCGGCCGAGGTCGCGGTTCGAACCTGTGGCCGAGGACGGGTTCGAGCTTGTCGCGCCCGAACCCGTGGCCGGCCTCCCGCGGGCGGCCAGGGCGCGCCAGGACGCGCGCCCGCCCGACGCCGGCATGGCACCCGCGCATGCCCCACGGCGGGAACAGCAGGCTGAGCAACCCGTCCCCGGACCGCCGGACCGGATCGCCCCCGCTCACGAGGCCCGTGACCCCGACGCGCCCGCGCCCGTAGGCGACGTGACGCCGCGACAGAAGGAGCAGGCCTCCCAGGCCTCCGCGCAGCCGGCGCCCGCACCCCGCCCGGGCGGGGAACGCCCAGCCACCGTCCGGCAGACAGGACACCAGCCAAGCCCGGAGAAGCCGGTCCGGCCGTCGCCTCCGGTGCGGCCCGCCGTGGACCGCGACGTCCCCGAGGAGCCGCCCGCCGCCGTGGGCGGGCGTCCGCGGGGCCGTTTCGCCCACGGTTCCGCCGCGGCCGAACCAGCCCCGCGTACGGAGCCGGCCGCCAACGGCCCCGTACGGGAGCCCGGTACCGCCGCCTCCGGCGTGCCTCTCGGCAAGCACGGCCCGCTGATCGCAGGCCGGGAGGACGGCGGCGCGGCCGCTCCCCCGCCCGCCGGGGGCACGCGCCCGGTCTCCAGGCCCATGAGCCCCCCGGGAGAGCCGGCCGGCCCGCCACCGGACCCGGCCGTCGTCCGCGCCGCACTGCGGCAGGCCCTCCCCGCGACGCGGGCCGTGGCGGGCGGTGCCGGGGACCCGGAACGGGCCACCGCGGCGCCCCACATCACCGTCAACATCGGCCGGGTAGAGCTGCGCACCGCGGCGCGGCCCGCCCCTTCCGGCACCACCCGTCCCGCCGGCCCCGGGCCGCGCCAGGACCCGGCCGACGGCGCCCGGCCGTTGTCGCTCGCCGACTACCTCGCCGGCCGCGACCAGGGAAGTGGCACATGAGCAACCACCTCGCCGTCGCGATGGTCACCGCCGTGATCAGCCGGCTGCTGAGCGAGTCGCTGGCGGCGGCCGGGCCCGGCGGTGTGGAGAACGCCACCGTGACCACCCTGCGCCCGCAGACCCTCGCGGCAGCGGCGGACGACACCCTGCACGGCATCAACGTCTACCTCTACCGGGTCGTCCCCAACGCGTCCTGGGCGGCGTCCGCGCTGCCCGCCCGCCGTGCCGACGGCACCCTGGTGGACCACCCCCGGCAGGCGGTCGACCTGCACTACCTCCTGACCTTCTCGGGCGACGACTCCGCGCTGGAACCGCAGCGGCTGCTCGGGCTCGCGGTCACCACGCTCGCCGCGCATCCGGTGCTCAGCCGCGAACTGGTGCGGTACGTGGTCCGGCAGGCGGCGCAGACGGATCCGGCCGGCTGGCAGCAGTACGCGGACCTCGACCAGCAGCCGGACGTGGTCCGCACGAGCCTGCTGCCGCTGGACGTGGAGGAGATGAGCAAACTGTGGTCGATGCTCTTCCACAGCCCCTACCGGCTCTCCCTCGCCTACCAGGCGACGGTGGTGCTGCTGGACGACCTGGAGCCCCCCGCCGCACCCGCGCCCAAGGTGCTCGCCCGGGTGGTGACGGTGGAGCCGTCGACCGCCGTTCCCGCGGTCGGCGGAGGCTGAGCGGCCGATGACCGAGCCCACCGAGCCCACGGAGCCCACCGCCGAGCCCAGGAACGCCTGGCTGTCGGCCAACCACCGCTATCTGGTCGCGGCGCTGGAGATCCTGCGCTGCCGGCTCGCCGACGACCCCGCGCCGCTGCGGAAGGCCCAGGGCGCCCGCAACCGGGCGCGGCGTGCCATGACCGAGCCGCCCGCGCTGGACCGGATCGCGGACGGCTTCGGCCTGTCGCCGTTCGAGCGGGACGCGCTGCTGATGGCCGCGGGCCCCACGCTCGACACGCCCTTCGCGCACGTCTGCGCGCAGGCGCAGGGCGACAGTTCGCGCACCTATGCGACCTTCGCCCTGGCCCTGGCCAAGCTGCCCGGGGCGCATTGGACCGCCCTCAGTCCGGCGGGCCCGCTGCGCCGGACACCGCTGCTGCGGCTCGCCCATCCCGACATCCCCACGACGAGCGCGCTGTACGTCGAGGAACGGATCCTGCACGCGCTGGCCGGTCTCTCGTACCTCGACCCCGAACTCGAACCGTACGTCGCCCCGCTCGCCGAGCCCGAGACGCTGTCCCCCGCGCTCGCGGAGGCCGCGCGGGCCGTGGCGGCGATCCGGTCGGCCGAGGGGGCGTCAGGAGCGGTGCCGGTGCTGGTGCACGGTCGGCAGCGGGCGGGACTGCGGCATACCGCGGCCGCGGCATACCGGTCGGCGGGGCTGCGGCCGGTCTGTCTGCGGGCGGCGGATCTGCCGGCCGACCCGGCGGCCCGGGACCGGCTGGCGCGGCTGTGCGAACGGGAGTCGGTCCTGACCGGGATCGGCTGGATCATCGACGTGGACGACGCGGTGCCCAAGTGGGGCCGGACGGCGATGGACCTGGCGGGCCGGCTGGCGGCGCCCGTGGTGGTGACCGCGCGAGAGCCCTTGGACGGGCCGGGGCCGCGCCGTCCCGTCCGGGTGGCGGTCGGCCGCGCCTCGGCGGCCGAACTGCGCACCGTCTGGCGGCAGGCTCTGGGCCCGGCCGCCGCGGGCCTGGACCGCTGGATCGACATGGCCGCCGGTCAGTTCGACCTGGACGCGGACGACGTGGCCGCCGTGGCCGGGCAGGTTCGGCAGGTTCCGGCGCCGGCCGACGGCACGGCGGCCGACCCGGACGACACCGGGGCGCGGTTGTGGGACGCCTGCCGCCGCCAGGCCCGGCCCGCCCTGAACGGCCTGGCCGAGCGGATCGAGCCCCGCGCCCGCTGGGAGGACCTGGTGCTGCCAGCCACCCAGGTACGGGTGCTGCGGCAGATCGCCGCCCATGTACGGCACCGGCTCACCGTCTGGGAGGACTGGGGCTTCGCCGCTCGCAGCGGCCGGGGCCTGGGCACCGCCGCGCTGTTCTCCGGGCCCAGCGGCACCGGCAAGACGCTGGCCGCCGAGGTGATCGCGGGCGCGCTACGGCTCGACCTGTACCGCATCGACCTCAGCCAGGTGGTCGACAAGTACATCGGCGAGACCGAGAAGAACCTCAGCCGGGTCTTCGACGCCGCTGAAGCCGGCGGCGCCGTCCTGCTCTTCGACGAGGCCGACGCGCTCTTCGGCAAACGCAGCGAGGTCAAGGACAGCCACGACCGGCACGCCAACATCGAGGTGGGGTATCTGCTCCAGCGCATCGAGGCCTACCGGGGGCTGGCCGTCCTGACCACCAACCTCAAGGACTCCCTCGACCCGGCGTTCCTGCGCAGGCTGCGCTTCTCGGTCCCCTTCCCGTTCCCGGACGCGGCCGCCCGCGAGGAGATCTGGCGGCGCGTCTTCCCCGAGCGGACGCCCGCCGAGGGCCTCGATCCGGCGGCGCTGGCCCGGCTGTCCGTCTCCGGCGGCACGATCCGCAACATCGCCCTCGGCGCCGCGTTCCTCGCCGCCGACGCGGGCCGCCCAGTGAGCATGGACCATCTGCAGGCCGCGGCCCGCACCGAATACGCCAAATTGGAACGCCCGCTGACCGGTGCGGAGGTGGCCGGATGGACGGCGCGGTGAGCGGAGGGGGGTGCTGATGCCCGGAGGAGACAAGACGGTACTCATGGACAAGGGCGAGACGGAGTACAGGACCGAAGAGGACATGGTCCAGGAGGCACCACCGATACAGCCCTCGCCACCGATGGGTCACAACCTCTTCGAGGTCCCCATGAACGTGCTGGTCCCCACCCCCTCCGCGGACTCCATGGACGCGGAGACGACGACCTCGTCACCGCTGGTCCCCACAGACTCCACGGACTCCATAGACGAGGAGACGACGCCCTCCACAGGCTCCATGGACGAGGAGAGTTCGGGCCATGTGAAGAAGGCGTCCAAACGGGCGCGGGAGGACTCCGCCGAAGAGGACAAACAGACCAAGAAGAAGCGCGACCCACGCACCTGGGCGCAGGGCAAACTGCAGGTGTCCTGGGACTGGAGGAACAAGGTGGTGCACCTGAGCCAACGGCCGCAGAAGCAGTTCAGCGGCAGCAAGGGCGAAGGCGCCCACACCGTGGCCTGGACGGTCGTGGATCGCGCCGTCCAGTCGAATCTGAGCGGCTCGGCGAACGCCGCCGAGGCGGTCGAGCGGCTCTGGTCCATGGTCATGCACCTGGCGGAATCGCCGTTGACCAGGATCGCCCCGCCCGAAGGCCGGACCCTGCGCACCATGCAGCACACGGACGTGACGGTGGAGAGCGTCGCCTATGGCAACCTGATGAGCAGTCTCGACCTGGCCGAAGACGAACCGGACAAATACCTCAACCAGTCGATCAAGGACTTACTGGTCTGGCGCAACACTCTGCCCTTCGCCGCGGTCCAGCGGGACGCCCCCGGCGCCGGGGAGGGCACGTACGCCCCTCGGCTGGCGAACCGCGAGGGGCTGCTGCGGTCCGCCTGGAAAGGCCGGAAGCTTCCGGGGTCCACCGTCGAGGAGATCCAGTTCTCCACGTTCAAACTGGTCGACACCGTCGCGTTGCTGGACGAGCTGAGCGAACAAGTGGAGGACCCCGACTCCGACGAGAAGCGGCAGAAGTACGACGACGGCACGGCCGAGGCCACGTTCGCCGCGGTCGTCACCACCCTCCTGGACGAGGTCTCCCGCTGGGCTCCCCTGTCGCTGCGGGCAGCGGGGCTGCACGTTCCGGACGCCGAGGCGCCGCAACGCGCGGGCACGGTCACGGAAGCCCTGGAGGACTACCTGGCCGCCGAACTGAGGGAGGCCACGGAGGAGGACGCCCGGCTGGAGACCCAGCACAAGCGCGAGGGGGGAATGTTTCAGCGGCCCTACGTCCGCGTCAAGTCACGGAAGTGGCAGGCGCGGGTCGACTGGTTCGAGAGCCACAAGGACGCGGTGCAGGAGCAGCTCGAGACGACAATGAAGTGGATAGGGGACTACAAGTTCGACCCCGCCTACGTCACCCGTTCCCCGGAACGTCTCGCCGTCGCGGCCGACTTCACCAACGGCAAGCTGAAGCTGGAAATCGACGGACGGCCCAAGTCGCCCTTCTCCGGCAGCGAGGGCAGCCACATCACCGCCTGGGAGCTGGAAAAGCGCGCCACCATCACACGCCTGGCCGGAAAGAACGGGGCGGGCGTGGAGCAGGAGCTCAAGGCCATGCTCGCGGAATGCGACACAACTCCCGCCGTGGCCCTTCTGAAGTACCTGCCCGCCGAGGAGCGCGACCTCACCACTGGGCTTATGGCCACGGCGAAGAAGGAGCTGACCTCGGCGGTCGAGAAGGTCGAGAAGGCCGAGGAAGCCGCGAAGCTGGGCAAGGACAGCGACATACGACCGCTGATCGTCGAGGCGGTCAGGGCGTACCAGGACTACCGCAACGTCCTGCCTTTCGCCACGACCTTCGCCGGAAGCCGCGACGGACACGGCGAGGGGGCGGCTCTGCAGAACGCGGACAAGGCCAGCCAAGAAGCCCTCGAGAGCCTCAAACCAAAGCTCTACGACAAGAAATCGCTCCTGGACGAAATCGGGTTCCTGGAGGTGGAGAAGCACAGCGAGAAAATCATCGCAGCCAGGAAACAGGAGCACGACATCCAGTTCAAGCGGGCCTTCCCCAAGTTCAAGTGATCCACCGCCACCGGACCGGAAGGGACACGGCATGACCCCGGACCTGACCGTCGCCATCGACACCCTGGTCGTGGAGGTGGACGAGCCGACCGCGCGCGCCGTCGCCGAGGGCCGTGTCGAGGCCCTGGCGCCGGCGCTGCTGGCCGCGCTGCGCGACCACCCGGCGTTCGCGGAAGCCGCCCGGCGGGTCAGCCGGCGCCCAGCCTGATCACCCACAGCGTCGGCGCGTGCAGGGCCACCGTCCCTCCGGCGGTGCCGGTGGCCGTGAGCTGCAGGGTGTGACTGCCCGCGGCCACCTGGACGGTGCCCATCGCGGTGACCGGCACCCACGTGCCCGCCGGAACGGCCAGATAGCCGACTCCCCACTCCTTGGCGCCGTCCTTGCCGGTGGAGACCCCGTCGACCACGATGCGCATGGCCAGTGCGTGGTTCACGTCCGAGGTGGTGCCGTGGCCATGGCCGACGAGCAGCAGGGTGGCGGGCGTCTGGAACTGGATCTGCTGGCTGATCATCGTGACCGTGGACACGATGTTGTCGAAACCCACCTGCCCGTTGTCCGGCCTCAGCAGTTGCACGCCGAGGGACTGACTGCTCAGCGCCGGTGCGGTCAGCCCGCCCTGCGCCGTGAGCGGGCCGGTCACCGTGCCGCCCGAGAGGTCGAGCTTGCCGGTCTCGTGCCGCAGTACGGCTGCGGCGAGATCGTTCCAGTCGGCGGACCGCACCGGGTCGCCGGGGGCCTTGTCGGCCAGGTTCTGGTCGAGCGTCATCGCCGTGTCTCCTCATCGGCTCGCTGCCATCGGCAGATCACTGGAAAACCCCCTGATCGAACGACGAGTTGTCGAACACCGCGCCGTCGGGGGAAAGCTGCACCCAGAACCAGCAGGTGAAGTCGGCGCCGCGCACGTCGTCCACGGTCGGCAGCAGCAGGTCGGTGCCACCGTCCTCGGGCCGGATCCGGCCGAGCGCGAGGCCGTTGAGGACCCGCTCGGGGTCGGCCGCGTGGACCACGGCGCGGCCGCAGACGGTGAGACGGCAGTAGAGCCGGTCGGCCAGTGCGCCGTCGAGCAGCCGGATCGTCAGCTGCTGCAGCCAGTCGTGGAGCGGGGCGGCCGGCTCCCAGGTCAGCTGCTGTCCGGCGACGGCGGTACGGCCGGCCAATGTCACCGGCTGGGTGCCCAGGACCGCGCCGGGAGGCAGGTGCCAGTCGGCGCGGTCGGCGGACGACAGCGGAAACGGCAGGTCCATGGTGACCGTGAGCACCGGGCGGCCGGTGGTCACCACCGGGACGGGCGGGCCGTCCAGCGCCACGGCCAGGCCGCCCAGCAGGTCCGCGGGGCTGATCCCGGTGTCGTTGCGCAGCTCCCGGGCGGCGCCGGTGAGCCGGACGTCCACGACGTGCAGGCCGGGGGCGAACGGCGGCGAGGACGGGTCGGGGCGTGCTTCGGCGAGCGGGGTGAACAGCGCCCGGCAGTCGTATGTCCTGGTCCAGGCGCCGTCGTTGAGGTCGAGCAGGGCGATGGCGGCGGTGTGGTGCTCGATGCCGTCCGGGGGCCGGAACGCCGGCGTGCCGTCGGGGTCGCGGGGCCATTCCACGGTGCCGGCGAGATCAGGGTCGAGGTCGGTGTCCTCCCAGGCGGCGGTCCTGGCCGGGATCAGCCAGTGGTCGCCGGTGCGGTGCGACGCGCCGTCCTCGAACTCGACCTGTACGCCGTCCTCCAGGTCGACCCAGCCGCCGCCGACGGGTACGGCGCCGGGCGAGTCCCAGCGCCGTACGACGACCGGGTCGGCGAGGTCCCCGTCGGCCGGGGCGGGGCCGCTCCATTCCGTCACGCGCAGCGTGGTGCCGTCGGCCTCGCCCAGGCGGCCCAGGAAGCCGGGTTCGTGGCGCCGGGTGCGGGCCAGGTCGCAGACCTCCACCCAGTCGCCCTTGGCGAAGCCGAGCCGTTCGTCGCGGGCGGGGGTGTCGATCGCCAGGGTGGTTGCGGTCGCGTCCGTGGTCAGGCGTACCACCAGGGCGGCCACCGAGCCGTTGTCCCGCGACCACACGAACGACGGGACGTCCTCGCCGCCTCTGTGGATCTCGACCCGGTACAGCTGGTTCTCCAGGCGGCGGTAGCCGGCCGAGGGCGGGATGACGCACGGGGTGGTGGCGGTGGCGTCGGGCTCGGCGCGGGCCCGCAGCCGCCCGGACGGCAGGCTGTTCCGCGGTGCCCAGGGCGCGGCGACGTCGGCGGGCACCGCCTCGGGGTTGGGCGCCGGCTCCAGCCGCACCTGCCAGACGGTACGGCTCCTGGTGCCGGTGTCGGGGCCGCCGAGGGCGACCTCGCGCAGTTCGGGGCGCTCCAGGGCGGTGAGGTGTTCGCGCCACACGTCGAGGTAGGCGACGTAGCGGCCCTCGCCGGTGGGCAGCGAGACGCCGGGCAGCTCGGGCTGGGCGGCGAGCGGCACCTGGGCGTCGATCTCGCACAGCACACCGTCGACGTAGTACCGCCCGGCGGACAGCGTCAGGTCCGCGCCGGGGCTGGCGGCCGGGGTGCCGCCGCCGGGAGTGGTGATCGCGAAGCCGGCCGCGTCCTTGGGGCCGCCGTGGACGCCGACGGCGTCCCGGGCGGTGGTCTCGTCCAGGTGCAGCTGGATGTCCAGCTGCTCGTTCCAGTCGGCGTCGAGCGCGACCCGGCCCTGTTGCAGCAGTACGCCGCGGTAGTGGTTGCCCGGACGGAACGTCCGCCGGGTGAAGTCGCCCTTCATCGCTGTACCTCCGCCGTGGTCCGTTCAGTCCGCTGAGTCCGCTGAGTCCGCTCAGTCCGCAAGGAAGACACCCGCCTCCAGGCCGAACCGCAGGTGGTCGTCGAGCCGGCCGGTCAGGTCGGCCAGCCGCCTCGGTTGCCGCACGAAGCGGTACGCGCCCATCTCCTCGCCGTTCTCCGCGCCCTCGGCGATCTCCGCGGGGCAGCGCGCGGCGAGCCGCCCGAAGCCGGGCGCGGCCGGGTCGAGGGCGTCGAAGGCCGGGGCGACCCGGCCGGCCGCCGCGTCGTCGGCGGGCTGGCAGCGGTAGCGGCGCGGGACCCGGGAGTCCGGTGGCGCGTAGCTGAACCGCAGGTAGCCCTGCTGACGCCAGACGACCTCGGCGCGGTCGCGCAGGATGCTGTCGCTGACCGTCAGGCTGCGGGCGCTGGTGCGGCCCAGTACGGTGCTCGCCTCGATCCCGACGTCCGCCGGCTGCGCGTCGAGGGCGAGGCCGCCGGCGCGGGGACCGACGATGCTGTCGGCCAGATCCAGCGCGGGGACGTCGCTCAGCCGGACTCCGGCGCAGACGGTGCGCAGCAGCCGTACGGCCAGCCGCGGATTGGCCTCGGCCGAGATCAGGCCGCCGTCGGGGAGGGTGGCGGCGCGGTCGCCGACGAGGGTGCAGCCGGACACCACGAGACTGTCGAGGTTCCCGGGCGCGACGGTGATCCGGCCTTCGACCGACAAGCCGTCCAGGACCAGCTGGGACGGTTCCGGCACCTGGCCGCCGGGGGCCGCCGCCTCGATGGTGCCGGTCAGGTGCGGCCGCAGGCCGACGGCGCCCAGGGCGGCGGGGCGCCCGCCGGCGGCGAGCACGATCAGCCGGTTGCCCGGCGGGATCAGGATGCGCCGGGGGCCGGTGAGGTCCTCGTCGTAGGTGGCGCTGTCCTGGACGGCGATGACGCCGACCTGTCCGGGGCGCGGGTCGGGGCGCTCGTTCCAGGCGGTGACGGCTGCGCCGAGGGTGGTGACGGTGGGCACGGACGGGTCGCCGGAGCCGGCGAGGTCGCGGCTCACGGCGATCTGCCAGTCGGGCGCGTCGGGCCAGGGGGTGCCGGCGGCGGCGAGCGCGGTCATCAGGGTGGCCCGGCGGTCGTACGGCCCGGCGCCGAGGTCGCCCGGGGAGCCGTAGGAGTAGGCGACGCGCACCCGCTCCGGCGCGCTGCCGGGTGGCAGGGTGAGCCGGCCGAGTGCCGGGTCGACGGCGACCTGCGGGGCCGCGCCGTCGGACGGTGCGGGCGGGCGGTCCCAGTCGGTGAGGTCGGCGCAGATCAGCCGGGCGGGCTCGACCGGGCCGTCGGGCAGCGTCACCGTCAGCAGCGGGTCGGGTCCGTCGAGCAGCGTGGACGGGGATCCGGCGCGGAGCGCCACCAGTTCCTGATGCAGCCTCAGGCGGCGCAGCGGGGCCGGGGCGTCGGTCTCCGCTGCGGGGGCCGCGGCCGAACGGGGCCGGCTGAACAGCGGCAGGTCGCGCCCGGCCGGGTCGAACGTCCAGCGGCCGGCCGCCGCATCCACCGCCCGGGCGTCCACGCCGGTGCAGGGATGGGCGGCGAGCCGCCACAGGTGCAGGCCGACCACGCCGATGTTGTGCCGGCCACGCCCGCGGTCGGCGTGGCGGACGTCCACGGTGCGGGCGGTCCGGTCGAAGGGGGTGCCGATGAGGGCCAGCCGGGCGGTGTCCCGCAGGTCGGGGGTGCGGACGTCGCCGGGGCGCGGATGGTTGACGTTCTGGGTGGTGCCCAGCAGCCGGAAGTACTCCACGACCCGGACCGGCCGGCCGGTGATGTCGCGGGCGGCCTCCTCCAGCGCGCCGGGGGTGCCCTTGCGCCGCCGGTTGGCGAGGGTGTGGGCGACCAGGGCGCGGCGCGGGACCGCGCCGCCGGGTCCGCCGGTGAGGTTGCCCGGCCCCAGCAGGTCGGCGAGGTACGGCAGCACCCATGCGGCGCAGGTCTCGACGAACCAGTTGTCGTAGAGCCCGTCGATGTCCTCGCGCAGGCGCAGCAGTTCCTCCTCGACCACCTCCAGCAGGGACCGCAGAGGGTGGCCGAGTTCGGCGTCGCGGCTGCGGTGGACCTCGGGCAGCAGCCGGTAGACGGGGCGGTCGGGGTCGGCGGGGGTCACGGCACCAGCTCCGTCACGGTGATCCGGCCGGGATCGGCCAGCAGCAGCTCGGCGGGGAGCACCCCGGTCCGGCCGAGGCGGGCGGGGCGCGCTATGAGCACCTCGGCGACGGCGTCGCCGTCGGGGGCGTCGCCGAGGTGCAGCGCGCGTACGGTGGCGGCCAGCACGCCGGGCACCTGCTGGACGAGGGTGAGCACGCCGGAGGCGGGCACGGGCTGGGCGAAGTCGCCCCGGTCGAAGGAGTAGGCCGTGCGCAGCGCCTCCTGCACCGCGCCGGCGACCTGCTCCCACTCCCGGTCGGGGGCGGCCAGGACGGCGACGGCGACGGCGAAGGACAGTGGCCGGTAGCTGTCCAGGCCGAGGCGGCCGGGGGTCCGTCCGGCCGCGTCCATTGCGGCGCGCAGGGCGGCAAGCGTGTCCGCGGGCACGTCCGCCCCGCCGGAGCCGGCCACGGTGAGGTGCACGAAGGGGTGGCGCGCGCCCGGCAGGGCCGTGGCCGTGGCCTTGGCTATGCCGGCGAAGACGCGGGCGAAGTCCTGGTGGTCGTCGAGGGAGACGACCCGGTCGAAGGTGCGCACCGACAGCGGCGCGGCGGTCCTGCCGTCCGCCGGCCCTTCAGGGGCGGTGCCGCCGGTGGCGGGCAGGGGGTTGGTCACGTCCCGGATGCCCAGCGGCCGGACCGGGAGCAGGGAGAGCGCCCCGACGGTCACGTTGCCCGCGGGGCCGGTGCCGCTGCGGTAGTCGGCCCGGACGTTGTCCTGCCCGGACCGCAGGCGGGCGCCGCGCTCGCCGTCGCCGAACAGTACGCCGACGGATCCGTCGTCGCCGATCCTGACCACGTACCCGCGGTCGTGGGGGCCCAGTTCGTACAGCGAGGCGGCCTCGGTCCACTCGACGTCGTCGACCCGGACGCGCAGCGAGTCGCGTACTCCGCCGGGCACCGCCGCGGTGGTGTGGGTGAGGTCCCCGCGCAGCAGGGTGAAGCTCTGGTTGCCCGTCGCGCCGTCGCCGCTGCCGAGCACCTCGTCGGTGACGCTCTCCCCGGCGGTGGCGGCGACGACGTTGCCCAGTACCCGTACCGAGGCCGGATCGAGCGGCAGCGCCAGCGGCTCGGCGAGGGTGAGCTGTGTGCCGTCGGCGGTGGCGGCGCTGTCGGCGACGGTCACGGGCTGGGCGGTGGGCCGGCCGTCCGGGGTGCTGCCGGTCACCAGCACGGTGCTGCCGCGGGTCAGCTCCAGTGGCCGGTCCAGCAGCAGGTCGGTCCCGGTCACCGGTGCGGTGACCGGCTCCTCGGCCAGCCGGAGGCGCTCGCTGCGGGCGTCCACCGTCGTGGTGCGGCGGTCGAAGGGGGCGATCGGGCCGGAGCCGCGCAGCCGCAGCCGGGTGGTGGTGGCGGTCAGGCCGAAGTCGGCGGCGGCGGACAGGTCCGCCGTCACCACCTCGTACAGCTCCGCCAGGCCCGGGGCGCGCAGCACCAGCCAGGAGCCGGGCAGCACCTCGGTGTAGGGCGCGTCGAGGTCGAGGACCGGGTCACCGCCGTCGGCGGGGTCGGTGAGCGCGAACCCCGGCCACTGGGTGGGCAGTGGGATCGTCTCGCCGCCGTCCGCCGGGCCGGAGGGTGCGTAGTTGCGCCGGACGATGTCGGGCATGAGCCGCCAGTCCGGGGCGTTGTGGCCGAAGACCGCCGCCCGCTGCCGGAACGCGTACACCTCCACCGGCGCGGGAACGGCCGGAGCTTCCGGGTCGGTCAGGTCCAGCGGCTCGTCCCAGCGGACCACGGTGGTCGCCGGGCTCCCGGAGGCGTCGGCGGGGTGTGGCTCGACCTCGGTCAGCACCCGCAGTTGCCAGGGCTGCAGGCCGTCGGGGCGGCGGACGAGCAGCGGGTCGCCGGGGCGCAGGCCGGTGGTGACGCCGTCGAGCAGCATCTGGGCGGCGCCGGTGGTGATCCGCTGCGTGCGGCTCAGGCGCAGCCGCATCGCGTTGCGTTCGGCGCGGGCGGTCAGCTCCTCGGCCGTTTCGAAGGTCTGCGGCAGTTCGCCCTGGCCGGGGATGCTCTGCACCCGGGTGCCGGCCGGGACGACGGCCTGGGCGCCGGGATCGACGACGTCCTCGACGGTGAAGGACAGCCAGGTGGCGGCCGCGACGCCGGGAGCGAGTTCGTAGCCGATCGCCCGGGCGAGTTCGAGCACCGACCGGCGCTCGGTGGCGGTGCGCAGAAAGCCCTCTCGGGCGATCCGCTCCTGGTAGAAAGTGACGATGTCGGCGACCGTGGCCCAGGCGTCCAGCAGGGCGGCCGCGGGGTCGGCCGCGTCCTGCGTGGTCAGGGCGGGCAGCCGCAGGCGCAGTGCGGTCAGGGCGCGGTCCAGCACCTCGGCGTGCGTGCCGGCGCGGTAGGACAGGCCGGTGCGGCCTGCCGGGTCGGCCGGCCGGGCGGGGGCGGCGGGCGCCGCGGTGTCGTCGGGGTTCACGCGCCGCCCTCCGTCAGGAAGTCGATCCGTCCGTGCTCCGGCCGGCTGGGGTCGTTCATGCAGCGGGGGACCTCCTGGCGGCCCATGGCGATCAGCCCGGCCGCCCGCTCGCCCGCGGCCGGCCGGCCCCAGCGCTGGAAGCGGTTGGGTCTTGGCGGGGTGTCGTCGGTGTCGGTCCAGAGCACGCCGGGGACGCCCGAGGCGGCCGCGACCACGTGGCTGAGATAGACCGGCCGGCCGAAGGCGAGTCTCGCGGGATGGAAGAAGCCGGGGGTGCCGTCGGCCCGCAGCCCTGCGGTGAACACCTCCAGCAGGTCCCGTCGCACGTCGCTGCCCAGATGTCCGGGCGCGACGTGCACCGTCAGGACGATGTCCAGCGACACCGGGACGACCGCGGTCACCCGCACGTCCCCGCCGGCCATCCGGTAGTCCTCCAGGTACGCGGCGGCCCGGGCCCGGAACGCGCGGTCCGCCGGCAGGCCGTCGGCGCGCTCCACGGTGACCGTCTCGGTGTACCACGAGCCGGTCCAGCGACGGGCGGCGACCGCCTGCCGCACCTGCGGCAGACGGCCCGTCACCTCGGCGTAGTCGGCGTCGGTGACGGCCCGCTGAAGGACCCGGAAGGCCTGCGGCGCCCATTGCCGGACCTGCTCGACCGGTTCCGGGTCGGTGCCGCCCGCGGCCGGCAGCGGGTTGCCGACGCGGACGCCGGTGACCGGCACGGACAGCCGGGTGAGGGTGTCGCGGCCCACGTTGCCCGCCGTGCCGCCGCCGGTCCGGTAGGCGGCGGTGAAGGCCGTCCCCGGGACGGGGGCGCGGCCGCCGTCCTCGTCGCCGAAGCGCAGGTAGGCCCGTCCGTCGTCCTCGGTCTCCACGACGCACTGCGCGGCGTACGGGCCCGCGTCCAGCAGGTCGCGCACCGCGGTCCAGGGTCCCGTCCCGTCGTGCAGCGCGGCCAGCGCGGGCAACGCCAGGGCCGGGTCCACGGCGAGCGCCTCGGCGGCCGGCCGGCCGAGCGCCTGCCTGTGGTCGTACGGCACGGCGTGGGCGAGCCCGGGGCGCGCGAGCCGGGGCCGGTAACGGCCGCGTACCGGGACCTCGGCCGGAACCAGCGGCTCGGGGCCGACGAGGGTGCCGTGCTCGGCCGGCACGACGTTGGCCCGGGCCACCGTGGCCCCCACGGTGCCGGAGTCACCGTCCGGGAACCGCCACAGCCGCAGCGGGAACGGCGGTGCGTCCTGCCGGAACCAGCTCACCCGCACCAGTTCGGTGCCGGTCAGCGGGTCGGTGTCCGCGACCGGGTCCGCGTCCAGGCGCACCGCCCGGCGCCGGATCGGGTCGGCCGTCCCGGCGGTCCCGTCGTCGCCGAGCACCTCCTGCAGGACCAGCACGTCACCGGCTGTCAGGCCGAGCCCGGAAGGGGTGCCGACCAGGGTCGCCCCGGTGGCGCCGGCCGGCAGCCAGGCGCGCTCCTCGCCCCAGGCGTACAGGTCGACGGCGTTGCGGGCGCTGCGGGCGGTCAGCGGGTGCAGGGTGTGGAAGACGGCATCGGTGCCGCCGTCCGCCGCGCCGGCCTCCGTGCCGGCCGGGAACGCGGTGCCGTCCGCGCCCGGGTCGGCGTCCAGGGCGAGCCAGACCCGGGCGGCGGCCCCGTCGTGCATCGGGTAGTCCAGCAGCCGGGCGTGGCGGCGCACCGACACCCGGCGGCGTGCGGTGCCGAGGTAGGCCTCGGTGGCCACCGCGTCCTGGGCATAGGCGAGTTGGTCGCCGAGGTGGGCGAGGATCTCCGTGACGGTGACGCCGAGGTCGGCGGGGCTGCGGTCGCTCCAACCGGGCAGCAGCAGTGACAGCCGGTCCAGCAGCAGCCGGCGCAGCCCGGCGTAGTCGCGGCTGAGGTAGTCGGCGGCCGGCACGGGCGCGGGCACCGCCGGGACGGTGCGCGGCGGGCGCGGGTCGAGGTCGGCTGGGCAGTCCACCTTGAAGGTGAACGGCATCTGGGAATGCCGCGGGTCGAAGCCGTACCGCCGCGGGTCGGTGAGCACCAGGGTGTACGGGGAGAAGTCGCCGGCGGAGCCGGTGCGCACCACCAGCAGCCGGTCGGGGTCGGGCAGCGCCCCGAAGGCCGCCACGTCGCCTTCGGTGACCCCGTCCGGGCCGGTGACCTGGGCCGCGGCGAGGCCGCTCGCGGGCAGCGCCCACACCACCGGCACCGGGTTGAGCGTCCGGTCCCCGCGGACGCCGCCCACGACGGTGAGCGAGCCTGCGTCGAGACCGGCCGGCACCGGGCGCAGGCAGCGCACCAGCAGGGTCCGCTGGGGCGGCACCTGCGGCGGATGCCCGTCGTCGACCTCCAGGCCCTCGAACGCGTTGAGCGTGCCGTCCGCATGGACCGCCGCGAGCCGCAGCCGCGTCACGTCGCCGGACCCGCCGGGGGCGCCGTACACCGGGGTAGCCATGTCGGACGCCATGTCAGACCGCCCGGGTGATGACGGCGGTGACGGGGACGGGCGCCGTGCGGGTGCGGTACTGCACGGTGACCCGGACGGTGGCGTCGTCGGCGACGACGTCGACGGCCTGCACCTCGATCTCGGCTCCCAGCCACTGCTGCAGCGCCGCCTGCACCAGCGCCCGGGTGGCCGTGGCCAGTTCCCCAGAGGCTGGTTGGAACAGCAGCTGCCGCAGGCCGCTGCCGAAACCCGGCCGGTTGACGCGTTCACCGGGCGCGGTGAACAGCACCTGCTCGATCAGCCCGCGCACGTACTCGTCGTCGTCGGCGCTTGCGGTGCGGCCGCGGTGGTCGATACGGAAGGGAAAGCCGATGTGCACCGGTCACACCCCCCGCACCCGGCGCTGGACGGCCATCTGCACGGTCAGCGGGGTGCCGGTGGGCGTGCACACCGACGGGCTGTCGGACAGCACCACCGGCACGTCGCCGGCCAGCACCCGGGAAGCGCCCTTGGCCCACAGCGCGCTGACGCACGGCCCGGTGCCCGGCTGGGCGGGCAGCGGGCAGTGGCGGACGGTGTACATGTCGGTGGCGACGGTCACCGGGAACCCGCCGACCTTGACACGGGTAACGGGACCGGGCCCGGTTGCCGGCGTCACCTCACCGGTGTGCGCGCAGGCCACGGTGGTACCGGCGTGCAGCAGGTAGCCGGGCATCAGACGACCTCCAGGGCACCGTCGTTGACCGACACCGAGGCCGGGGTCAGCTTCACGCTGGCCTCGCCGTTGATCAGCTCGATGCTGTCGGCGGCCAGGGCCAGCCGCAGCTCCGAGTTCACCAGCGGCGGGGAGACCACGACGGTCAGCCCGCCGAAGCCGGGCCCGTCGTCCACGGTCACGGTCACCCCGTCGGTGCGGAACACCTTCGTCTGCGCGAGCGCCGGTGTGACGGGCAGTTGGCCCGTGCTCCAGAAACAGCCCGCCCATATCGGGTAGTCCGGATCGCCGCCCTCGAACTCCACCCACACGTCGGCACCCACCGGGGGCAGCGCGAACAGCCCTACCCCGGGCCCGGCGTAGGGCACGCAGGGCATCGCCCAGACCCTGATGCTGTCCCCCAGGACGGCCGGGCAGCTGACCTGCACCCGGCCCAGCTGCCTGGGGTCGGCGTTGTCGGCCGCCTTCCCCCGGTACTTGCCGTAGAAGCGGCTCATCGCGCACCCTCCCGCGTTCGGCCGGCGGCCCTGCCGCCGTGGATCATGGCCCGCTTCCGGATCGTCGGTGCGGTCACCGCCTCACCGCCCCGCCCCGGACGGCGGTGGCAGCAGCGGCACGGTGCTCCCGGTGCCCTCGCGGGACAGCGTGAACTGCTGGCTGTGCCGGCCACGGCCGAGGGTGTGGGTGACCTGCCGCACGTAGTACAGCCCGTCGTGCTCCCACCCCGCCCCGCGTACGCCCACCAGGCCGCCCGCGGTGAGCAGCGTCCCGTAGCGCAGGGTGTCCAGCGTCCCGGTGGCCACCAGCGCGTCGTTGGACGCCTCGGCCGTGCCCTGGACACGGGCGGCCGCCTGCACCGCGCTCGGCCCGCTCTCGCGGAACGCCACCGTGCGCACGTTCGGCAGGTTCACCGCCCAGTCGGGCGCGGCGGCCAGCGGCGGCCGCAGACTGCCGGCCCCGCGCACCGGCAGCACGGTGTCGCTCAGCGGGTCGAGGACGGACCCGGAGACCTGGACCGGGGCCAGCGGGTCGCTCCGGAAGGTGATCTGCTGCACGTTGGCGGCCGGACCGCGGCCGACCGACAGGGCGGGGGCCGGCGGTCCGACGCGCCTGGGAGGCCCCCAGTAGGCGGTGTTGACCAGCGGCGCCGGACCCGGAGTGACGTAGAAGACGTAGCCGAACCGCCGGGCCATCGCGGTCAGGTACGCCAGGTCGGTGCCCTGCTGCACCGGGGTCCGGTCGATCGGCAGCGGCGGGTCGACCACCGGCGGCGGGATCACCTTGGGCACCAGGCCGTACCGGGGGTAGCCGAGGATGAGCCGGGTCGCGATGGCCGCCTCGTCCTGGGCGGGGTGGGCGGCCGACTTCTCCTCCAGGTCCATCATCACGCTGACGTCCTCGCCGGTGACCGTGAGCCGGGTCGAGCCCGGGACCGTACCCGGCGTCAGCTCGCGGTGCGTGATCACTCCGTCCATCAGGACGAGCGGCCGGCCGCCCGTCGTGACGATCAGGACCACGCGGTGGAACGCCCGCAGCCGGCCGCCGGTCAGCTGCGGAAAGTCGACCAGCCCTGTGCCGCGGTCCCGTCCGGCCCCCAGCACCAGCTGGAAACCGGACCGGGCATCGGCGGAGGACGTCACCCGGACCTCCTCGATGCACCGCACCAGCTCCGCGGGAGCGGCAACGGGCACCGACGGCCCGAGAAGCACGGTCAGCCTCGTGCTGCCCGACAGCATGCCCGGCCCTCCCCTCGTGCCCGCCGCGGCCCGCTAATCACGGCTGCGGAAAGGGGACGCGGACGGTCCCGCCGATGCGGTCGTCGGCGGTGAGCTCGTCCGGGTGGATGACCAGGGCGGCGTCGCACACCCGCCAGAACTGCGTGGGATCGCCGAGGTACGCGGCCGCCACCAGGTCAGGCCGGTCGCCGCGGGCCACGGTGTGCAGCGCGAGCGTCTGAAGGCCGCCGGGCGCCGGCAGGAACCTGCGGCGCAGACAGCGCACCTCGCGGGCGCCGCCGGAGGGGTCGGGGACCAGGGCCGTCGCGATCTCGGTGGTGGCGTAGCGGCTCGTGGGATCGATCACCGTGCCGCTCCGGAGGTGCCGATGCCGGTCGCCGCGGCCCCGGCCGCCAGGGCTCCCAGCCGCAGGGGCGCCGAGACGCTGCCGAGCACGGCCAGCGCCTCCTTCGCGACCTGATGGACGAGGAACAGGTGATACCCCGGGTCGGTGATCGGCAGATCGCTGTAGGACAGCACCCGCAGCTCCAGATCCACCCGGGCACGCAGCGGGGTCAGGTCGGCGTCGTAGGCCTGCTCCGCGATCGAGAAGCCGCTCAGCCGCACCGGCAGCACCCGGCCGGGGCCCCAGACGAACAGCGTCAGCGGCGCCCGCGGCGGCACCAGCTCGATCGTGCCGAGCAGATCGAGCGCGTCGTTCGCGAGGACGGCCGCGCTCTGCGGGTACAGCATCATCTCCAGAGCCGAGAGCTGCGGATACACCCCCAGCAGCGCGGCCGCCGAATCCTCCGCGGCCGGCCGGTCGTTGGCGTCCAGTTCCACGGCGAGCGAGATCGTCTCGATCGGCGCGCCGTCCAGCCGCAGCGCCTCGTCGCGGGCCCCGCCGTGCGCGTCGTCGTCCGTCCCGGCGGCCGATCGCGCCCGCAGCCGACGGGTCATCTCCTCCGGGTTGTACTGGAACACCACCGTGGAGGCCACGGGGTTGCTCTCGTCCACCGCGACCAGGGCGCCCCGCAAGGCCCGGGGAACGTCCGTCACCCCGGTCATGGGCACCCACCGCACCTTCCACCCCGGATCCGCATACGGTGATGGTGAACTGGCCCCGTCACCCCGACGTCACAGTGCCGTCACGGCCCTCGTCTCTCGGCTTTCCCGGCCGTCGGGTGGAACGGCGACACGCCATGGCGGCACCAGACTTCGACTCCCCGACCTGCACGGTTGTAAGTGGCAAGACGTCAGATGACCCCGCAGAATCCAGCGGAACGTCCAACGGAGCGAAGCCGGGCCGTAGCGCCTTCTGGGTCCGGAGCCTGTCATGGGAGAGGGGCGGTTCGAACCGTTCCACGAGACCGGGTGCGCGGCACCCTGGAGGAGGAGGTGTGACGGCGGGAGAGGAAGCGTGATGCGAACCAGCGACGAGATCTATCACCGGGTCCGCTGGGACCCGCGGTTCGACCCGGCCCGGTTCGTACTGGGGATCAGCCAGCGCAAGGGTGCCTCCAAACGCATCGCGCTGCCCTCCTTCGTGCCCGGGGGCGACATCCCGTGGCACCGGGTGGTGTTCATCGAGGCGGACGGCGAGGTGGTCTGGGACCGGGCGACAGGGGTGGACCGCATCGACGTGTCGGGCGCCGGCCGCGTGCGGAACCCTCAAGCGGACCCGAGCATCGGGCGGGGAGAACCCGTCGGCGTCCTCGGCTTGTCCCTGACGGCCCGCACAGCGGTGGCCTGGATCCCGCCCGCGGAGCTGTGGCCGCCGATCCAGGACATCCGCCGGGATTACGATCCGCAGATCCACCGCTGGCCGCCACACGTCAATGTGCTCTTCCCCTTCGTACGGGAGTCCGACTTCGAGCGGGCCGCCGCGCTGCTCGCCGCGGCGACGGCCGAGACGCCGATCTTCACCGCCCGGCTGGACGGGGTGCGGACCTTCCAGCACCGGGCCTACTCCACCGTGTGGCTCGACCCCACGGCGGCAGGCAAGGCACCGTGGGCGGACCTGCACCGCGTACTGCAGCAGCGGTTCCCGCGCTGCCATGGGCCCGCCAAGAACTTCACCCCGCACCTGTCCCTGGGCCGGACCCGGGATCCGCGGCGAGCGAGCGCCGACTGCGCCACCCGGCTCGACGCCATGACGGCGACAGTCTGGGAACTCGTCCTGCTCTCGCGCAGGGGTCACGGACCGATGCGACCACGGGCCACGATCGCCCTGCGCACGGGCGAGGTCCGCCGGCTGCCCGCGCCCGGCATCGAAGCGCCTGGCCCGGAGGACACGGCATGGCTCTCCGAGATCTCCGACAGGTGAGGCCATGACCAGGTGGGGCGAAACGCCGCCGGGGGTTCAGGTCGCATGGGCGGAGTGTCCGAGCCGCCGCTGACGAGCATGCCGTGCTCGCGCCTCCATCCCACCAGCCCGTGCTCGCCGAGCAGTCGGCGCCGTCGCCGATGCCGGCCACAGCAGCCCCGGCGGTCTCCCACCTTCGCAGCCTGGAGATCTCCCTGACCTACGATCCCGCGGACACACCCCGGGCAGGAGGGATCATCACCAGCCGGCCCGAAGCCTGCGCCACGACCTCGGCCCGGGGTCCGCTCCGGCGTCGAGGCGGGCTGGTACCGGGCCAGGTGCCGGTCGAGGCCTCTCGCCTCCGTATCGCCACACGGCCTGCACCGATCGGCGAGAGCAGATCGACCACGCGCCGTCCGGCCGTCGAGCAGAGCCTCGGCGACGCTCTCGCAACGTGGCATTCGCCATAATTCACCCACTTCAGGATGGATGGATGAATAAATGTAGTTCTTTGAAGTCGGTTGCACTCCTCCGGTAACCAGCTCCGAGGATTCAACGACCAGCGGCATGGGAGAAGCGTTTGATCACGGTACGTAAGCGAGGCATCGGGCGGATGGCTACAGTCGGCGCACTCGGCGGCGTACTCGCACTCACGGCCCTAGGCGGCACCAGCAACGCTGCCACCAGCGGCAACGATGCCGGGAATCAGCAGAAATCGTCTGCGCAGGTAGATCAGGCGGGCGCCCAGGACACCTCCGACGCCCGAATAAAGATCACGCCCGGTCAAGGCGCCTACGGCGTCGGGATCAACGGCCCCGTAGAAGTCACCGTCAGCAACGGCAAGCTCACCAAGGTGACCATGACCGCCGTCGCGACCGGTACCGAGATTCCGGGCACCCTGTCCGCGGACGGCACGTCCTGGAAGCCGAACGGCGCGCTGAAGCGGGCCACCCGATACCAGGTCGCCGCAGAGGCCGAGGACGCCAAGGGCCGCTCCGCCACCGGGAACGCCACGATCACCACGGTCTCCCCGGCCAACGACTTCGTCGGGCACCTCTCCCCCCAGGACGGCTCGACCGTCGGCGTGGGCATGCCAGTGACGGTCAGCTTCGACAAGGCGATCGGCGACAAGGCCGCCGTGGAGGCGGAGATCCAGGTCAGCTCCAGCAGCGGGCAGCAGGTGGTCGGCCACTGGCTCAACGACGCCCGCCTGGACTTCCGCCCCGAGAGCTACTGGAAGCCCGGCTCCACCGTCACCGTCAAGCTCACCCGCCACGGCATCCAGAAGACGGTCACGTTCAAGATCGGCCGGAGCCAGATCAGCACCGTGGACGCCAGGACCAAGCAGATGACCGTCGTACGGGACGGCAAGACGATCAAGACCATCCCGATCTCGTCCGGCAGCCCCGAGCACCCGACGCACAACGGTCGGATGGTCATCTCCGAGAAGTTCAGGCAGACCCGCATGAACGGTGCGACCGTCGGCCTCATGAAGGACGGCAAGCCCGCGTACGACATCAACGACGTACCGCACGCCATGCGCCTGACCACCTCGGGCACGTTCATCCACGGCAACTACTGGGGTGCCGACTCGATCTTCGGCAAGACCAACACCAGCCACGGCTGCGTGGGTCTCAACGACGTCAAGGGCGGCAGCGACGGCAAGCAGCCCGCCGCATGGTTCTTCGACAACTCGATGATCGGTGACGTCGTGATCGTCAAGAACTCCGCGGACAAGACCACACTGGCCCCGGACAACGGCCTCAGCGACTGGAACATGCCGTGGACCGAGTGGGTCTCGGGCAGCACGACCGGCTGACACCGCTTCGCTCCGCGTGCAGGAAGCCGACGAAGCCGGTTCTTGCAGAGGCCTGGAAAGGGCACCTGAGCTGGGAACACTCCCAGACAGGTGCCCTTCGTCGCTCGCGCTCGCGGTGAAGCCACGAGGCGAAACGCTTCCCCACTCGTCCAGCTCCCGCGGGCGGTTGCCGATCCCCGAGGGGCCCTGATCTCCCCGACACGCATCGGGGGTTGCAGCCCCCCGTTCGAGTGCGGCCGTCCGCGCCCGGTAGCCGGCGACACGCACCGCCTCGTCACTCACCCGAAGAGAGCAATCACGGTCCGTTATCCCCTTGTCCCCATTGCCCCATCCCCCATTCGGAGTTGCGTCCGCACGGGGGACATGAGGCCGTGGGAGTCGTGTCCTGCCGGATCTCACCCTCAGGAGGAGACATGGACACGAGGAACAACGGCCAGCCGGCCGACAAGCTGAGCGTCGTCTTCACCGTCCGAGTGATCGAGGGCGGCGAGCAGGGATTCCTGGATGTGTACGACCAGCTCCGCAAGTCCGTCGCCCGGACCCCCGGCCACATCGTCGAGAGGCTGGGAGCACCCGTGGACGACTCCCGGCAGTGGGTCATCACCAGCGAGTGGCAGACGGCCGGGCACTTCTTCGCCTGGCAGCAGAGCGCGGAGCACCGCGCGCTGGTGGCTCCGCTGCGCCAGTGGGTCGACTCGACGCATTCGCTGCGGTTCCGAGTCGTGAAGGAGACGACGGGGGTGACGTCATGACGCGCACCGCCAACGGCACCGTCGCCGTACTCGGGCTCGGCACGATGGGCTCCGGTCTGGCCGCCCGCCTCCTCGACCGGGGAATACAGGTCCGGGTCTGGAACCGTACCCCGGAGCGGGCCGAACCGCTTGCCGAGGCAGGCGCCTTCGTCGCCCCGCACCCCGCCGACGCCGTCGCGGGCACGAGCGCCGCCGTCTGCGTCGTCGCCGACGGCGAGGCCCTCGGCTCCGTGCTGCGCGGACCAGACGGCGTCCTGTCCAAGGGCTCCTATCCCGGTGTCCTCGTCTGCGCCAGCACCGTCTCCCCCGAAGAGGTCATCCAGATCGCCGGGGACATCCCCTCGGTCGTGGACGTGGGCATGCTCGGCAACCGCGACCATGCCCGTGACGGCGAGCTTCGGCTCTTCGTCGGCGGCGAGGAGCAGGCGTTCAACGCCTGCCGCCCGCTGCTGGAGGCGCTGGGCAAGGAGGTCGTCCATCTGGGCGCACTCGGTTCCGGCATGCGGATGAAACTGTGCCTCAACCTCTTGATGGGTATTGAGGTGCAGGCCCTGGCCGAGGTCACCGAGCTGGCGACCGCCTGCGGCCTCGACCGGCAGTCGGTCCTCAAGACCATCGCGGGCAGCGGTTTCGCCTCTCCGGTCATGGCGTTCAAGTCGAGGCGCCTGGGTTCCGGCCGTTTCGAAGAGCCGGACTTCCGGCTGCGGCTGATGGCGAAAGACCTCATGCTCGCTACCAAACAGGCGGCGGCAGTCGGCCTGAGTCTGCCGCTGGCGACCGCCGCGGCAGAGACCCACGTCCGTGCCACCGAGCAGGGACTGGGCGACCAGGACTGTGCCGCGGTCACCCGCGCACTCACACCGAAACCGGGCAGCGACACGTGATCATCGACATCCACGGGCATCTCTCCCCGCCGGAGGCGGCCGAACGCTTCCCCATGCCCCCGAGCTTGACCGACGTCGACGGCATGCTCGCCGCGCGCGCCGAGGCCGGCATCGACCTCACCATCATCGGCAGCCCCGTCGGCGCCGGAGCGATGGCACGGGTACCGGGCGTGGACAACTACGCGCAACCACGAGACCGGCTGCGCAGTTTCCACGCCTGGATGTCGGGGCTGATCGCCAGGTTCCCCGACCGGTTGCGCGGCTATGTGTACGCCAACCCGTTCGGCGACGACGATCACCTCGAAGGAGTGCGGGAGACCCTGGCGGACCCGGCCTTTGTCGGCCTGATCACCACGTCCAGCGTCCACGGGGAGCTGCTCGGCTCCCCGCGCGCCGACTCCTTCTTCGCGCTGGCCGCGGAGGCGGGCGTACCCGTCCTGGTACACGCCCCGGCCGAACCGGTCGGCACGGAACGGGTCGACGAGATCGGCTTCGTCGAGCAGATCGGCCGGTTCGGCGACGTCACCATGGGCATGGCCATGATCGCCTTCGCAGGGTGGCTGGACAAGTACCCGGATCTGCGGCTGATCGGCGCGACCGGCGGCGGCGCGATGGCGCTGCTGCCGGAGCGCCTGCAGACGGCGGCGCGCCCCCGGCACTGGGCCGGTAACACTTTGGTCCACTACTCTAGTATTTATTTTATTCATTTTATATAGTGCTCTGCAGTTTATTGTAATTAATAAG
>NZ_JBEOYD010000053.1:0-63310 GCF_040296885.1 Streptomyces sp. NPDC001980 | reverse complement strand
TCCGCCTACCCGACGGCCTGCTTCCGGCTCCCGGAGACCCGGTCGACCCTGCCCTTCATGGCCCTCAGCCGTCCCGCCAGTCAACGTCCGGCGACAGTGCGTGTCAACGCGACGCCGACCCGAGGAGTACGGTGGGCGGAACGAGGGTGCGTCGTGCCTATCCGACAGGTCGTCACCAGCACACCACCCATCCCAGGGGCAGTCCGTGACCCCGGCCGCATCTCCGTCCCAGCGGCCTTCACCGAGGTCAGGGTCCCCTCCATGCAGCCCAGCCCCGTTCACGCCCGCCCCGCCGGACACCGCCTCGCAGGTCCGAGGCCACGAAGCGGGCTTCCTTGCGTACGGCCCGACCGCCCTGCTGTGGGCGGGACCTGCGCGCATCGCGCTGTTCCACCGCGTGGCCCGGAGCGTCGATTCGCTGTGCCACGTGCTCGCTGAAAGCGCCACCCGCACCCGACGGCAACCACGCACCCACCCAAGGAAGTTGGCAGCAGCCTCATGACCACCGCACTGCAACCACCGCTTCCCTCCCACCCCGTCCTCCGCCTGCGGCTGGCGCCCCGCAGCGACCTGCCCCGGTCCATCGACGGAGCATGGTGGCCGCGCTCCTACGACCTCCTCGTGGAACTCCCGCGGCTGCTGGCCGGGTTGCCGCCCGAGTGGGGCCATATCACCAGTGCCACCGTCAAGGGGGCGGTGTGGTCCACGGCGCCCGGCCGGATACTCGTCTCCAACCAGGTCGTACGACTGCGCAGAGCCCTGGCGGCGAACGCCCCGCACACCGTCGTCCTGCTCGCCCCCGGCCGAGGGCGCTGGGACCTTGCGGTCGTGCCTCCGGACACCACCGAGGACGCCGCCGAACCGCTCATGGCGGCCGCGGCGGGCACCCTCGCGGAAGGCTGACCCTGGCGTCCGTCACATCCCCGCCGGTCTTCCCGTCCTGATCAACCCACACGCACCCGCCCGGTTCCCGGCGACCACCGGGCCGCCGGGGCGGGCCAGGCCGGGAGTACGGTGGAGAGACCGAGGGCATACCGCGCACCGCCTCCGACACCGGTGCCGCTCTCGGGGATCCACGACGCCGGGTCGGCCTTCGCCCGTGCCCGGGGCAGGGTTGCTCATGCCCGCGCACATGTTCCTCCCGATGACCTTGACCCTCCCTGCCCTCCAACCCGCACGCGGCAGGCCGCGCACGCGCCTGCCCAACTCACCGAAGGCGGAGAGCCGCTCCTCACCCGAGGTGGCGGAACGCGTCCGCCCGCTGTCCCGTTGCCAGGTCGCGGACCGCCTGCAGGAGCTGGGTGACCTGTACGCGGAGACCTCCGGTGGCGACGCGTGGGCCTGGAACCAGGCGCGTGCCACCTTCCTGCTCCATCTCACGGCCGACTCCCGACGACCGGGGTTCTCGCTGCTGATCGCGGAGACCACCACCCTGGCCGGATACGCCTACGGCTTCCCCACGGCCGGCGCGGGTCCGTGGTGGACGGGGTTCGGCGGACGCGTCGGGGGGAGTCTGCTTCGCCGCGCCACCTCCGGTGGGCTCTTCGTCGTCTCCGGAATCGTGGTGCCGCCTCGGGTGCGCCGGGAGTACAAGGACCAGGTCTGGAACCTCGCCCGGCGCCTGCAACGGCGGCTGCTCGCCGACCACGGCGCCGCGCTCGGCGTCACGCTGGTGGACGCCCGGGACGCCAGGACGGTCGAGACCATGCGGTCGTGGGGCTGGCGGGACGCAGGAGACGACACCGTTCCGGCCGTGCGACTGGCCGTGCCGCCGGGTCCGTTCCGCCTTCTGGTACTGGCTCCGGGGACGTGAGCGGCCGCCTCCTTATGGATCACATCTCGGCCCCGGTCAGAGGCAGGGGCAGGCGCAGGGCGAGAAGGGCGATGTCGTCGGTGCTGCCGGGCGGCATCCGGGCCGCGAGCTGGTCACACAGCGTGTCCAGACGTTCGTGGGCGAGGGTGAGGGCGTGGCGGCGCAGTCGGCCGAGCCCGGTGTCCAGGTCGCTGCCGGGAGACTCGATCAGGCCGTCGGTGTAGAGCAGGAGCGTGGACCCCGGCGGCAGGGCGTGGTCGGCGCTCGGCCGATGGCTGCCGCCGCCGAGGTCGGTCCCGAGGATCAGTCCCTGCCCGGCTTCAAGGTACTGCGCGTTCCCGTCGGGGGTCAGCAGCAGGGGCGGCGGGTGCCCGGCACTGGTCCAGCGCAGCGTCCAGGGGCCGGTCTCCGGGCCCTCCACCCGGGCGAGGACGAGGGTGGCCATCGACACGGTCGTGATGGCGTGCAGGGCGTCGTCGAGGCGGTCCACGACGGCACCGGTCGGCCCGGTGTGGTCCCAGGCGAGGGAGCGCAGGACACCCTGCAACTGCGCCATGCCGGCCGCGGCGGTCAGATCGTGGCCCACGACGTCGCCGATGACCAGGGCGAGCGTGCCGTCCCTCAGCGTGAACGCGTCGTACCAGTCGCCGCCGACCTGCGAGCCGGCCGGCGCGGGCTGGTACCGGGCCGCCAGCTGGATCCGGCCGTGCTCGGGCAGCGGGGGGAGGAGGTTGCGTTGCATGGCCTCGGCGACCGCGCGCTGCCGGCCGAACCGGCGGGCGTTGTCGATGACCAGGCCGACCCGGCGGCCGATGTCGCTCACCACGTCCAGATCGCCGGTGTCGAAGGGCCGTGCCGCGTCGGTGCGCACCAGTGTCAGGGCACCGGTGACCTGCCGTCGGCTCCCCAGCGGCACCGTGATGACGGAGGCCGCGCCGGTTGCTCTGAGGAAGGCGTCGTGGACGGTGGCCAGCGGCGAGTCGGACGGTGCGTCCGGGGCCGCCCGGTCCTGGAGGACGGGAGCGCCTCCGTTCAGCACCTGGACCAGCGGCGAGTGGACCGCCTCCCCGGCAGGGGGCAGCTGACCACGCCAGTCCTCCTGCCCTGCGGCACGGCCCTCGGGGCCGGTCACCGCCACCCGGTGCACCTGACGGGAGCCGACCCGCAGGTCCACCGCGGCCCAGTCGGCGAGGCGGGGAACCAGCAACCGGCTCAACCGGGCGAGAGCCTCGTCGACTTCCAGGGTCTGGCCGAGCACGTCGGTGATCTCCGCCACGAGCGTCAGCCGCTCGGTGAGACTCTCCAGAGCGCTCGTACGAGCGGCTCGTTCCTCCTGTTCTCCCCGCTCCGCCTGTTCCCACAGCTCCGCACGTTCCGCATGTTCCGCACGTTCCGCGCGTTCCCTGGGGGCACCCCGGTCCGCCACCGTCTCGACGATCAGCACGACCATGCCCGGAGAGGCGCCGGAGACGTCGTCGTCCGTCAGCGGCGTGGCCGACCAGGAGATCGGGATCAGCCGTCCGTCGGCCCGCAGACACCTGTCGTCGTCCCCGCGTGCCGGACGGCCCTCGGCCAGCGCCCGCAGCAGCGGGCAGCGCTCTCGCGGGACGAGGGCGCCTCCCGGGTCCCGATGGCACAGGTCATGCAGGTCCCGCCCGTACACCATCGCTGCCGGGCGGCCCAGCAGCCGCTCGGCGGCCGGGTTGACCGCGACGATCCGCCCGGCCGGGTCGATCACGGCCACGGCCGTGCCCACCTGCTCGACCACCTGCTGCCACAGACCTGGCTCCACCGCCGACAGCCGCCTCTCGTGCTCTCCGCCGGACCTCAAGCCCTCGACCGCACCGCCACCGTCCTTCCCGCAACGACCGCACCGACCGCACCACGGCCCGGGCCACCGGGCCACCGGGCCGCAGAGACGTCGGTGCCCCGATGGTCGATGGTCCCCCGCCGAGTACCCGCCCGCACGGCCGACACGACAGTGCCTCCGCGACACCCCGGTACGGCCACTCCGGCCGGGCCTGTCGGTGCCGGGGTGCATCCCCTGCACCGCCGCAGACATGCCACACGGCTGCTCGCGAAGCAGCGTCCGGTGCCAGAGGCTGGGGCGATGACAGAACCTGTTCAGGAACCAGGAGAGTCAACGCCGTTCGGCGTGGAGCGCGATCCTGCCCGGGTGGTCGCGTTCAGCGACGCCGTCATCGCCATCGCCATCACACTGCTCGTCCTGGAGATCCACCCGCCGCACGACACCCGCCACCTGTTGCACGGCCTCGCCACGCTCTGGCCGTCCTACCTGGCCTACGCAGTCACCTTCATGCTGATCGGGCAGGTGTGGGCCAACCATCACATCATGTTCGACCACATCCGCAGCGCCGACCGGGTGGTCCTGTTCCTCAACACCGTGCTGCTGATGGACGTCGCGTTCCTGCCCTTCGCCGCCTCCGTACTGGCCGAAGCGCTCCGCGACGGACACGGGCAGCGCATCGCCGTCGTCCTGCACGGCATCACGTTCGAACTCGCGGCCCTTCTCTTCAACGTCATCTGGTGGTATGCCCGTCATGATCGTCGGCTACTCACCACCACCATCGATGCGGCCGGTGCGACAGCCATCGGCCGACGTTTCCAGCTCGCCCTTGTCTGGCTCGGCACCGGAACCCTGCTCGGTGCTCTGCTTCCGGTGGTCGGCATGGCCGTGATCGGCGCTTTCATCCTCTATTACTGGCTGCCCATCGCGGGCGAGATCGCCAAGGTGAGGCGTCGACGTGGCGGCGCGGATCAGACGTGACGGCCGGAGGTGTCACCCGGCTGCACCGTGGGGGGTGCGCTGGTAGTGGCGCCTTGCCTTCATCCGGTTGCGACGCCACACCTCCGGGCGCAGCGACACCCATACGTCACCGGTCGAGATCCTGGTACTCCTTCGCGGGCACGCCGATGTCCGAGAAGACCTCCCGTGCCTGCTGCCTCATCAGTTCGGCGGCGGCGCCGTCGGTCGTCCGGTGGGCGCGCGCGAGCGCCATGAGCGTGCGGGCCTCGCCGGGTCGGTGGCCGGTCTCGCGGTGTACGGCCAGGGCCTCCTGGCCCAAGTCGACGGCTGTGGCGTGTGCTCCCTCGGACTCCGCTGCTTCCGACAGCGCTGTCAGGGCCTGGCCCTCCACCACCCGGAAGGAGTGGTCGCGGGCCAGACGCAGTGCCTGTTCGGCATGGCTGCGGGCCTCGCCATGACGGCCCAGTTGCCTGTGAGTGAGGGAGAGGCTCACGAGGCTGTCCGCCTCGGCTCGTTTGAATCTCGCCTCGCGGGCCAGGGCGAGAGCCTGCTCGTCAGCCTGAAGAGCCTGTTCCTGATGTGCCAGTTTGCGGTGGGCGGCGGCCACCGTGTTGAGGATGCCGGACTGAATCCATTGGCGTCCTGTGTGTTTGACCGTGGCGAAGGCATGCTCGGCCAGTATCAGCGCCTCGTCCGGGCGGCCGAGCTCGATATTGATCTTCGCGATGGCGTCGAGCATCATGGCGCGGCCTGGGCGATAGGGGCCCCTCTTGCCCGTGGCCACCGCGGGGCGGAGGACGTCGAGGCCGTCGGTGAGACGGCCGAGTTCCCAGTAGACCCAGCCCAGAATCTGCAGGGCCCCGCTCTTGTTCGACCGGGCGAGCTCTTCCTTGGTGTCGATGGTGCGTTCGAGGTGATCGGCAGCCTCGTGCAGCCGGCCCAGGTCCCGGCAGGTCATGGCGAGGCCGACCACCCCGAACCCGTCGAAGTAGCGGTTACCGGCTTCCCGGAAACCGCGCAGGGCGGCGGTGAAACACTCGTGCGCCTTGTCGAGGCGCGCCATGCTCCATTCCATGAAGCCTCGGACGCCGAGGCCGGCTGCCTCGCCTGTTGCCCAACCGAGCTGCCGGCTGATGTCCAGTGTGCGTTCGCCGTGCTCCATCGCCTGCCTGGCATGCCCCCGGTCCCACTTGATCACGCCGAGGCTGGTGTGCATGGCCGCCTGGCCGAACAGGTCGCCTTCAGCCGTGGCCACGCCCAGCGCCATCTCTGCCATGGTCTGCCACGTCGCCCGCGGCAGGTGGAGCCAGAAATAGCCGAACAGCGCGTTGGCCAGGTGCCAGGCGACGGGGCGCGGCCCGTGGCGACCGGCGTGGTTGATGACGGCGAGCAGGTTCGCCATCTCCGTCTCCAACCACCTGTCGGCTCCGGAGGCCGACGGCATGCCCGGGTACCCGCCCGGGTGGAGGTCGGAGGGCAGCTCCGGTAAGAGCCAGGTTCCCGCGGCCCAGCGGGTGGCGTTCAGGTACCAGATCAGGAGCCGGTCCAGCGCAGCGTCGCGATCGACGGCCGCTTCCTCCGCCAGCGCCCGCTCCTGCGCGTACTCGCGAAGCAAATCATGGAACCGGTAACGCCCCACCGTGACCGGTTCGATCAGGTGGGCTGCGGCCAGCTCTCCGAGCAGGCGCCGGGCCCGCGACGGCGGAGCGTCCAGAAGGGCCGCCGCGACCTCGGCGGTGAACTCCGCCCCCGGGGACAGGCCGAGCATGCGGAACAGCCGGCGTGCGCCGGTTGAAAGGTCCTGGTACGAGACCGAAAAGGCCGTGTACAAGGGCGAGTTGACCCCGCCTTCCGGCTCCAGGGCCTGCAGCCTGTTGCCCTCGGTCATCTCAGCAACCAGGTCGGCCGCCCGCAGGCCCGGATCGCCCGCCAGCCTGGCGGCCGCCACGCGCAACGCCAGCGGAAGGCTGCCGCACAGCCGGATCAGTTCGCCGATCGCACGCTCGTCGGCGGCAACCCGGTCTGCGCCGAGGGTTCGTCTCAGCAGCGCGTGAGCCTCGTCCGGCCGGAGGAGGCCCAGCGGCAGGGCGTGGGCACCGTCGTGGGCGACGAGGTCGCCGAGGCGGTTGCGGCTGGTGACGACGACACAGCAGGTCGGGCTGGACGGCAGCAGCGGACGCACCTGCTCGGCCGAGGCCGCGTTGTCCAGCAGGACGAGCATGCGCCGGTCGGCCAGCAAGGTCCGGAACACCCGGCCTTGGGCCTCGTGGCGCGGAGGGATCTCCGACGCCGTGAGCCCCATGCCGCGGAGGAGCCCCTCAAGCGCCTCGCCGGGCTCCAGGGGCTGCCGGTCGTGGTCGAAGCCGTGGAGGTTGACGTAGAGCTGACCGTCCGGAAAGTGGTCGCGGACCTGATGGGCCCAGTGCACGGCCAGCGCGGTCTTGCCGATGCCGGCGGCGCCACCGATGGCGGAGATGACCACGGTGTTCGCAGCCGTCTGGTGCTGTGTGGGCGGCAGCAGGGCGTGGAGCCGCGCGAGTTCGCCCGTGCGGCCGGCGAAGCCCGGTGTGTCGTGCGGGAGTTCGGCGGGCACGAGGATCTCGCGCGGCCTGGTGAGCCAGGGCTGGGAAGTTGCCGACGGACGCAGGAGGAAGGCGTCGTCCTGGCGCAGCATCGCTTCGTGCACCCGGCGCAGTTCCTCACCGGGATCGGCTCCGAGCTCGTCACGCAGCCGTACGCGTATGTCCTCGTAGACCTTGAGCGCTTCCGCCTGACGTCCGCAGCCGTACAGGGCCCGCATGCGTAGCGCTGTCAGCGCTTCGTCGTAGCGGTCAGCCACCGACCATGCCGACAATGCGCCGAGGCCGTCGAGTGCCTCGGCGAATCGGCGCAGCAGGATCATGCACTTGAGTCGCTCCAGCCGGAGCGTCCGCCTGCGCTCCTCCAGCCGCTGCCGCTCTTCCTGCGCGAACGGTCCCGGCAGGTTGGCGAGGGGCTCGCCCCGGAACAACTCGACGGCCGCGGACAACTGCACCGCCGCCGCGACCAGATCGCCCGAGGCGACGGTCCGCAGTGCCTCGTCGCCCTGCACGTCCAGATCCGCCGTGTCGAGGCGGACTCCCTCGACCACGAAGCGGTACCAGCCCTTTCCGCTGCGGATCACCGACTCCGCGGGCTGAATGCCCTCCGGATCAAGGGCCCTGCGTAACGAATTGACGTGAGTCGGCAGCACCTTGTGACCGCCCGCAGGCGGCTCTGGTCCCCATACCGCGTCGAGCAGCCGCTCGTGACTGACCGCGGCCCCTCGGCGCAGCAGCAGCGCGGCCAGTACGGCCTGCCGCTTGACCGGGCCCAGTTGGAGGGGCGTGGCGCCCCTCCAGGCTCGTAAGGGCCCGAGCACCTCGAATCGAAGCAACTGAGGAGATCCCCCGTCCACCGCGAAGCCTCCGCTCCCGTAAGTCATCGAAATTTCATCAGCATTGCAGCACCCCCGGCCATGGTGATGGAAACGACATCGCACAACCCGCACAACCGAACGGGAGGATCGAGTGATCGAAGTGGAATTGGTGGCCACCGCGTTGGCCACGGGGGTGGCGCCCGGACTCCCCGACACCTCACGCGGGGTCATCGACGACCTCCACGCCGCGCTGCGAGAGGCAGTCCGCCGGCGGTTGGGCGGTGGCGAAAACGGCGTGCGGGGCGGCTACGGCGTACGGGTGCTGGACGCGTACGAGACGGACCCCGACGTGTGGAGGGCCCGCCTGCTCCAGGTTCTGACAGCCTCCAGGGCGGACATGGACGAGGAGATCCTCATGGCGGCCCGCGCCGTGGTCCGCGCGGATCGCCGGGCGGACCACGTCATCGTGGACGCTGTCGGCTCCTGACGCGGGCTTCCCCGACGTGCCGACCCGGGCTCCTGCGCTCGCCGACCTGGATAGCTTCTGACCTGGGCACATGCGCTCCGGTATGGCGTCCGGGGGTGTGGGATCGCACCGCTGTCGACCGTGGTTTGCCGGTCGTAAGGGCATGCTAGGGACACGTCGTCGACTCGGAGTCGTGGACGACCGCTCTACGTGGCCGGCGGGCGACCGAGTTCGGGAATCGAGCGTTGGCCGGGAGGTGCTGGGATGCGGTGGTGGGCCGGGGGATGGATGGTCGCCGTGGTGGTCGTCCTGGCGGGATGCCACGCGTCGGAAGCCGGCGGATCGGTGGGAGAACCGTCGGAGAACGACAACTCGGCGGGGCCGTCGGCCAGTGCGTCGACGCACGCGCCGGCAGCGCCGTCCGCGAGCCGGACCGGGGGAAGCCCGTCGGTGTCGGCCACCAGTCCCTCCCCTGCGCCGGAGAGCTGTGCCGCTGGGCATGCGGAGGTCACCGTCAGTCCTGGTGACGCGGTCGAACAGCGGCTCTGCGCACGGCCCGGGACTGTGGTGTCGCTGGTCCTGCGGCCTCGCACGGATGACAGGCGGTGGACAGCCGTGCGGAGTTCCGCGCCGGTTCTCGTCCTGGCGTCCGGATGGCGGGTGGACGCGGACGGTACGTCCCACGCCTCGCTGCGGTGTGCGGGGACCCGGGCCGGTGCGGCCGAGGTCACCGCGTCGGCGAAGGCGCCGGATGTGGCGGGTGCGGCGAGGGTCGCCTTTACGCTGCACGTGAACGTGGTGCCGTACCCGACGCAGGGGTGACCCCGGCACTCCGGGACCACCCCTGCGACGTCACCGCGTCAGTGGCAGTCGCGCACGTCGATCGTGTAGATGCCGCGGCCGTGGGTCGCCGCGTACAGCGTCCTGCCGTCCGGGCTCAGCTTGAGCTGGAGCACGGCGACGGCCGGGAGGTTCCCGACCCGCTGCCAGGTCGTACGGCCCGGCGCGCGGTAGACGACGCCGAGGTCGGTGGCGACGGCGAGGCCGCCGTTCGGCGTGACGACCGCGGAGTCGGTCGGCACGTCGGGGAGGTTCTTCGAGATGTCCTTCCAGGTGGTTCCGCCGTCGGTCGACTCGAAGACGTGGCCGACGCCGGCGCCGGGGCCTTCGGTCCAGTGCCGGGAGAAGCCGTTGACCGCGAGGTAGACGTGGTCGGCGTTCTTGGGGTCGACGGCGAAGCCGGCGAGGTAGCGGTTGGGTACGGTGCCGTCCGCGCCGGTGGCCGGGAGGCTGATGTCGTGCCAGCCGGTCCCGTCCGCGTTGCCGACGGAGATGCCGCGGGCGAAGCCCTGGTTGTTGCAGGGCCCGCACCAGGCCGCGTACACCTTGCCGCCCGAGGCCGCGACGGCGGTCGCGGTACGCCCGGCGCCGAGGTCGTACACGCTGGTCCACTCGTCGCCGCTGCGGATGGCGTAGCCGTGGGTCTGGACCCAGATGTGGCGGCCGCCGGCGATCCAGGTCGAGCTGTTCTTCGCGTCGGCCGTGATCGGGGCGATGAAGCGGGCCTCGCCGGTCGCGTTGTCGGCGGGAGCCACGTTGTACGACGTGATCTTGCCCGGGTCGGTGACCCAACTCCCGTCGTTCACGGCGCAGTTCTGGGTCACCTGGATGGCGAGGTAGACGTACTCCTCCGCGATGTTGCAGCCGTTGGCCGGGTCGGTGAGGGTGTCGCCGCCGTCGCCGCCGAAGTTGGACCCCATGACGGTGTCGTTGCTGCGCAGGATGGACTGGCCGTTGTCCTGCAGGCCCCCGGTGACGGACACCCCGCCGTAGGTCAGGTCCTTGCCGACGCCCACCGAGTAGTACTGGAGGGTGTCGATGGTGCCGTCGTTGAGCGAGGTCCAGTCGGTGGCGTGCCCGGAGGCGTCCTGTGAACCGTTGAGCGGGCGCTTGTAGACGCCGCCGTCGTTGCCGACGTAGACGAAGCTCTTGCCGTGGTAGCTGCCGATCGCGACGCCGTGCTGGTCGGAGTGGGTGGTCGGGCTGCAGTCGCCCGTCTGCTTGGCCGGGTCGATGCTCCAGCAGGGGAAACCGAAGTTCCAGTACGGGCCGACCGTGGACCAGGTGCTGCCGCCGTCCTTGGTCTCGTAGACCTCTTCGAGGCCGGCGTAGACGTGATCCGCGTTCGCCGGGTCGACGGTCAGGAACTGGTTGTACCAGGCCTGCACGCCGGGCATGTAGCCGCTGGAGGTGAGCGCCGAGCCGTCGGCGGCCAGGCCCTGGTAGTCGGCGATCTTCGTCCACGGGCCGGTGGGAGAACCGGACTTGGAGACGTAGATGCCCTCCAGACCGCTGTCCGGGTTGGTGTTCAGCTGCTCCGGGGACTGGTCGATGGCGTAGTAGCGGGAGCCGTCGGCGGAGCGGGCGAAGGTGACGTTGCCGACGTCGTCCGCGTCGGCGGGCAGGTCGCCCAGGCCGCTGGTGATCCGGGTCCAGGTGCCGTCCGCGCCCTTGGTGTAGAAGCCGTTGTAGTCGTCACCGCTGCGCCAGCCGACCGCGAGGACCACCTTGGAGGGGTCCTTCGGGTCGATCGCGATGTCGTTGGCGATGTTCTTGTACGCGGCCGAGTCGTCGTGCGCGAGCGAACCGCCCGGCAGATAGTCGGGGTTGGGTGCGAACTCCAGCTTCCAGGCGCCGCTGAGCCTCTTCGTGGAGTGGCTCCAGACGCCCTCGCTGGTCGCCGCCCACACCTTGCCGCCGCCGAAGCGCAGTTCGTGGATGGTGGTGGACTCCAGCTCGTCGCCGCCGACCCGGCTGCGGGAGGAGAAGGTGCCATGGCGGGGGTTCGACAGGACGTAGACGCCGCTGCCGAGATACGCGTCCGCGTTGGTCGTCGCCTCGCCCGTGCCCAGCCACAGCCGCCCGGCGCCGTCCAGCGCGAGCGCGCCGGTGGACTGCGAGGGCAACTTGTCGCTGATGGGCTGCCAGTGACCGCCACCGGTGTGCGAGCGCCACACTCCGCCGCCCGCGCTGCCCGCGTACACGTACCCGTCGTCGTCGGCGGCCATCGCCGCCATCCGGCCGGTGACATCACCCGAGCCGCCGCTGGAGTTGGAGTCGTAGTCGCGGTAGCGCGGGTCGTCGGAGTTGTACGGCAGGTCGGTGATGTTGCGCCACCTGCCGCCGGTGCTCGGCAGGTTGGTCAGACTCGTCCAGGCGGCGCCGTACGCGCCCGGTGCGACGATGCCGGGTGAGGTGCGGGCCTCGGCGTACTGGTCCGCACCCTCGGCTATCTCGTCGGCCTCGTTGCCGTCGTCACCGCCGCCGTCGTCGTCCCCGGCTTTCGCCTCTGGGCTGACAGTACCCACCGACTGCCCTCGCTGGGCGGCCAGTTGAGCCAGTGCCCGGGCCCCGAAGGGGCTGCTGTCTCCGCCGGGCGCGGCGCCGGCGGGTATCGCCACGAGTGCGGCGGATGCGGTGATGGCACAGATCGTGAACCAACGTCTCTTGCGGGTCGGTACTGACACCAGGTCCTCCCGAACGGGCACGGATACAGCCGTCGGGGACGACCCGACCACCGGAGGCAGGAGGAGTCCGGCACTTGGACAGCCCTTGACCAGAACCTGTCACTATCGATGGCCGGAAGTCGACCGGCCCCGCCGCACCTTCGCAGGCCCCGCCGCGCCTTCGCAGGCCCCGCCGCGCCTTCGCAGGCCCCGCCGCGCCTTCGCAGGCCCCGCCGCGCCTTCGCAGGCCGCTCCGGGTCAGAGGGCCGCGGTCCGCCCGCGGGCGACGACCGGCAGCACACCGGCGAGGACCGCCGCGATGCCGCCGGAGACCAGCAGCGGGAGGTGGCCGTCGGTGCCCCAGGCAAGCCCGGCCCACACGCCCGCGAGCAGGACGGCGGCGCCGGTGGCGCCCTGGTAGAGGCCCTGCGCGGTGCCCTGCTGGTGGTCGGGGACGAGCGTGGAGATCCAGGCCTTGCCGACGCCGTCGGTGCAGGCCGCGAAACCGCCGTAGAGCGGCAGCACCACGAACACCGCCCAGGGGCTGTGGATCAGGCCGAGACCCAGGTAGCCGATCGCGAAGAAGGCCAGACCGGCGGCGAAGACCAGCGGGCGCGGCAGTCGGTCGGACAGCGCCCCCGCGGGGTAGGACAGGGCGGCGTACACGAGGTTGTAGACCGCGTACGCGCCCACCACCCCGGCCGTCGAGAGGCCCAGGTCGTGCGCACGCAACAGCAGCAGGGCGTCAGGGAAGTTGACGAGGTTGAAGGCGAGCAGCACCCCGAGAACCCGCCAGTAGGGGCGGGGCAGGGACCGCCAGGGTGTGCGGGCGGCCCGCGCCGAGGAGCCGCCCGCCCCGTCGGTTCGGGGGTCACGGACGGCGGTGACCAGCGCGACCGACGCGACGGCGGGGATCACGGCGATCCAGAACAGCGGGCGCAGCCGGTGGTCGAGCGCCTCGTACAGGACCAGCCCGACGAGCGGGCCGACCACCGCGCCGGCGGTGTCGGCGGCCCGGTGCAGGCCGAACACCTTGCCGCGCTGTCCGTTCGGAACGCCCTCGACGAGCAGGGCGTCGCGAGGCGCCCCGCGCATGCCCTTGCCGAGCCGGTCGGTGACCCTGGCGACGAGCACCATCGGCCACGCGGTCGCGAGCGCGATCAGCAGCTTGCCCACCGCGGCCAGCCCGTATCCCGCACCGATCAGCGGACGACGGGCGAACCGGTCGGCCAGGCGCCCGGCGGCCACCTTGGTGATCGAGGCGGCCCCCTCGGCCGCTCCCTCGATGGCGCCGACCGCGACGGGCGGGGCGCCGAGCACCACGGTCAGGAAGATCGGCAGGATGGGATAGAGGAGTTCGCTGGCCGCGTCCTGGAAAAACGACACGCCGCACAGCACCTGCACGTTGCGGGTCAGCCAGGCGGGGCGGCGTCCGGTCGGTCGCGGGGCGCTGCTGGGTTCTGTCACGGGTACACGATCTCCAGGAAGCGGTCGAGCGCCATGGTGACGTCGGCCGGGATGAGGGCTGTCGCGGCGACCAGAGCCGCCTCGCGAACGGACACCGACGTGATCTTCTCCCCCTCGACCGACGGGACGTGCGGCCCGTACGTCGCTCGGGCCGCCACAGGACGTTCCGGATCCTGCCCGACAACCTCCCTCCTCAGTGCAGACCGGCACTGTTGACAGCCCGACGGAGGCGAATGGAGACGCGGGGCAGCTCTTCGTCGCCGGCGATGCCGCAGACCTCGCCGAGGAGGCGCGCGGAGAAGTCGTGCGCACCGCCTCGGAGGTGGTTGCCGGTGCTGTCGTCGCCCTTCCCGCAGCTCCGCTGGGCGCGGGGTTCGTCGGCCCGGTCGATCTGGTCCCGGTTGTACGGATCGCGTCCCGCCTCGGTGCGCAGCAGCGCCACCGCGCGGGCCGCCTGAGCCTCCAGGTGCGGCAGGAAGTCGGCCGCGCCGGGGTCGAGGAACTCGTACCGGGCGAGGTTCACGGGCCGCCCGGGGTCGGCGAAGACCGGGTCGTACAGGGCGCGGCCGAGCCGGTTGGTGGCCAGGATGTCCAGGCGGCCGTTGCGGATGAACGCCGGGGCCTCGGTCATCGCGTCGAGCAGGTGCTGCAGGCTGGGGCGGATCGGCTGCGCGGCCCGTCGGCGGGTGGGGCGGCGCGTGGTGTTCGCGGTGCGCGCGAGGTCGTCCAGGTGGGCGCGCTCGGCCTCGTCGAGCTGGAGGGCGCACTGGACGCCTCCCTGCGCAGGCTCGGCGCGTTCGGCACCAGCCAGCGCGACCGCCGGCTCCAGGGCGGCGCCCAGGCCCTCGGCGACCTCATCGGCACCGGGTCCGACCACCACGCCGGCCGCCTGCAGACCGAGGACCTTCACTTCGGGACTCCGAGTACGACCGGTTCGCGGCGAAGAACAGGGCTGAACATGCCGGGGACGACAGGGGGTTCCCGTCGTGGGCCACAGCCCCGGCAGCCGACCGGCGTCCGCTGATCTCACCTGGCCGACCCGCCCGGGCACCACCGGGACCGTACGCGCCGACCGCTTCGGCGGGCAGGGCTCGCGCTCGTCATGGCCGCCGTCGTCACGCCGACCACCACATCACGCCGGCCACCACGCCGGTCGGGACCGATGACGGCCGGAACGTTCGCGCCGACCACCCGGGTGACGGCGATGAAGAAGAAGCGTCGGCCGTCACCGAGGGGGGATCGTGTCCTCATGGCCCGGTGCCGGCCCGTCCTGGTCGCCGGGTTCGGCGGTCCAGGTGATGTGCGGGGGCTCGACGCGTGCGCACAGGGGGCCGCCGTCCACGTCGGTCAGACCGAGACGGCCGACCAGCAGGCCGCGGTGCGCGGCGGCGGCGAGTACGTCGGCGGGGACGGCGTCGAGCATGAGCTTGGCGCGGCGGAACATGGTGAAGACGCCCGAGTCGTCGACCGTGCCCCAGGACAGGTAGACGAACCGGCGGCCCAGACGGTCCTGCACGTACGGGCCCGTCACATCGATGCCGTCGGGTGTGGCGGTCGCGGTGCACTCCAGGGTCCAGGTCGCGGACGCGGCGTCGCCGGGATGTGGTTCGAGGAGTTCGGCCGGACGGTCGCGGCGTTGCACGGCGACGTGGATGTCGGCGTACGCGGGGCCGTCGCTGCCCGCGGGAGCGGGGCGGGTGCGGCCGGGCAGGTCGACGGCCTCGATACGGATACGCATACCCGCCATCATCTGCCCACGGTCGGTGCGGCGGACGGAAAGGTGGTCGCTCAGGGCTGTTCGTTGTTCTTCGCCGGGGCGAACAGCAGGGCCATGCCGTGCCGGAAGGGCATGGTGGACGGGGCGGTGCGGGGGCCTTCCGGGCCGGTCCAGGGGCGGGGTGCAGGTGCGGGGTACGTGGACCGGCCGGCGTGCACGGTCGCGTGCGGCCGCTTCGATCCGGCGAGGCGTGGACCCGCAGCACCCACCAGGGCCGGCGCGCCTTCGCCGCGAGCTCAGTCGAGGGCGGCGAGATGGTCGGCGTCGCCGCCTCGCCACTCGATGAGGAAGATGGTCGCGTCGTCGCTCGTGGTGCCGCCGCGTTCCTGTTTCAGGGCGTGGGAGAGGGCTCGCACCACCGCCCGTACCTCGGTGCGTCGGCGGAGGACCCGGTTGGTCCACTCGACGAGCTGCTCCTCACCGAACTGTTCCCCGCCGGCATGGTGCTCCTCGATCAGGCCGTCGGTGAAGCACAGCAGCCGGTCCCCGGGGCGCAGCATCCGCTCGCTGACCACCGGCTCCTCACCACCGAAGCCGACCGGCAACGTGGTCGGGCTCTCCAGCCGGTCCACCACGGCGCGGTCCCGGATCAGGAACGGGGCCGGGTGGCCGGCGTTGACCCAGCGCAGCCGTCCTGTGGCGATGTTCAGAACCATCATCTGCGCGGTGACGAAGTGGTCGGGGCCGAACTGCTCACCGATGGCCCTGTCCATGAACGCGTACACCCGGGACAGATCCGTGTCGGACCGCCGCGTGTGGCGGTAGGCGCCGATGGCCACCGTCGCCATGGTCGCGGCATCCAGTCCGTGGCCCATCGCGTCGATCATGGCCACGTGCAGGATGTCGCCGTTGAGGGCGTAGTCGAAGCTGTCTCCGGCCACGTCGTAGGCGGGCTCCAGGATTCCGGCCACCTCGACCTGGGGAACGGTCATCGACAGCGGAGGCAGCAACGACCACTGGATCTCCGCGGCCACGCTCATCGGGGCGCTGCGGCGGGCCTGGAAGAACAGGTCGGTGTAGGCGTCCTTGGTGACGATCATGTCCGCGACCAGACCGGCGAGTCTGCGGAGCAGTCGCCGGTCGTCGTCATCGACCCTGTCCAGGGTGACGGCCATCGCCCCGATCTGGTCGCTGCCGTCCAGCAGCGGCAGGTACATCCGCACGCTGCCGTCCTGTGGCACCTCCACCGTTCTGCGGCTCAGGAACGCCTCGCCGGCGGGCGAGTCCTCGACCGACTCCGGGCCGCCGACCCTCAGCCTCCGGCCCGGCAGCGGCACCAGCAGCACCTGTTCGTAGTCCTGCAGGAGGATGGAGACGTCCCGCCCCCCGACCCTGGCCACCTCCTCCGCGACGAGTGGGGCGATCAACTCCGGCGGCATCTCGTGGGCCCGGTCCAGCAGCACACCCAGCAGTCGTTCGCCGAACCCCTCCGACCGGTCCACCCCGATCCCGCCCGGCCTCTGCCCATCGTCCGTCATCGCTGCTTGCTTCCCTTCGTCCCGGGACGCGATATGCCCGGGAAACCCGTGGGGCGGCCGTGTCCACACGGTGTTCGCCAGGGCGGCCCGGCGCCCCGGCCCCGTCGAACCGCGGCCGGTGCGGGGCGGTGCCGGCCGGAGCGGCGCCGGCGCCTTCACCACCCGACCGCCTGCCCCGACTCAGGGTGTCCCGACGCAACGCACACCCCTGCCCTCTCGGATCCACCCGGCGGTCCTCGGCGATCGGCGTGGCACAACGCCGTGGACCGGCCCAGGCTTGCATCGCCGACTGGTCCGACGAGCCGATTACGCCATAGGCGGCACGTCGGCCGGTGCGCGGGCCGGGTCCGGAGTGCGGGTCCGATCGAACCGGGCCTACGGTGGCCATGGCCTGCTTCCGACGGCGCGCCGGTCGTCATCCAACGACCCCGGCGTAGGCACACCGGGGTCGCCCTTCCAGGCCGGTCGCACGTGAGAGTGTGCCGACCCGCTTTCACCCTATGCCTGATGCGCATTTCGGGCATCAAGGGTTTCGTGCGCAGCTCGGGCCCCCGGCAATCCGCGGTCTTCCCGCCCGGTCCGTTCGGCTTGTCCGAGGAGTACGCTGAAATGACCGAGGATATTTCGCGCACCGGCCACCACGCTCGTGTCGTTTTCGGCGATTGAACAGTCCGGGCCGACCGCGGTCGGCCCGGGGCAGGGTTCGCGTGATGACTGCGACCATCTCCTTCTCGCCGACAGTTCCCTTCTCGCCGACACTCGAAGACCGGTTGTCGCCGTCCGCTCCGTCTCCGCCGCCCGCTCCCTCTTCGTCTCCGCTCCGCCTGTCGCTGGCTCCCGTGGGTCCCGCACCGGCTCTCCTGGACGGCGCATGGTGGCCCCGCTCCCGTGATCTCGGGGTGGAACTCCCCGCCCTGACCGCCGTGTTGGATCCACTGTGGGGGCGGATCACCCGGGTCGCGGTGAATCCCACCCACTGGCCGGTCGTTCCGCGCAAGGTGTCCGTGGCCGGGCATGTGGTGAAGGTGAGCTGGTTCCTGCCCGAACAGGACCCGCACGAACTCCTGTTGCTCTCCTACCGCGTGGGCCGGTGGAACCTGCTGGTGATACCGCCGCGGACGGATCAGGTCTCGGCCGCCTGGCTGATGACCGCCGCGAGCGACCCGCTGGGTACGTCGACCGCGAGCCGGCTGATGGAGGAGGCGGCGCGTCTGCGGACGGTGTCCGAGACCGACCGGGCCGTGGAGGCGGTCTGGGACTCCGAGGGCGGACACGGGGCCCGCGATCCGGCCGCACGGCCACGGATCCCGGCGGTCGCGGCCACGGTCGGGGACCGAGCCGCCGCACCCGCCGCGGCCTCGAACCGACCGTTGGGGATGTGAGGACCGTGGAGACCTTCGTGACCGTTGTCGTCGTCATGGCGATGATCGCTTTGGGCGTGCTCCTCATCCACCTGCTCGACCGGCGGCACAGCGACGGCATCACCGCTTTCCACCGCGGCCCCTCCCCGACGACCGCGCGGACACGCCGCCCCTGGAAGGAAACGGGTGAGTCCCCGTGATCCCCCTGGCGCGGTCACGCCACCTCGGCCTCGACGCGGGCGCCCGGGACGACAGGCCCGGCCGTCTGGCCGTCGAAGGCCGTACCGTCCGTGCCGTCCGCACCGCCACCGGCGTCACCCCCGCCGACCGGACTCGTGTACCGGCCGACGCTCCCCGCCGGTAGCCCCCGATCGCACGCCGCGCAGTCCGTAGCCAGCAGCCGACTCCAGGAACCCGGTTCATCAACTCGGTTCACCGCACCGGGAGTTCCTTTCACCCGTCACCGCGCACGGCCACTCCACCCACACTCCTGGCATCCGAACAGAGGATCCATGCCCCTTCCACAACTGAACGTCTACCGGCGCGACCGCGACACCCGCGCTCTGATCACCCTCGTGGGAGAGATCGACCTCGCCACGGCACCGCAGGTGAGCGAGGCGCTGGCCGAGTGCCTGAGCGACGGCATCCGCAGCATCGACGTCGACCTCACGGCGGTCACCTTCTGCGACGCCAGCGGACTCAACGCCTTCCTCACGGCGTTCCGGCTTGTCACGGATGCCGGTACGGCCCTGCGACTGCACTACCCGTCACGGGCCATGGCCCGGGTCATCGAGATCACCGGCTCCGGGTTCCTGCTTCACCCGGTACTCACCGGTCGCGCACGACCGCGCCGGATTCCCGCCGCCGCGGGCGCTGCGCCGTGACACGGCCGGGATGCCGCAGGGCGGTCGCGCACAGCATGGCGTCGATGGCGTATTTGTGGCCGTGCAGCCCCGCTGCGCGCAGCAAAGCCGCAGCGGATTGCGCGACGGCCTGACTTCCGACGTAGAAGACATCGAGCTGCTCACCGCCGTGCATCCACGCGTGAGCACGGAAAAGGTCTGACCCAAGGCGCCGTCAGGGTGTACGGAGGAAATGCCGCCCCAGCTGGAGCGGCCAAGAAACCCCCGGCAACGGTTTGGACGTCCTCCCGTCGCCTCGGCCGACCTGGGTGTGTTCTCGTGTCCGCCGCAGTCACACCGCTGTCGACCACCACGGCCCGACCATGCGGGGAGACGGGGGCTACTTGTTCTTGCCGTTGCCCTGGCCGCCGTTCGCCTGGCTGTTGGCGGACGCGTTGCCGGAAGCGCCGGTGTCGCCCGCCGTGCCGTTGGCGGAGTTCGCGGCACCCTTGCCGGACTTGCCCGCACCGGCCGAGTGGCTCGGCTTGGCCGTCTCTCGTGTCAGCTGCTCGGAGCAGTAGGCGGCAACCTTGTCCGCACCGCCGGCCGCCGCGACCAGTCGCTGCCAGGCCGTCGCAGCCAGCGCCTTGCCATGGCCCTGGACGTGCTCGTAGGCACGGCAGTGGGCTTCGGTGTCCTGGGCGGTGGCGGGCCGGTCCGTCGGCCGAGCACTACCGGACGGGTGGGACGCGGCCCCGCCGACCGCCCGGTGCGAGGCGGTCGCCGACGGGGGCGTCGTTCCCCGGCCGTCGCCCGCGCCCTCGCCGGCGGAACCGGCGGAACCGATGGCCGCGACCGCCACACCACCCAGGGCGAGGCTGGCGAAGACCACGCCGAACGTCAGTTTCGCCGGGCGCCGGGCCCGCCGCTCGGCCGTCGGCCGCCAGTCGTCCCGGCGCCGGGTACGTGCGCGATGCGCACCCGAGGCGCGGGCGGCCCGGAATGCGGCCACGGCCTGCCGCTCGCCCTGGGACGCGAGATCGTCTGCCCGGACGGCGGCGGCCAGTGCCGTTTCCAGCGCGGCGTCGTCACCCGCGTCCCGGGGGTCGGACGGGGCGCCGCCGGGCTGCACACGTCGACGGCCCTGTACCCCGTCACCGCCCAGCCGTTCACCCATGTCCGTTTCCGTTCCCGTCCGACCGCTTCGATTCGTCCGCTGCTCCGGATCCGGCGCCTGCCGGTCGGTCCTGCCGCGGTTGTCGTTCATGTCGACTCCCCCAGCGCGCGGGAAGCCACATCCGTCACACCCTCCTCGACTTCGCTACCGATGCCCAGCTGACGGCCGAGGCGTTTCAGGCCCCGGTGCGCGGCCGTGCGCACCGCGCCCGGTCGCTTGCCCAGGGCGCGCGCGGCAGCGGGTCCGTCCAGACCGACCACGACCCGCAGGAGCACGGCCTCGGCCTGGTCCCGCGGCAGTCCGCGGATCAGCTCCAGGGCGCGCTCGGTGGAGAGGGACTCCAGGGCCTGCTCATGGGTGTTGTGCGGGCCGGCCAGATCCAGTACGTCCTGGTCGGTACCGCCGGCCTGGGGCCGCACCCGCCGGCGACGCAGGTGGTCCAGTGCCCGGTGCCGGGCGATGGTCGCGGTCCAGCCGCGGAAGCCGGCGCCGTCGCCCTGGAACCGCCCGAGGTCGCGGGCTATCTCCAGCCAGGCGTCGGACGCCACGTCCTCCGCCTCGTCGCCGACGATGCCGCGAAGGTAGCCGAGCAGGCCCGGCTGCACGATCCGGTAGGCGACCGCGAAGGCGGCCTCGTCGCCGTCCTGGGCTCGCGCGACCGCCGCGCCCAGTTCCCCGTCGTACTCCTGCACGCGCCGGGGTTGCCGTACCTGGCCCAAGATTGCCCTCGTTCGCACCGATCACAGCCGAGTCCACGTCGTCCGCCGTGCTCCGGTCGCACCGACGGCCCCATGGTGACCAGCGCACGCGCTCACAGAAATGTCACAACGGCACAGGAGTCCCCGCGGTATCACCCGTCTCCCAGCGCTCAGCACTCCTGCCCCGCTACGGCGGGAGGACCGCGGAGCCCGAGACGGCGCGTGCGTTCGCCGTGGCGCACCGGGAGCTGCGGGAGTTCTACGCGCACACGGCCGCGTGCGGGAACGCGGTGGTGAAGTGCCGTTCATGTGAGTGTCCGGAGTGGGACATATGACGGTCCGAGGCGGGAGGTGTAACAGTTTCGGCCAGCTGCGCTCTTTCCATGCGGACGACCATGTCGCTCGGCCAGGAGAGGAGGCGGGACTCGTGCAGTGGACGGACGACAGCGGCGCAGGGTACGGCGGGGAGCCGTATGCCGACGTCGGGTACGGGTACGCCCACGGTCGCGAGGGCACCGGCGGCACCACCGCCGACACGGCCACGGCGGAGCCGGAGACCCGGACCGCCGGTGCACCACTGCTCGTTGCCGGGCCGGACCACCTCGCCAGGACGGAGTGGGACTCTCCGCACGGTGCCGTCATCACCGTGCTGCCGACGGACCTCGACGACTCCGACCGTCCCGCATCGGAGCAGGACACGCCGGAGAGCGATCCGGCGCGGCCCGTCTTCGTGGACGCCTCGGGGCGCCGCCAGCGCCGCGTGCGGCGCGCCGCACGGCTGCTGGTGATCCCCGCGGGCGTCTATGTCGCCCTGCTGGTCAGCACGTTGCTGGGTGGCCCCACCCTCAGCGCTCCGTTCGTCCCGCTTCCTGACACCACGCACCCGGCCGCACCCCGCGCGACCACCCCCGGCTCTCCCGCCGGCACAGGGCACACGGCGCGGAGCACGGTCTCCGGCGCAGGGGACGAGAACGCCCGTCCCACGACGCCGCGGACGGCCTCCGGCCAGACCGGCGGGCAGACGGCCGCGACCACCCCCGTGGCCACGTCCGCCACCACCGCGACGCCCACCGGAACCACCTCCCCGACCACGACCGCACGTCCCACCACCAGCGCCAGTGCCACCAGCACCGACGCACCCTCCGCCAAGGGGCGCGCCAAGGCCGCGTCCCACAAGCCCGTGAAGTGACCCAAGGCCCCGACGTGACCGATCCGACCGATCGCCGGCACCGCACCGCCGTGCCCCGACGCCACTCCGTGCCCCGCCTCCGCGGCCGTACCCGCCGGGTCGTCCCCCGCACCCACTGGCTGCTGCTCTGCGTGCTCGTGGTGACCCTGTCGGCAGCCCTCCTGCTGCAGGGCTACACCCACCACATGTTCGGGATCACCTCGGACGACGTGACCGGCCCCCGCGGCCGGGCCGACACGGTGCCCGGTCAGGTGGCCCACGGCGGCCCCGTGATCGCGGACGCCGCCGGCTCCCCGCACACCGCCCGCCCGAAGGCCGGCACCATCGCCCTCACTTTCGACGACGGCCCCGACCCGGTCTGGACCCCGCGCATCCTCGACGTGCTGCGCCGCAACCATGTGCACGCGACCTTCTTCGTCGTCGGCACCCAGGTCGTCGCCCACCCGGAACTGGTCCGCCGGATCGTCGCCGAGGGCCACCAGATCGGCATCCACACCTTCACCCACCCCGATCTCTCCCGCCTCGCCCCGTGGCAGCGTTCCCTGGAACTGCGCGAGACCCAGCTGGCGCTGGCCGGCGCGGCCGGCATCACCAGCTCGCTGCTCAGGCCGCCGTACTCCTCGGAGAGCGACGCGCTGGACGACGCCGACTGGTCCGTCCTCAAGCAGGCCGACTCGGCCGGGTACGTCACGGTGCTCTCCACCCTGGACGCCGAGGACTGGCAGCGCCCCGGCACCGCCCGCGTCCTCGCGAACGCGACACCGCACGGCAAGGCCGGGCAGATCGTGCTGATGCACGACGCGGGTGGTGACCGCTCGCAGACCGTCGCCGCCCTGAACACCCTGATCCCCCGGCTCAAGGCACAGGGCTTCCGGTTCACGACGGTCGGCGCCGCGGTCGGCATGGCCGGCCCCGTCCAGCCCGCCGGGCTGGGCAACCGCCTCCAGGGCATCGCCCTCATCAAGATGCTGCAGCTCGGCGACGGGACCATCCGGCTGCTCGGCATGCTGATGTACGCGGCCGGAGCGATCAGCGTGCTGCGCGCGGCGGTCGTACTGGTCGCGGCCCGCCGGCACCGCCGGCTGCGCACCGGGCGCCGGGCCAGGCCCTGGGGACCGCCGGTGACCGAACCGGTCAGCGTCATCGTCCCGGCGTACAACGAGAGCGCCGGAATCGAGGCGGCCGTACGCTCCCTGGTCGCCTCGGACCATCCGGTGGAGATCATCGTGGTGGACGACGGCTCCACCGACGGGACCGCCGACCTGGTGGAGTCCCTCGGTCTGCCGGGAGTGCGGGTGATCCGGCAGCGGAACGCGGGCAAGCCCGCCGCGCTCAACACCGGCCTGGCAGCCGCCACTTGCGACCTGGTGGTCATGGTCGACGGCGACACCGTCTTCGAACCCGACGCCGTCCGCACGATCGTGCAGCCCTTCGCCGACCCCCGCACGGGCGCCGTCTCCGGCAACGCGAAGGTCGTCAACCGTGGTGGCCTGCTGGGCCGTTGGCAGCACATCGAGTACGTCGTCGGCTTCAATCTCGACCGTCGCCTCTTCGACCTCGCCGAGTGCATGCCGACCGTGCCCGGAGCGGTCGGGGCGTTCCGGCGCCGGGCGCTGCTCGCCCTCGGCGGGGTCAGCGACGCCACCCTCGCCGAGGACACCGACCTCACCATGGCACTGTGCCGCGCCGGCTGGCGCGTGGTGTACGAGGAAGGGGCGGTTGCCTGGACCGAGGCGCCCGCATCGCTGGGCGCCCTGTGGCGGCAGCGGTACCGCTGGTGCTACGGCACCCTGCAGGCGATGTGGAAGCACCGCGGCGCGCTGGTGCAGGGCGGCGCCGCAGGCCGGCTCGGCCGCCGGGGCCTGGTCTATCTCCTCCTCTTCCAGGTCCTGCTGCCCCTGCTCGCCCCCGTGGTCGACGTCTTCGCCCTCTACGGCCTGGTCTTCCTCGACCCGCTGCGGATCACCGCCCTCTGGCTCGCCTTCCTGCTCCTGCAACTGCTGATGGGCCTGTACGCGTTCCGCCTGGACGGAGAACGCCCCGGCCCGCTGTGGAGCCTGCCGCTGCAGCAGTTCGTCTACCGCCAGTTGATGTACCTGGTGGTCATCCAGTCCGTCTTCACCGCCGTGTCGGGCTCACGGCTGCGGTGGCAGCGCATGGAGCGCTACGGCACCCTGCGGGCACCGGCAGGTGCGGAGACGTCCGACGAGGGCCGCCCTCCGCGGGTCCCCGCCTGAACCAGTGGCATCGGTGAGTCGTCGCACGTCGCACGCGTACATACCACTGAGCCTCAAGCGCCGGGCGTGGCTGCCGCTCGGCGCGGTCGTCCTGGGCGACGGGGCGTGGTGAACTACGTAGTCGCGGGCTTCGGCGGCGACGCCGGTACGGCAGCGCAGACCGAGCGGCCCGTGAAGGTGTGCGGCCTCGCGCTGCCGGCCGCCGCGGACGAGTCGCCGAGCCCCGACGCGCCGGAGTACAACACGGCAAGGTCTCTCGGCTGGAGAACGGGAAGCAGAACCCCAGCGAGGACGGCATTCGCGTCTGGTGCGTCACGACCAACAGGCGCTGGTTTCTTGCCCACGTCTGAACGCGCCCTGGGCCCGGATCCGCTGTGGATCCGGGCCCAGGACTCCGTGTCGTGGTCAGAGTCCCTGGGTGAGGAAGGCGGCGTCGGGGACCTGGACGGCCGTGGGGGCGGTGCGCGGGAGGAGGCCGAGGATCTGGGCGACGACGTACTGCGCCGACATCATGGCCCCTTCCTGCCAACCGGGCAGCGGGGATGCCTGGTCGCCGACGACGTAGAAGCGGCCGTCGCCCTCGGGCTGGAGGAGCTGCTTGTAGGCGACCTGGTGGTCAGGGTCGGCCGGGTCCCAGTCGGCCCAGCCGCCGAGCTGGTGGGGCACCTTGTGCCAGGCGATGGTTACCCCCAGCTCCTGGGGCACGGTGGTCTTCTCCTGGAACTCCCGGTGCAGCTGTGCCGCTCCGTCGCGGGCCAGGCGCAGCCGGTCGGCCGGCGTGCGTTTGCCCATGTCCTCGGCGTACTCGCCGAAGTTGTACGCCCCGGTGAGGGTGCCCGTCTCGGAGAAGTAGTCGTTGGACGGGTACCAGAACTGGGTGATGGGGTGGTCGGTCCAGCTGATGCCGCCGTAGATCTGGTTGTGGTCGTCCTCCCAGAACCGCCGGTTGGCCTGCCAGCCGACCTTGCACGTCGGCGCGAAGCCCACCGCTGCCACGGCGTCCCGGAACTCTGTGGAGAAGCCGGTCAGCGCGAGCTGCTTGAGCACCGGCAGCGGGATGTTGCTCACGCAGTAGTCCGCCGTCGTCGTCAGTTCCTGTCCACCTGAGCGGTAGGTGACGCTGACCGCGTCGCCCGCCAGATCGATCGAGGTGACCTCGGCCTTGAGTTGGACGGTCACGTCGTACTCGGAGGTGATCCGCTCGGTGAGGGCGTGGACGATCTTGTCCATGCCGCCGACCGGCTGGAACATCGTGGGCTGCCACAGGTAGTCCACCGGCTGGTAGAACCTGTGCTTCCAGAACTCCGACCGAACCAGTTCGGCGAGGGGCAGCGGGGGCGCGGGCCGGGGGAATTCGTGGACGTCGAGCGGCTCGTCGTAGCCGGAGCGGGTGGAGCCGTGGTACTCGTTCTCCTCGTCCAGGTCGCCGAACTTGCCCAGCAGGTCCCGCAGCAGCCCGGTGAACTCGTCCTCCTCGGTCAGGGTGGCGGACAGGAGCGCGGCGAGGTGGCCGCGGGTGTCGTTGGCGATCCGCCGGTTGCGCCAGGGCCGGCCGGGCGGGGTGTGTCCCTCGCGGTGCAGGACGTTCGCCGTGGTTTCCATGATGTACGGCTCCAGCGTCACCCCGAGGTCGGTGCAGTATCGGAGGACTCGGCGGTGGTGGTAGGGGATGCGTCCGGGGCCGAGGTTGAGGTACAGGCCCTGGTCGAACGCGCAGGTGTGGGTCAGCACCGGGCTGTTGCCCTCGCCGTCGAGTTCGTACAGCTTGTCCCCCTTGCGGGCGGTGCGGTTGCGGCCGCCGGTGCGGGGCTGGGGCTCCAGGACCGTGCACCGGTAGCCGAGCTTGCCCAGTTCGTAGGCGGCGGTGAGGCCGCCGACCCCCGCGCCGAGGATCAGTACCGACGGCTCCTCGCCGGCCGCCGCGCGCGGTGCGGCGGCGAAGTCGGGCGCGGTGCCTTCGCCGGAGCTCAGCGGGCCGCCGAGGCCGGACATGGCGTGGTAGAGCGACTGTGCGGAGGGGGTGGCGGACTTGCGTGTACTCATGGCTCATCTCTCGGACGGGGGTGGGGGCGGTTCCCGGCTCGCCCGGCGCCAACGGCTTGCGCTGCCGTAGCGCGGCGGCCGGCCGGCATCGGGCGGGGGCCGAGGGGTCTAGTGGAACTCGACGTCGGAGACGCTGACGAAGAACTCGCCCACGGAGCCGTGTCCGGCGTCGCCGCCACCCCAGATGTTGACGATGGCATGCCGTCCCCGCCGGGACGCCAGTGCCTCCGTCGTGTACTGCAGCTCCTGGTCGGCGTGCGTGCCACCGCCGTGGTACTCGACCATGAAGGGAGTCGGCTCCAGCACGTCCCAGGAGATGCCCTGCGCCGGGTCCCAGCCCTCCGAGGTGATGAACCACTGGTGCGTCCACTTCGGACCCATGTGGTTCTGCCTGTAGTTGTAGGTGAAGGTGTGCCGGCCGTCGACGGCCTTCAGCGTGCTGGTCGGCCAGTCACCCAGGCCGTCCCCGCCGGGCAGGTCCAGGCCCTGGAAGGCGGGATTCGCAGCCGACGCCACGTCGGTGCCCCGGAAGAACTTCCGGTACTCCAGGTACCCGCGGACCTCGTTCCACGGCGGATTGCCGACCATGCCGGGAGGTACCACTTCCTGCCAGGTGGTCGAGGTGTTCAGCGCGCGCGCTTTCTGGCAGATCGGCGCATCGTCCTCGTCGCGGATCGCCCGGATCGCCCTGCTGACCGGGAACTCCAGACTCCCGTGCCGCTCCCGGCCGCCCTCCTGACGTTCCTCGGTGCGCGCGGGGATGAACACGTTGTAGGGCTTGGACGTGGACGTGTCGACGGTGAGCTCGTCCGTGAACGGCCCCCACGAGCCGTCCGTGTGCCGGGCCCGGATCTTCACCCGGTACTCGCGGGCCGGAGCCTCACCCAGGCACACCCAGTGCCGGTTCGCCGCCTGCCAGTGCGGATACCAGCCCGCCCAGTACAGGTCCACCGTCTGTGCCAGCCGCCCGTCCAACCACACCTCGTAGTGGTGCGGGTAGCCCGACTGGCCGTTGTTCCAGTCGGGCGGCTCCGTGAGTCCCTGGTCAGGGGAGTTCTGGCCGATCTGCCAGGTGAGGGAGATGCCCTCAAGCTTGACGTGACCGTCGTCGCGGTAGGTCGCCTCCGCACGCAGGTCCGCAGGGTGGGGCTGCATCTGGGTGCTCCTCTCAGTCGCACAGAATGGGTGGTCCATCGCGACAAAACCGCACTGAACCACCCAAATATCACTACTCACTGTATTTGGGCATATGCATACCGCAAGTGCGGAGACTCGAAGGCGTAGGCGGCTGACACCAGGCAGGCATGCGAGGCGTGCGGTCTTCGGGCACGGGAGTGACACCGTCCGTGCGGCGCAGAGGCGCCCATGACGGTGGCCAGGGCTCCCAGCACCAGCCAGTGCGGTGTCCGGCAGGCGGGGTTGCGAGCGTGCTCCGAACGGCCTCCCGGACGGCTTCCGCTTTAACGAATGCCGTGGACCTGTACGAAGACCTCCTCAGGATCCGGCGCCGACAGGCGGTCGCGGTGGTTGGCGAAGCAGAGGTCGTCGTAGGTCGCCGACAACACCGGTACGGACTGGTCCTCCGTCCGGTGCGAGGTGGACACCGGGCTGGTACATGCCTGACAACCGTCGCGGCGGCGAGGCCGTCTGGTTCACCATGGGGTGCGCGATTCGATTCCGTTCCCATGCCGGCGGCGGTCGAAAAGTACAGGTGGCCGCCGTCCTCGGTGACGGCCTTGAATTCGAGCTTGTCACGTAGGGCGATGTGATGACGGTCGCGGTACAGGGAGCCCCGGCCGGTCTGTGTGCGGATCAGCGGGCGATCGAGATCGCGAACGGCGCGAATCCGCTGGACCGGATCACGTGCGGTACGAACAGGATCGCGGCCTCGGCAGCCCGCGCGGTCTCGATCCCGCCCAGGTCCGTGATCCACTCCTGGTGCCAGCCGAGGTCCGCGAGCAGCCCGCGGACGATCTGCTTGGCCTCCGGGTCCGTGCCGGAGAGGAACGCGGTCGGCGTCTGGGTGAGCGCGGCGGGCGCGGTCATCACCGAGTGAAGCATCGTGTTGAGCGTCTTGACGACGCGCGTCCCGGGGAGCGCCTCCTGGAGTTGCTCCGCGAGGCTCGAGCCCGGGTAGAGCAGGTCGGCGGGCAGTCCGTCCGGTCCGTCGACGGTGGCGTTGGAGACGTCTACGAGGATCTTGCTTCGCAGCTCCGTGCGCAGTGCGACGAGTCGCTCCAGGGAGCCGGCGCCCGGCGTGGCGTTGATGACGATCTGCGCTGTCCGGGCAGCGTCGGCGGCAGCGCCCGGCGAGCGGTCCGCCACGGTCACCTCGTGCCCGGCCCGAGTGAGGGCGGTGGCCAGGCCGCCGCCGACGCGGCCGCCGCCGAGAACGGTGATCTTGCTCATGCTGAACTGGTCCTCCTGGTCTTTCTGGTTCTCGCGAGTGGTCCGGGGTCAGCGGGAGAGCGTGGCGACCGCATCGGCGTGCACGCCGGATGCGGCGGCCAGGAAGCTCTCGCTCTCCGGGGTCCAGGGGCGGCCCTCGGCGTCGGAGATCCGTCCGCCGGCCTCCGCGACGAGCAGCGCCCCGGGAAGCAGGTCCGCGCGGGCCCCGGCGAACTGCCAGAAGGCGTCGATCCGGCCTGCGGCCACGTTCAGCAGGTGCAGGGTGGCGGGCACGGATGTCCGCACCACGAGCGCGTCGAGGAGCATCTCGGTGATCGAGGAGCCGACGCGTCGTACGACCTTCTCGTCCTCGTCCGGCCTTGCCTGGCTCGTGGCCACGATGCTCAGGCCGAGGTCCGCGGTCCGGGACACGTGCAGCGGCCGTTCGTCGAGGCGGGCGCCGGCGCCGGTGAGCGCGGTGTAGGTCTCGCCGGTCAACGGCAGGTGGACCGCGGTGAGCACCGGCTGGTTCTCGCGCACGAGAGTGGCGGTCACCGCCCACTCCGGCAGGGCGTGCAGGTGGTTGACGTTGCCTTCGGCCGGGTCCACGACCCACCATTCGCCGGCCGGCAGAGCGCCGCCCGCCAGCTCGTCCTCCACCCAGCGGGCGTCCGGGCGCAGGGCTGTGAGGCGGGGGCGCAGGATGTCGAGGGCCGTGTCGTCGTTGGCGGCGAGCGCGCGCATCAGCTCTTCGCGGCTCTGGTAGCGGACCACGTCGCCGAAGCGCTCCCGCAGCGCCGAGCCCGCCGCGCGTACGGCGATCGCGGTCTGTGCGAGCAGGTCGGCGTCGGAGGTGGCGGCTGCGGTACTACCGGTGTTCTGAATCGACTCGGGCATGGCGGTACTCCCGTCTGAGCAGGGGTGATGGAGGCCAACCGGGCGAGAACCGGGTTCTTTTGCGCCCGCATCTCGAAGGTAGGAGCGGCCATCGTTAACTTCAAGTGCATGTAAAGCACGGCTAGGATTACTCCCATGCAATTGGATCTGAATCTGCTCGCCGCGCTCGACGCTCTCCTGGAGGAAGGCAGCGTGGCCGGCGCCGCCGACCGCCTGCACGTCACCGCCCCCGCGATGAGCCGCAGCCTCGGCCGGATCCGGCGCACGACGGGGGATCAGATCCTGGTGCGCACAGGACGCACGATGACCCCGACGCCGTACGCGATCGCCGTCCGGGAACAGGTGCACGACCTGCTCCAGCAGGTCCGGGGCGTGCTGGCGCCGAGCCGTGAACTCGACCTCGCGACGCTCGAACGCACCTTCACACTCCGCTGGCACGACGCACTCGTCGCCCTCAGCGGCCCCGCGCTTCTCGCTGCCGTGTGTGAACAGGCGCCGGGTGTGCGGCTGCGCTTCATCGCGGAATCAAGCATCGACACACCCGAGTTGCGCCGCGGCGAGGTCGATCTCGCGGCGAACGCGGACCGCCCGACCGCACCCGAGATCCGCGCCGATCGGGTGGCCGAGACCCAGCAGGTCATCGTCGTACGGCGGGGACACCCGGTCACCCGTGTCAAGGCCGTCACCGCCGCGCGGTACGCCGCAGCCGAGCACATCACCGTCTCGCGGCGCGGAAGGCTCGGCAACATTCTCGACGACGCTCTCGCGCGACTGGACCTCACCCGACGTGTGGTGGCGACCGTGCCCACCGAAAGAGCCGCGTTCGAGTTCGTGCGAGGCTCCGACCTCCTCGTCACAGCCCCCGAATCCACGGCGCGTTCGGCCGCCGCGGATCTCGGCCTGGTCCTGCTCCCGCTCCCGCTCGACCTGCCGCCGGCCCCGGTGTACCTGTCATGGCATCAGCGCTATGACACCGACCCCGCGCACATCTGGCTACGCGATCTGGCACGGACCGCGTTGACCGGCGCGATGACGCGCTGAGAGGACAGCGTCGGACGGCGCGCTGACACCTGCCGACGCACCACAGAGCCGGTCCGTCATCGAGAGCTTCTGTCCCCCGGCGCCTGCGCACCAGGTGAGAGATGCCGGCGACTGAGACCGCGGAGATGGCACAGGTCACACAAAGGGCACGGTTTCTCTCTGGAGCGGGTGCCGAGAATCGAACTCGCGCTCTCAGCTCGGGAAGCGGGCCCGAGTTGCCTGGACCGAAACCCTGGCGGGTGCTCATGGTGCGGCTGTGCTGCGCCCGCGCCCACCGGTCCGGAAGACATCTCCTGTCGCTGCGGGCCGAGGCGCTTCTAAGACCGTCGCAGGAGCCCCCTCTCCATGGCCACCACCACCGCCCTCGTCCGGTCGTTCACATCGAGCTTGGCGAACAGGCGCAGCAGATGCGTCTTCACCGTGGCCTCGGCGATCACGAGGCGTCTGCCGATCTCGGCGTTGGTGAGGCCGTCGGCCACCGCGTTGAGGACGTCGGTCTCACGGTCGGTCAACGGGTCCTGGACGGGACGCCGCATCCGCGCCACGAGCTTCTCGGCGACCCGGGGAGCGAGCACCGTCTCGCCGCGTGCCGCCGCGTGGATGGCGTCGACGAGCTGCTCCCGAGTGGTGTCCTTGAGCAGGTAGCCGATGGCACCGGCCTCCACCCCGCGTTCGATGTCCGTGTCGGTGTCGTACGTCGTCAGGATCAGCACCCGGGTACGTGGATACCGGGCGACGATCTCGGTCGTCGTGGCCACCCCGTCGAGCACGGGCATCCGCAGATCGACCAGGGCGACATCGGGGTCGTACCGCTCGACGAGTTCGAGCGCCGCGCGTCCGTCGCCCGCCTCCCCGACGATCTCTATGCCGTCCTCGGCCGCGAGCAGGGCGACCACTCCGGCCCGCATCACGGTGTGATCGTCCACCACGACGATGCGCAGACCTCGTTCACTCATGTCTCCACCTCACTCGCCAGCGGGATCGTCGCCAGGATCCGTGTACCGTCGCCCACCGAACTCGTCACCGTGAGCCTCCCGCCCAGCTCCGCCAGTCGCTTGCGCATGCCGTCGAGCCCGAAGCCCGTCGACTCCCCCGCCACGAACCCGCTGCCGTCGTCGGTGATCTCCAGCTCCACTCCGTAGGGACGCCGGACCAGCACCACGCCCACCGTGGACGCGCGGGCGTGTTTGCGCACGTTGGCCAGGGACTCCTGGGTGCAGCGCAGCAGCGCGATCCGGGTCTGCTGGTCGCACTCCAGGTCTGCCAGGTCGGCATCCACGGCGAGCCCGGTGTCCTCCGCGAAGCGGTCCAGAGTGCGGCGCAGCGTCTGCGCCACCGTACCGGCCGCCGCCCGGCCCGGACCCGGCTGCCTCGCCGAGCCCACCAACTCCCGGGCCTCGGCGAGGTTTTCACGAGCGGTGGATTCGATCGACCACAGTTGCCGGGCACTGCGCGCCGGATCGTCGGACATGCCCGCCCGTGCCGCCTCCGCGAGGACGATGATCGAAGCGAAGCCCTGCGCGAGCGTGTCGTGGATGTCCCGTGCGATGCGTTCCCGTTCGTCCGCCGCGCCCTGCCGCTGGTGAGCCTCGGACAGCTGCGCCTCCGTCCGCTCCAACTCCTCGATCAGCCGCGCCCGTTCACTGCTCTGCGCGACGACCGAGTGCGCCCACAGGCCGATCAGCACACCCACCGCGACCACGATCAGGGTGGACACCAGCGTCTCGCCGAAGAACTCCGCCGACCAGCCCTGCCGGACCAGGGCCCCGGTCAGCGTGACACCGGTGGCCGCTCCGAGGAACCCCATGGAAGTCCTCGGAGTCCGCCCGAACATCCAGTAGTGCGGCAGCGTCACCATGAACAGCGCCGCATAGCTGCTGCCCAGATACGCCAGCCCGCCGAGTGCGAGCACCAGCACCGAGAGATAGACCTGCGGACGTACGACGGGATTCCCCGGGAAGCGGTCGAGAACCGCGTAGCACAGCACCACGCTGCCGAGCAGCGCGAGCGCCTGGTACTTGCTCCCGCCGGACGGAGCCGTCGTCACCAGCCCGACGGCCATCGCACCGAAGAGCGCCCAGCACACCGTGTTCCACCGGCGCAGCGACGTGGCCCAGAAGGCGTCGGCCAAGGGGTCGGCGAGAGCGGTCATACCGATCAACGTACGTCGACCACCAGTTCCCCGTCGGCGATTTGAGCCGCCGCCCCCTTACGCCCTGCCGCCCGCGAGGGCCACCAGCTCGCCTCGCCGAGCAGCAGCATCGCCGACGGCAGGACCATGATCCGGACGACGAAGGCGTCGAGCAGCACGGCCGCCGCGAGGACGAAACCGATCTGCTTCATCTCGATGATGTGCAGGAAGACGAAACTCGAGAACACCGTCGTCATCACCACCGCGGCGCTCGTCACCACGCTCGCCGACCTGCGGATTCCGTCGAGCACGGCCTGCCGGGTGGACACGCCCGCGAGCACGGCCTCCCTGATCCGGCTCACCACGAACACCTGGTAGTCCATCGAGAGCCCGAAGAGGATCACGAAGAGGAACAGCGGTACGCGCGAGCCGATGGAACCAGTGGAGTGGAAGTCCAGCAGCCCTTCGGCCCAGGTCCCCTGGAAGACCAGGACCAGCAGTCCGAGCGCCGCCGCCGCGGACAGCAGATTCAGTACGACACCGATCAGACCCAGGACCACGGAGCGGAACGCGTACGCGGTCATCGCGAAGGTGACCAGCAGCAACGCCCCGAGGACCAGGGGGAGTTTGCTGTTCTGGTGAGCGGGATAGTCCACGTACCGGGCCACGTCCCCGCTCACTGCGTACTCCGCCCTGTCGATCCGCCCGACGGTCTCGGGCAGGTAGTCGTCCCGCAGGTGGTCGAGGGACTCGTACGCCTGCTCGGAGTTGCCCAGGTAAGGCACCTTCAGTTCGAGCACGCTGATCCGGTGGTCGGTCGACGTCCGGATGCCCGAGGCGCCGGCGAACAGCGGGTCGGCGTCGGCGCGCCGGGCCAGCTCGCGCAGTGCCCGGGTGACCTCGGCGGCGCGCGCGGCGTCGGCGCGTACGACGACCTGGTGCGTGACCCGCTGCTCCGGGAACGCCTCGTTGAGGCGGTCGTACACCCGCATGGCGGGGATGTCACGGGAGTGCGTGTCCCGGCTCATCTCCGTGATCTTCAAGCCTGCCAGCGGGGTCACGAGCGCGAGCAGGGCGAGCACCGAGACGCACAGCGTGGCCAGGGGGTGCCTGCTCGCCGGCCGCAGCAGCGCGGCCCACACCCGGCCGCCGTCGTCGTCCCGGGTCCGGCGCGCCGGCTTGCCGCGTTCGGCCCGGCGCCGGGCCCTGCGCTCGGCCCGCTGTCCGAGCTTGACCAGCAACGCCGGCAGCGCCGTCAGGGAACTGGCCACCGCGACCAGGACGACCACGATGGTGCCGGTGGCCAGTGAGGAGAAGATGACGTCGGAGGCGAGATACAGCGTCGCGGTGGAGGCCACGACCGCGAGTCCGGAGATCACGACCGCCCGCCCCGAGGTCGCCGCGGCCAGCTCCACCAGCGCCTCGGAGCTCAGCCGGCCACCCGAGCGGGCCCGCTCCTCGCGCTCCCGCTTGAGATAGAAGAGCGTGTAGTCGACGCCGACGGCGAGGCCGATCATCAGGATGACGTTCGTGCCGACCCCGGCGTCCGGGGACAGGTGCGAGGCCACCATCGACAGCCCGACGGCCGCCGCGATCGACGACAGGGCCAGCAGCAGCGGCACCCCCGCCATGGTCACCGACCCGAAGACGACCAACAGGGTGACCAGGGTGATGGGCAGCGTGATCTCCTCCGACAGCGCCAGGTCGTCGCCGCGCTGCTGGTCGACTCCCTTGCTGATGGAGGGACTCCCGGTTTCCTGCAGCAGCAGCCCGGGATGCGCCTTCCCCACAGCCTCGGTCTGCGCGAGCAGCGCGTCGACCTTGTCCTTCGCGTCCCGTTCCTCGCCCTTGAGGGCCACCTCGACCATGAGGATCCGGCGATCCCCGGACAACAGCGGGTCGGCCACGCCCGCCACCTCGGGCAGCCGCTTCATCCGGGCGGTCAGGTCCTGCGCGGCAGCCTCGGCCGCGGCCCGGTCGAGGGGGCCCGACCTGGCGGAGATCAGCACCTGCTCGGTGGACCTGCGTTCCAGATGGCCCTGGGCGGCCATCGCCTCCGCCCGGCCGGCCTCGCCGACCCGGTAGTCGGCCGTAGTAGCGCTGTGCGTGCCGACGGCACTGCCGACCGCCAGGCACAACACCACGAACACGAGCCAGCCGACGATGGCCCGCCAGGGGTGCCGGGCGCTCCAGCGCGCCATGCGAACGGTGAGTGATTTCATGCCCAAAAGCCTTGCTGCCCTGGGTAGTTGGCAGACAGAGGTACCCGGTTGAACTTCGCATCCACCGATCGGTGGACACAGACCGGGAAAGGCTCCCGCGAGCCAGGCCCCTCGCACGGCTTCAGGAGTCCACACAACCCCTGATGATCACGCGTTGGCCGTTCTCATACTTACCCGGGCCCAGCGCAAAATCGCGAGGGCCGACCGGATGGGGTCACCTGTCCCAACAGTCGCGCCGCAACTTGCCCTCCCTGTCGGCCGGATCGGGGCATTGCAGTCGTGATCGGCGGGAGGGACCATCAGTGCCTGCTCAGCTGATGACGGAGCGGAAGAAGAGCACGGCCACGGCGGCGGAGCCGCAACCGGTGTGGTGCGGTGCGATGACCGCCATCCAGGAATCAGGCCCCGGAGCGGCCAAGATCGGGTAAAAGACGCTCGCGCAACTGTTCGCCTTCCCGAAGCTGATCTAGCCTCAGTTCAGCTCCAGCGGACAGCTGACTGGATGTGACAGGCTGTGCGCGACGGCGACCATGCGCCCTCACCGGCCAGGGGGGAGCGCACCCGATGCGCCGCGGACGACCACTCGTGACACCCGCCGTTTTGGCGGTCCTGGTCAGCGGCCTCGGCGCCGGCACTGCTCACGCGGATACCGGTACCGCGCTGTACGTCGACAACGTCGCCGCCAACTGCAGCGACACCGGCCCCGGCTCGCAGGCGGAGCCCTTCTGCCAGATCCAGCCGGCCGCGCAGGCCGCGACTGCGGGCGACATCGTTCACATCACCGGCAACAACACCGTCTACGCCCCGGTGACCATATCGAGCAAGGGCACGGCAGACGCGCCCGTCAGATTCTTCGCCGTAGCCGGCAACGGAACAGCCGTCACGGTGGCAGGCGGGCAGACGACGGGGATCACCTTCTCGGGCGCCCAGTACGTCGACCTGGCCGGGATCCATGCCTCGGCGAGCGGAGCCACCGCCCTGGCCTTCGCGGACTCACAGCACATCACCTACCGCCTCGCGACCGTCGGAACCGGCCTCCACACGGCGGCGACCATCCCGGCGATCACGGTCGACGGTTCCTCCTCCGGGATCGCGCTCACCCGGGACCTGGTCTTCCAGTCGGGCGGGCCGGTCTTCGCCAGTTCGGCCGGAGCACAGGACGTCACGCTCTCCGACGACCGCTTCAGCGGGAACGTACATGGCGGCGTCACGGCCGTGGGCACCACGGGTATCCACCTCGCCGGCGACACCATCTCGACGGTGTGCGGGAACGCGATCAGCCTGACCGGCGGCAGCTCCGGATCGGTCGAGAACACCGTCGTGATGCCCGGCACGACCACCACCTGCTCCGACACCGGCACACCGGCCGAGATCACGGTGGACGCCGCCTCCGCCGCGCAGGTCACCGAGGACTACAACGCGGTCAACCCGCTGTCGACCGGCACCAACTACGACTGGGCCGGCACCGCGTACGCAACCAGCCGGGCCCTGCGGACCGGCACCGGGCAGGGTGTCCACGACCTCGACCAGACGGACCTGACCATCCCCGTGACGGAGTGGCTGACGGAGCACTCCCCGCTCATCGACTCGGGGGACGCCAACGCCCCCGGAGAACTCTCCACGGACTACTACGGCAAACCCAGGGTCAACGACCCTCTGGTCGCGGACACCGGCACGGGTGACAGCTCGTACGACCGGGGTGCCATGGAGTTCCAGGACCCGTTCACAGTGAGCGGGATCGCCATGTCGCCGCGGGCCGCCTACGTCGGAGTGGCCACCACCTTCACCGCCAAGGTGAACAACCCCTGGTCGGACTCGCTGGACGGCGCGAGTTACGCGTTCGACTTCGGCGACGGCACCACGACCACATCGTCCACCGGCTCCGCGACACACACGTACACGCAGGACTCCGGGAACGGCTACGTCCAAGCCGCGGTGACGGTGGACAGAGCCGACGGCACCCGGCTGGGCACGAGCGGGTTCATCACGTTCGGGGTCACCCAGCCCCCCGGGCCCGACGCGGGCCTCGTCTGCGCTCAGGACCCGTCCGAACCCCGCACCGCGAGCTGCGCGTTCACCGCCACCGGCTACTACCGGATGACCAGCGACCGGATCACCTTCGGCGACGGCTCGGCGGCCGTCACAGTCACCGGCTCCAGCGGCTCCACCACTCACGCCTACGCCACCGCCGGCACATACACCGTCACCCAGCACATCACCGACTCCGACGGGCGCACCGCCACGGCGACCACCAAGGCGACGGTCGGCCCCTCCTACATGGTCACGAGCCCGAAGCGCATCCTGGACACCCGCCACGGCACGGGCGCACCCCAGCGGCCGGTCGGTCCCGGCAGGGTAGTGCGCCTGAAGGTCCTCGGCGCGGGCGGCATTCCGACTTCCGGGGTGACCGCGGTGACCATGAACGTCACCGACGCCGACGCCACCGCGAGCAGCTACGTCACGGTGTACCCGGACGGCACCAGTCGCCCGACCGCCTCCAACCTCAACTTCACCGCCGGACGGGTCAACCCGAACCTGGTCACGGTCCGGGTCGGCAGCGACGGCTACGTCGACCTCTACAACGCTCACGGCGACGTCGACCTCATTGCCGACGTGGAGGGCTACTTCACCAGCGTGCCCAGGACCGGCGCGCACCTGAGCGGTCTGTACCCCCTCACCACACCCGAGCGGGACCTGGACACCCGCAACGGCACCGGCGTCCCCAAGGGCAAGGTCGCGCCGGGCAGCACCACGACCGTCACCCTGCGCCCCGGGAGTTCTTCCGCGGTGGCCGGCGTCCTCGACATCACCGCGACGGGAGGCACCACCAGCGGCGTGGTCACCGTCTACTGCGGAAGCCGCCCGAGTACATCGAACCTGAACTACAGCGCCGGGCAGACCGTCTCCAACCTGGTGGTCACGCCCGTCTGCAACGGCAAGATCGAGATCTACAACAGCGGCGGTCATGTCAACCTGATCGCGGACCTCCAGAGCCTCTACACCACAGGCGGAGGCCCGTTCGTACCGACCAGTCCCACCCGCTTCCTCGACACACGCAACGGCACGGGTGCCCCTGCCGAGCCGCTGGGTGCGGACGGCACACTCACTGTGAAGGTCGCTGGTGTCGACGGCGTCCCGGCCGACGCCGGCGCGGTGCTGGTCAACCTCACGGGTGTCGCGCCGACCACCGCCACGCACCTGACGGCCTACGGCGACGGCAGCCTGCCGAATGTCTACAACGACAGCCTGGCTGCCGGAGAGACCCGCCCTGTCCTGGCCGTGCTTCCGGTCGGCGCAGACGGCTGCATCCGCATCAACAACGCTCAGGGAGCCGTCAACGTCATCGCCGACCTGGAGGGATACTCCGGCTGACCGGCTCCGGTCCCGCGAGCCGGCCACCAGCACCCCATCCCGGACAGGGGTGCACGCTTTCAACTGTGGTGGTGGGGTGTTGAGGTCCGTGCAGGGGCATTCACCTGCGCCAGGAGCGCAGGCCCGGCCGGGGGCCGGGCCTGCGCTCCTGGCAGCGGAGCGAGCCGCCTTGAGCGGGTGACGAGAATCGAACTCGCGCTCTCAGCTTGGGAAGCGATGGCGCTTGTGTGGCCGTGCAGGCTCTGACCTGGGGATACATCAACTTCAGCGTGGCTTCGAGAGCTGGCTTCGCCCCGCTGTTCACCGTGGTTGTCCGGTCTTATGGGCACGCTGTGGGCACGAACCCACGCGGGGATTCTGTGCGGGGGCTCGACTGCTCCGTCGCGGTGCTGCGCCTGCGGGTGCGGGATGTCCCCCGACACGTCGGATTGCGTATGCGGACTCCTTGGCAGCGTAGGCGGCCCGAGGACGGTGGGGCCCGATGGGCGGTCGCGTTGGGCCGGGTGGAGTGGCCCGGCCCGGTGCGGAGGCAATGAAGATCCTTCTGCGCCGCGTTCCTCGAACGCCACGCCTTTGCAGAGTTCCCGCCCACTCGGGCGGGCCATGACGCGGACGCCTCGGCACCAAGGGCCGACCCTCACGCTTCCCGGTGTGCAAGGGCCGCGAAAGCCGCCGTTGGCGTGCGTCCGTCCCTCCCCTGGTTCGGGAAATGTGACGCTTGATCGTTCGGGTGCGCTGGTATTCCAGGGCCCTCCGGTGACGGCTGTGCCCTGCGATGGCTGATGACAACTACAACGGGGCTTGCGGGTGGGGCATGAGAACTGAACACAGCGTTCGGCGCGGTCGGCGTCGAGCTGGTCCGAAGAAGCGGACGTGGGTGGCGTGGGGGGCGGTCGTCGCCGGTGGCGGCGTGGCTGTGGCGACCGTCGCCATGGCCGGCTCACCAGGCCATGGAGCGCCGGCCGGACAGGGGCCGATCAAGACGCATGTCCACTCGCTGTCCCTGACCGGAGCCGGTGCGTCGCTCAAGACGCTGGGGGCCCGGTCCACGGCTCCGTTCAGCATGGTCGGTGTCACCTGGAACGGCGCGCACGCCAAGCTGCGCGGCACGGTGGAGGTGCGGACCCGTTCCGCCGCCGACGGCCACTGGACCCAGTGGCTGAAGATGCAGCAGCCGGACGAGCTCCCCGACGCCGCTGAGCTGAACCGTCCCGGTGTGCGCGGCGGGATGTCCCCGATGTGGTCGGGGCCGTCGAACGGAATCCAGGTCCGCGCGACCGGCACGGGCAGGACGACCGCGTTGCCCGCCGGGCTGCGGGTGGACCTGGTCGATCCGGGCAAGCCCGCCACCGGCACGACACAGGACTCCGGCATGGGTCTGGCGGACTACGCCATGGATGCGACGGCCACCGACAGCGCCTCCCCGGCGGCCACCGACACCACCTCGCCGACGGGCAGCTCCGCCCCGACCGACACCGCGACGGCCACCACGGGCACCGGCGCCTCGGACACCCCGACCGCGACGGACTCCGCGTCGCCCACGGACACCTCCACGGCCACGGGCTCCACCTCCGCCACCCCGTCCACCGGGACCTCCGCCTCGACCTCGCCGAGTGCGTCCCCGAGCGCATCCCCGACGACCTGGCCCAGCCAGCTTCCGACGACGTCCGAGGCGTACCCGTCCTGCACGACCTCCTCGGCCGGCTCGTCCGCGTCGGCGTCGCCGACCCCGCCCGACCCGATGCCGGCCGCGACCGTCTCGACGGTGGCGCCGCCCACCGTGGTGACCCGGGCCGGCTGGGGCGCGGACGAGTGCGCGCGGGAATCGGGTTACCCGTCGTACGGCTCGGCGGCGAAGGTGATGTTCGTCCACCACACGGACACCACCAACGACTACTCCTGCGCCGACTCCCCGGCGATCGTGCGCGGCATCTACGCCGAGCACCTCAACCAGGGCTGGCGCGACCTGGGGTACAACTTCCTCGTCGACAAGTGCGGCACCATCTTCGAGGGCCGCTTCGGTGGAATGGCGCTACCCGTCGTCGGCGCCCAGACCTACGGGTTCAACACCAACAGCATGGGCGTGGCCGCCATCGGCACGTACACCGACCTCAGCGGCGGCGACTCCACGGCCAGCTCCTTCACCGGGGCCGCGCCGAGCCAGGCGATGCTGGGCTCCATCGCCCGCATCGCGGCCTGGAAGTTCGGCATGATCGGCGTGAACCCGGGCACCGGCACCGCGTCCCTGCCCGAGGGCGCCTCCGACAGCTACGGCTTCACCCTGGGCAAGAGCTACAGCTTCAACGCGATCTCCGGGCACCGCAACGGCTTCGCCACCGACTGCCCCGGCAACCAGCTCTACAACGCCCTGAGCACGATCCGCTCCTACGCGGCCGGCCCGGTCGGCGCGGTCTCCGTCACCGGGATGTCCGGCGGGGCGGCCAAGTCCGGGACGAACTACTACACCAAGGGCGCGGCCACGGTGAGCTGGACGACCACCACGCCGTCCGCGGTGATCTCCGGCTTCGACGTCCTGGTCGACGGCAAGGCCGTGGCCCACGCCTCCGGCTCCGCCCGCTCCGCCTCGGTCTCGGTCGCCTCCGGCAGCCACACCGTCCAGGTGCGCGCCTCCCACGTTCGAGGGGCGACCACGCTGTCCGGCTCGGTCACCCTGTTCGGCGACACCACCGCGCCCACGTTCCCGACCGCTCCCGGCGTGCGGGTGCGCACCGGCACGGTGAACTCCACCTCTGTTCCGGTCACGGTGACCTGGAAGGCCGCCGACAACGCGGCGCTCGCCAAAGTCATGGCGACCTCGCCGTCCTCGGCCACCTTCGGCCCGACGGCGACCTCCTGGTCGACCAGCGCCAAGCCCGGCACGTCGAACCTGTTCGCCCTGAAGGCGTACGACGTGGCCGGCAACGCCACCGGCGCCTCCGTCCACCGGACGCCGAACATCATCCAGGAGACCTCCACCACCCGGACCGGCACCTGGACGCACAAGAGCAGCACCAGCTACCTGGGCGGGTACTCCTACAGTTCCTCGTCCGCCGGGGCCTCGATCAGCTGGACCTTCACCGGACGCTCGGTGGCCTGGATCGTCTCGCGGGCCTCCACCTCGGGCCAGGCGTACATCTACGTCGACGGCATCAAGGTCACCACGGTGGACCTGAAGTCCTCCACCACCCTCTACCGCCAGGCGATCTGGACCAAGTCCTGGTCGACCTCCGCCAAGCACACGCTGAAGATCGTCGTGGTCGGCACCGCGGGCCGCCCGACCGTCACCACCGACGGCATCGCGACCATCGGCTGAATCGTCGGCCGCACCTCACGAAGGAGCCCTCTGCCCCACGGGAAGTCCGTGGGGCAGAGGGCTCCTTCGGGCACATCCCGCAGGCTCGGCCCCTCTCCCCCGTGCCAGGCCCTGTCCCTGCTCGCAGCCCTCCGCCTCCTCTCAGGCGAGGTACGGCGGGCCGCCGACCAGCTCCTCGGGCGTCGCGCGGCGGCCAAGCTGCCGCGTACCGAGGAGGCGGCGGACGCCGAGCGCCAGACACAACAACAAGGCCCAGGTCTTTGCCCAGGGCCTCAGTCATGGAGCGGGTGACGAGAATCGAACTCGCGCTCTCAGCTTGGGAAGCGACGGTGCTTGGTCAGGCTCCGTGGCGCTGACCTGCGTAGACACCTTTCCTGTGCGGTAGCCGCGAAGCTCTGATCACGCCCCTGTCGACCGTGGTTCTCCGCCCTTACGGGCACGGATCGGGCACGGCTTCGACTCAGACGACTCGGCAGCGCCTTCACGTCCTCGGCGGATGCGGCAGGCGTGGCGCCCGGTAGAGCGCGTACAGACACCGTTGCGTACGCGGACGGACGATGAGGGCGGACCCGCCGCGGAACTCACTGGTCGAGATCCTCGCACTCCGTCACCGGCGCGCCGATGTCCGAGAAAATATCCCGTGCCTGCCGCCTCATCAGGTCAGCGGCAGCGCCGTCGACCTTCCGGTGGGCGCGGGCCAGTGCCATGAGGGTGCGGGCCTCGCCGGGGCGGTGGCCGGTCTCGCGATGGATGGTCAGGGCCTCCCGGCCCAACTCGACTGCTGTGGTGATTGTTTCCCCGAACGCCGCTATGTTGCACAAGGCGGTCAACGCCTGGCCCTCGACCACGCGGAAGGAGTGGGCGCGTGCCAGGGCCAGGGCCTGCTCGGCGTGGGCGCGGGCCTCGTGGTCACGGCCCATCTCCTCGAGGGTGAGGGAGAGGCCAACGAGGCCGTCTGCCTCAGGACGTCTGTATCTCGACTCGCGGGCCAGGGCGAGCGCCTGCGTGCCGAGCCGAATCGATCGGTCGAAATGCGCCAGTTCTCGGTGGGCAGTGGCCACCGTGGTGAGAATGCTGGCCTGAATCCAGACCCGTCCTTTGTCCTTGGCCATGGCAAAGGCGCGCTCTGCCTGTTCCAGCGCCTCGTCGTGTCGGCCGAGTGTGATATTGATCTTGGCAACGGTGTCGAGCACCGTGGCGCGGGCGTTATGGTTCCCGTCTCGCTCGCCGGCGGTCACCTTGGGCACGAGGACGTCAAGGCCGTCGGTCAGACGGCCGAGCTCCCAGTACACCCAGCCCAGATTCTGCACAGCGAGGCTGTCGTCCCACCAGCTGATCTGTTTGTTCGCGATGATGGCCCGTTCGAGCTGCTCGGCAGCCTCGTGCAGTCGGCCCAAATCCCGGCTGGTCAGACCGATGACAACCAACCCCAACGCTTCAAGGTGGAGGTTTCGGGCTTCACGGGCGATCCGCATACCGGCGGTGACGTGCTCGTAAGCACTGTCGAGACGCGCCATGTTCCATTCCGCCTGGCCCCTGCCGCCGAGAGCCGCTGCCTCGCCCGTCGCCCAACGGAGCTCCCGGCTGATGTCCAGTGCGCGGGAGTGATGCTCCAGCGCTCGGCTGGGATCCCCCCGGTCCGACTGGATCAGTCCCAGGCTGATGTGCACGGCTGCCTGGCCGAACAGGTCGCCTTCGACCGTGGCTGCCTCGAGCGCCGCCTGCGCGGTGGCCTGCCACGCTGCCCGCGGCAGCTGAAACCAGAAGTAGCCGAACAGTGCGTTGACCATGTGCCATGCGACGGGGCGGGGACCATGGCGGGCGGCATGGTGGATGAAGGCGAGCAGGTTGGCCCGTTCCGCCTCCAGCCACTGTGAGGCTCCCGTGGAGGCCGGCAGACCCGGTTGACCACCGCGGCCGAGCTCGCTCGGCAGACTGGGGAAGAGCCAGGTTCCCCCGAGAGCGCGCGAGGCGTGCAGGTACCAGATCAGGAGCCGTTCCAGCGCGACATCGCGATCCGCCGCCGTCTCCTCCGCCTGCGCGCACCCCTGCGCGTACTCACGAATGAGATCGTGGAACCGGTACCGGCCCACGGTCGTGGGCTCGATCAAGTGGGCGGCGGCCAATACGCTGAGCAGGCGTCGGGCCTGCTGCGGCGGTGTGTCCATGAGCGCCGCCGCGGCGTCGGCGGCGAACTCCGCCCCGGGGAACAGGCCGAGCAGGCGGAAGAGTCGGCGCGCCGCCGGTGCCAGGACCCGGTACGACACGGAAAAGGCCGTACGCAAAGGGGATGTGGCGTCACCGTCCGGTTCCAGGGCCGCCAGCCGACTGCCTTCGGTCATCTCTGCGACCAGGTCGGCCAGGCGCAAACCCGGATCCCCCGCCAGCCGGGCGGCAGCCACCCGCAGCGCCAGGGGCAGGCTGCCGCACAGCCGGATCAGCTCGCCCACCGCGTGCTCGTCGACGGCGACCCGCTCCATACCGAGGGTCCGAGTCAGCAGTGCGCGGGCCTCGTCCGGCTGGAGGAGGTCCAGCGGCAGGGCGTGGGCACCGTCGTGGGCGACAAGGTCACCGAGCCGGTTGCGGCTGGTGACGATGACGCAGCAGGTCGGGGTGGATGGGAGCAACGGGCGGACCTGCTCGGCCGAGGCCGCGTTGTCCAGCAGGACGAGCATGCGCCGGCCGGCCAGCAGGGTCCGGAACACGCGGCCCTGGGCCTCGTGGTGCGGGGGGATCTCGGCTGCCGCGAGCCCCAGGCTGCGGAGCAGCGACTCAAGGGCCACACCGGGATCGAGGGGCTGCCGGTCATGGTCGAAGCCGTGGAGGTTGACGTAGAGCTGGCCGTCCGGGAAGCGGTCGCGGACCTGGTGTGCCCAGTGCACGGCCAGTGCGGTCTTGCCGATGCCGGCGGCGCCGCCGATGGCGGAGATGACCACGGTGTTCGACGCCCCCGGCTCCTGCTCGTGCGGAAGCAGGCCGTTCAGCCGGGCGAGTTCGCTGCTACGGCCGACGAAGCCCTGGGTGCCATGGGGAAGTTCGGCGGGCAGGGCGCTCTCGCGTGGCCCGGAACGCGCCTGCGGGCGAAGGAGGAAGGCGTCGTCCTGGCGTAGCACCGCCGCGTGGACCCGGCGCAGTTCCTCACCTGGATCGGCTCCGAGCTCGTCACGCAGCCGTACTCGCATGTCCTCAAAGGCATTCAGCGCTTCCGCCTGACGGCCGCAGCCGTACAAGGCCCGTATGCGCAGGGCCGTCAGCGACTCGTCGTAGCGGTCGGCCGCCGAAGACGCCGACAGGCCGCTCAGGTCGTCGAGGGCATCGCCGAACCGGCCCAGCAGGACCAGGCACTTGAGCCGCTCCAGCCGGAACGTCCGTCGGCGCTCCTGCCACCGCTGCCGCTCCTCCTGCGCGAACGGTCCGGGCAGCCCGGCCAGCGGCTCACCCCGGAACAGGTCGATGACCGCCGAGAGTTGGTCCGAGGCGGAGGCCAGGTCGCCCGACGCGACAGTGCGCAACGCTTCGCCGCCCCGTTCGTCCAGATCCGCCGTATCGAGCCTGACCTCTTCGACGACGAAGCGGTACCAGCCCTTGCCACTGCGGATCACCGACTCCGCGGGCGGAGTGCCTTCCGGATCGAGCACCCTGCGAAGAGAGTTGACGTGAGTGGCCAGCACCTTGTGGCCGCCTGCGGGAGGCTCCTCGCCCCACACCGCGTCGAGCAGCCGCGCATGACTCACCATGGCCCCTTGGCGCAGCAGCAGAGCGGCCAGCACGGCCTGCCGCTTGACCGGCCCCAGCTCCAGCGGCGTCCCGCCCCGCCATGCCCGTAACGGTCCGAGCACTTCGAACCGCAGCAGCTGAGGAGATCCGTCGTCCACCCCGAAGCCTCCGCTTCCCTACGTCATCGAAATTTCATCAGAATTGCAGCACCCCCAGCCATGGTCATGGAGACGACATCGCACAAACCGCACAACCGAAGGGGGTCCGAGTGACCGAAGCGGAGTTGGTGGCCACGGCGTTGGCCACGGGGGAGGCGGCCGGACTCACCGACACCTCACGAGGAGTCGTCCAGGACCTCCACACCGTGCTGAGAGAGGCGGTCCGCCGGCGGTTGTCCGGTGGCTGCGACGGGGTGCGGGGCGGATACGGCGTACGGGTGCTGTACGCGTACGAGACGGACCCCGACGTGTGGCGGACCCGGCTGCTCCAGGTCCTGGCCTCCGGACCGGAGATGGACCACGAGGTTCTCGGGGCGGCCCGCGCAGTGCTCCGCGCGGACCGCCGGACAGGGCACGTCATCGTGGACGTGGTCGGCTCATGATGCGCTGGACGACACTTCCGGCCGCGCCGCCGGCTGCGGGTGTCGCCATGGCCGTTGGATACCCCGGGCACCGTTGCATGAGCAGACGGATCGACTGATGCCCGGCGGCGGGCGAGCAGTCCGCGCTCCGAGTGGGAAGCGGGCTGCCGTCCGGGTGCGGACGACACCGAGGACGGCTGACCGGTCTCGGTGGACAAACGGGCGGTCACCCCACCGCATCACCGCTGCGTGGCTGAGGTCGAGATCGTCCGATCGCGGAGCGGGCCTGGCGGTCGTCGGGGTGGCTTGGGGGTGCCGTGGGCTGAGCTCCTGCCGTTGTCCTCTCGGGGCAGCGTGGATCCCTCGTGAGTGCCGCCCGGCGGGGGAGATCGGCACATGCGTCGACCATCCAGTGGCGCTGCACGCGGTCAGGGCCTGATCGCGAACACCATGCCTATGTCGCCAGCCCGCTGGACCGGGTTCTGCTCGGTGCTGACGGTGAAGCCGTGTGTGGTGAGGGTCGCGCAGACTGCGTCGCGGTTCTGCCGCCAGCGCTCCACCTCCACCACGGCCTGGCGGACCAGCGGCCAGTGCCGTTCCTCGATGCCCCTGAGTACCTCGAGTTCGGCGCCTTCCACATCGATCTTGAGCAGGTCGATGCGGTCGATGCCCTGCTCGTCGAGCGCCGATGACAGGGGCCGGACCTTCACCCGGTGCGTCTCAAGGTGCCGCATCACCCGCAGCTTGCGGCCGACGAGAACGGTGAGAATGGGGAGGGGTACGCGGCGCAGGACCGGTCCCAGGCCGCCCTGACTGATCATTTCGACAATGCTGGCGGTGACCCGGCGCCGCTCAGCCTCGATGTTCCCCTGATCTCGCGAGGAAGACGAGAAGATCGTGGCGGCCGGAACGTAGCTGAAATCGAGCTCGTCCTCGCGGGACGCCAAGCCGTAAGGGAGCGCGGTCAGACGCCCGTTGAAGAAATCGCGAGCGTTGCGCTCGAGTGTCGCGTGGAGTGGGGGCAACGGCTCGAAGGCATAGATCCGCACGTCCCCGTCCAGCCGTTCGTACACGTCCGCCGAGAACACGCCGATGTTGGCGCCCACGTCGAGTACCGTCGCGCCCGGCGCGCACGCGATGCCGTGGGTGAAGTAGCCGCCCACCTCCTCGCGCAGGAAGGACATCTCCCAACGATTGATGCTGTGCAGTTCCATCACATTCATGGCCATGACAAAGTCACTATCAGGGCTGGAGGCGGCAAGCCAGGCCGTGCGGTTCACTTCGGCCGATTCCCTCGCCTGACAGTGCAGCCGTGCCGGCTGCGGGCGCCGGCTGTCGAACACCCGCCGCGAGGTTCGTCCGGTGTCCTCTCGGCGGAGCGGCTGCGGCCCGCCCGGGGCGACACAAGAGACCCCCGGGTCGTCATCGGCCCGGGGGTTCGTGGTGGAGCGGGTGACGAGAATCGAACTCGCGCTGACGTGGAGCCGACGTCCTCCCGACCTTCCCCGACCGCAACCTTGTCGCCCGTTGGCGAGTCTTGATCGTGCAAGTGATCTCGTATTCCTGGCTTTCCACTCCCGTGGAGGAACCAAGTGGGCAGACGTGCCCTCATCCGTGGCGGTTTGGCCGTCACCACCTCGCTGACCCTGGCCATGAGCCTCGGCCCGCTGACAGGCGAGGTCCATGCGGCCGCCGCCTCCGAGGTGGTCATCCCGGCGCAGACGTCCCTGCTGCCGCAGACCGCGCTGTTCAGCGCCGGACCTTCAGGGTTCCTGCGCTACGAACCCGGCCGTGGCCATGTGTGGACCACCTACACGGGCGAGGACACGGTGGTGGACGCCTCGGCCGGCGAGGTCCGGGGCATGCCGGAGTTCGGCGCCGGCTCGGACGTGGTCGCCCGCTACGACGACAGCGCGCGGACCGTGACGCTGCGGGACATGGCGGCCGGGGGGACGGCGACGACGATCCCACTCCCGGACCGCCACACCTACCGGGGGACGCTCGGGCGGACCGTCCTCACGACCGCCTGGACGGTCGACCGGCTGACCTGGCACCTGCTCGACCTCCAGGACGACGGCACCGTGGGCGACCGCGCGGTGTCGGGCGTCCCGGCCGACGTCTCCTTGGTGAGCACCGGCCACTCGCCCGTGGCCGACGCCCACGGCACGGTGGTGCAGTACTGGGCGGGCAGCACGCTCCACAGCGGCTGGATAGACGCCGACCAGGGCACGTTCGTCGAGCTGCCGTACAACCCGACCATCACCACGACCGGGCGTGTGGTCCTCACCCCCACCCACCTGCTGTCGTGGGACGGCGTCGACACCGTCTCCGTCTACTCCCGCGCCGACCTGACCACGGCCGTCCGTACCGTGCCGCTGGAGAACGACTACGCGACCCACCTGCTGGGCATGGTCGGCGACCAGCTCCTGGTCTCCCGCTACGACTCCTCGCTGGGCGCCAAGGACGGCGGCCTGCCCGTCTGGCGGGTCGACGCGCTCGCCCCCGACGGCTCGACGACCAAGGCCGTGCTGGCCCGCTCGGAGAGCTTCGCCCTCGCCGTCCCCACCCCCGACGGGGGGCTCCTCGTGCCCGGCGGCGGCGCCGACACCGCCGACTTCGGGGTGAACCTGGTCCGCGCGGGCGCCGACGGCACCCCCGTCGCCGAGAAGGTCGCCGCCTCCGTGCTGGACCCGGTGGCCGACCCGGTGCCCCAACTCACCCTGGACAACGGCCGGTTGACCGTCACGGAACGGGACCGCGAGACCGGCCGTACGTCCATGTACAGCCGGACGATCGGCAGCACCGGTGACACCCTCACGGTCGGCCCCCGCACCTCCCAGGGCCTCGTCACCACCTCCGCGCCCAACCTCGTGGGCACCGGGGACGGCCGTACGGTCGTCTGGAACTCGTATCTCTCGGGCGACGACCGCGTCCCCCGGGTCGTCCAGCCGACGGGCACGCTGCCCGGCACGGCGATCGACCCCCAGCACAACTATGTGGTGGTGTTCGACGCCAAGGGCCGGCACGTCGCGATGGTCACCGAGTACACGGCGGCGACCGGTTCGCAGACGCGGGTGGTCGACCTCGACACCGGCTCCACGGTGCTCACCTCGGCGACGCACGGCACGACGCTGTGGGGCACCACCCTGTGGGTGGCGGACGGCAACGACGGCGCCGCGCCGGTCGACGTCCGCACCGGCAAGCGCGGCGACTCGGTGTGGTTCGGCTCGAAGTGCCTGCTGGAGGACCTCCAGGCCGTGGGACGCTGGCTGCTGTGGTCGTGCGTCGGCTCGGGCGAGAGCCAGGGCGTCTACGACACCGTCACCCAGACCAGGACCACCCTCACACAGGGCGCTTGGGAGACCGCCAAGCTCGGCGACGGCTTCGTCGTCACCAGCGCCGGCGGCGAGCTGAAGGTGACCGACGTCCGCGGTGCCACGCCGGTGACGCACTCGGTGGCCACCGTCTCGGGCGGGGAGCCGTGGGACGTCGACCCGTACACCGGCCTGATCGCCTACGTCGACACCAAGGAGAACACCCACCTGGTGCCCAGCGGCGTCCCCGTCTCGGCACTGTCCCAGCTCGACTCCTCCATCGCGGGCTCGGTCGACGTCAAGGGCGGCGCCGCGCTCTGGAGCCCCAGGTGGTGGCTGTCGAAGCCGGCTGCCTCCTGGACGCTCGTGCTCAAGAACAAGGCCACGGGTACGACAGTGCGCACGCTGTCCGGCAGTACGGCACAGGGCGTGCTCCCGCCGTCGTGGAACGGCAAGGACACGGCCGGCAAGCTCGTCGCCAACGGCGCCTACACCTGGACGCTCACCGCCACCCCGGCCGACGGCCAGGGCGCGGCCCTCACCAGGACCGGCACGCTCAAGGTCACCGGCGCGACCCCGGTCCGACGGGACTTCGCCACCGCGGACGGCTTCGGCGAGGTGCTCACCCTCAACGGCTCGGGCGGACTGACGTACCAGTACGGCACCGGCACCGGGACCCTGACCGCCAAGAAGACGGGCTCCGGCTGGCCGACGAGCGCGAAGTTCGTGCCGTACGGCGACCTCAACGGCGACCGGTGCAACGACGTCCTCGTGCGCTACGCCAGCGGCGCGCTGCGCGCCTACCGGCCCGCGTGCGGGGCGGCGGTGACCCCGTCGACGGCGTACACCTCGCTGGGCACCAGCGGCTGGACGCAGTACGACGTGCTGACCTCGCCCGGGGACGTCAGCGGTGACGGCCGCGCGGACCTGATCGTCCGCCAGGCCTCCACCGGGGACGTCTATCTGTACAAGGCGACGAGCACGGGCAAGCTGTCGGCGCGGACGAAGATCGCCTCCAAGTGGACGGGCTACAAGAAGATCGTGGGTGCCGGCGACCTCAACGGCGACGGCCACGGCGACCTGCTGGCGCAGGACAAGTCGAACGAACTGTGGCGCTACGACGGCACCGCGACGGGCAAGTTCAAGAGCCGGGTGAAGGTCTTCAACGACTGGGGGGCCTCGTACAACGTCATCGTCGGCGTGGGCGACATCACTGGCGACGGCAGGGCCGACCTCGTCTCCCGCGACACCTCCGGCACCGTCTGGCGCAACAACGGCAACGGCAAGGGCTCCTTCGACGGCCGCACCAAACTCGCCACCGGCTGGCAGAGCCACAAGGGCGTGTTCTGACTCACGCCACACGCCCTCTTTCCCCGGCGGGGCGAACTCCCCGCCGGGGAAAGAGGGCGCACCTCTATCTCAAGGCGTCTCGGGGCGCAGAGTCGACAAAAGGTCTGGACAGCAAGAAGCCCCAGGCCACTGGCCTGGGGCTTCGAAAAGAGCGGGTGACGAGAATCGAACTCGCGCTCTCAGCTTGGGAAACGACGGCGCTTGGGGAGCCACACCGGCACTGACCTGGCCATACGCCATTTGAGCAGCCATGCGGCCGGGACGGTAGAACCCGCTATTGACCGCGGGTGTCCGCCCTTGTGGGCACGACGCTACGAGGAAGACTCTGCCGTGCCGACGTGGCCTACTCGATGTTCGGGCCTGGGCAACGCGCGGCACAACTGATTGCTTGGCGTTGCGGTCGCGCATGGCCACCGCTCCTCAGCTGCGGTCTGGGGAACACAAAAGTACGCTCGGCCACACGGACTCCGGCCTTCCCACGTGCAGCGTGGTATCCCAAGCGGTGAGCCCGCCCCCGGACTTCGTGCGCCGGGACTTCACCGCCGAGGCACCCGACCTGGTCTGGTGCGGGGACATGACGGAGATCGAAACCGGTGATGGCAAGCTGTACTCGGCCACGGTCATCGACCTGTTCTCCCGCCGCCTGCTGGGCTATGCGATGGGCGCTCGCCACGATGTCGAACTGGTCGCCGCCGCCCTGCACATGGCCGCGGCGACCCGCGGCGGGAACGTGCGCGGCGTCATTTTCCACACGGACCGCGGCAGCGAACCCGGGCTCAACCGATCGTCGCAACACCGGGTTCCTGGATCGATAGCAGATGCTCGTTCAGGGCTTCGGCTGGTGTCTTCCAGCCGAGGGTTTTGCGGGGCCTGTTGTTGAGTGCCAGAGGAACGGCCTCGAGCTCGTCGGCTTCCCAGCGAGGCGTTCAACAGCGTGCTGAAGGTCGAGTACGTCCACCGGCACACCTTCAGCACCCGCACCGAAGCCCGCATCCGGATCGCGACCTGGATCACCGACTTCTACAACGGCCGTCGGCTGCACAGTGTGTGCGGTTTCAAGAGTCCGATCGACTACGAACACGACTACTGGGCCAGCTTCACCGAGGAGCTGGCTGCATAGGAAGGTCTCCACAGTTCGAGGGGATTGACAGGCCCGGATTCCCCTTGGGCCGGACAGCGACTCCGCTGCGTGAGCGGCACTCCCAAGCTGAACGCCGGCAGCCCCAGGGAGGTAAGCCCCTGGGACCGCCGTGTTGTGCCAGGAGGCCGAGCGGGCCTGAGGTGCGGGCGGGGAAGAATCCGGCTTGGCCGGACCTTGTGCAGATCATGAAAGCCATCGTGTACACGGAAGGCGGCGGCCCTGAGGTGCTGCGCCTGACCGAGCGTCCCGTGCCGGAGCCGGGACCGGGCGAGGTACGGGTACGGGTCGAGGTGTCCGGGGTGAACCCGACGGACTGGAAGGTGCGCACGGCCGGGCCGCAGGACGAGGGCGAGCAGGTGCCCAACCAGGACGGCGCCGGACTGGTCGACGCGGTCGGGGAGGGGGTCGCCCCGGGAAGGACCGGTCAGCGCGTCTGGATCTGGGAGGCCGCCTGGCAGCGCTCGGACGGCACGGCGCAGGAGTACGTGGTGCTCCCCGAGGAACAGGCCGTACCGCTGCCCGACAAAGCCTCCCTCGACCTCGGCGCGAGCATCGGCATCCCCGCGATGACGGCCCACCGCGCCCTCACCGTGCGGGACGGCGGCCCGGCCCGGCTCGGCCCCGGCGCGCTCCGCGGTCGTACGGTGCTGGTCGCCGGCGGTGCGGGCGCGGTCGGCAACATGGCGATCCAGTTGGCGCGCTGGGCGGGGGCGACCGTGGTGACCACCGTCAGCAGCCCGTTCAAGGCGCGTCTGGCCGAGGCCGCCGGTGCACACCACGTCGTCGACTACAAGGCCCAGGACGCGGCGGCGGCGATCCGCCGGGTGGCCCCGGACGGTGTCGACATCGTCGTGGAGGTCGCCCTGGCGGCGAACGCGGAGCTCGACGTCTCGGTGACCGCCCAGAACGGCGTCGTCGCGTACTACGACGACGGCGCCGAGGTGGTACTGCCCCGCTGGACCTTCTTCGGCAACCTGCGCTTCCAGGGCGTGCTCGTCTACACCATGCCGGCTGAGGCCAAGCGGGATGCCGTCGCCGCCGTCACCGCCGCCCTCGCCGACGGGTCGCTGCGCGTGGGCAAGGAGGCGGGCCTGCCGTTGCACCGCTTCCCGCTGGAACGCACCGCGGACGCGCACACCACGGTCGAGAAGGGAGAGGTGGGCAAGGTCCTCATCGACGTGTGAGCCCAGAGCCGCCGTCGCGTTCGCTCACCTCGTGAGCCCTTCGCCGTTGGCCGAGGTGGGCGGCCGCAGTGATGCCCGGCTGACGGTGCGGTGCAAGGGATCACGCCGAGACTCCGGCCGGCCGGTGGTGGTGGCCCTCCCGCCGGCTCCGGGCCCGAGACGGATGGCGAGCGGCGGGCTCTCCGCCCCGCACACCATCCCTCGCACGGCTTCGAGACACCCGGACAAGCAGACCTCAGGTCAGCGCTTCTTCGTCTTCTTGCGTTGCGGCGGAGTCCACTCACCTCGGTGCAACTGGCAGCGCGAGTAGCCGATCATCGCCGGATTCTGGCACCGTCCACCGGTCTTGGCCTGAGTCGACCCGCACTTGACCTGCTTGCCCATTCGTCCTCCCCAGTCCGGTCGAGTCGGCCCACGCCGACCCCATCGTCAACGGATTGAGGCACTCATCGCCGTGTTTGCAGCTTCATTCGGCCGATTCGATGCCCTTCTTGCCTGAATCATGACATTTCAATGTTCAAGTCGATCACTGACCGACTGCCGAACGGGCATCGCCGCCCTCCTGCCCGACGGCGTTCCGGTCGCACTGGAGGAGCGCTGGGCGCCCTGGCTCTTCGAACGCGGCGACGGCGTGCTGTGCGCGGTCAGCCTCTCCGATCCCCACTCCCGCCCCCGCCGAACTCCGGCATCCGTTCGGTTCGCGGCTCGGCGAGGCCCCCGACCCGGTAGCCGGTGGTGGCGGACATGACTGCGGCGGTCGGAAGCTCCGGTGCGTCATGGTCGCCTACGACACCAGTGAACGCGCGCACGCGGCTCTCCGCAGGCGGCCGCGACACCACCGACCGGCAGCACCGCGAGCTGCGGTACGACACCGGCTGCGAGCACCGGGCCCAGGGCGCGCGGACCGCCGCCGAGGTGCAGTGCCGCCAACGCGAGAGTCAGGGGAGCGACGGCCGAGCCCGACCACGACAGCAGGCGGGCGGCGAAGTGCAGCCGGAATCCGCGGTGAACAAGCGGCGCGCCGGCTTCAGCGAGCCGGGCCCGCCATCCGACCCGCGGGATCGGCCTCGCCCCCGCCGACTCCGACGGCCGCATCCCGACCCGTTCCCCACTCCGCTCCGAGCCCGCGGAATCTCAACGACACCGGCCGTCGGGAAGATCGCTGCGACTCCAGGTCAGCGGCACGGCCAGGCCCAGCGCCACCGCGCCCGGTCGAGGCCGGACTCTCGGCGAGCGAAGGCCAACGAGTCCCCAGTACACCTGCCACAGACGGGACAGCGAGGGTCGCCTTGCCGCGTCACGAGGCACGACGGCGTGCCGGATACGGGTGGCGTTCATGCCGAGCGCCGGGCGTACGGGCCCGGGTGTGCCGGGCTCGAACTGGAACAGGGCCTCGGTCTCGGAGTGTTCCGCCACCGCCGGTGGCACAGCTGCATCCGAGGAACGGCCCTTGTCCACGTCTGCGTGCCGCACGACAGTGCTCACGACGTGTTCAGCAGTCGCCGGATCGCGTCGACCCGTGCGGCGATCATGCGGTTGCCGATCGCTGTCCCGGGGATCATGTGGGCCAGGTGGAAGGCCCCGCTGTAATGGTGCACCTCGGTGGGCACGCCCGCCTGAATCAACAGGCGCGCGTAATCAAGCCCCTCGTCGCGGGTGGGGTCGACCTGGTAGGCGGCCACCCAGGCGGGAGGCAGACCGATCAGGTTCTTGAGACCCGCGCGAGCCGGAGCCGCGTACACGGGCACGTCCGGACCGCCGGGCTGCGCCGTGTCACCGAGGTAGTACTTCCAGCTGTAGGGCGAGTTGGCGGCACTCCAGGTGGGGGTTTCGGGAAGGTTCCGCATGGAGTGGGTCCGCAGCCGGTCGTCCACCGTCGGGGCGTCCAGGAACTGCACGGCCGGCACCGGTCCTCCGCGGTCCCTGGCGACCAGGACCAGGGCGGCCGCCAGCCCGCCTCCTGCGCTCTCTCCCAGGACACCGATGCGTGCGCCGTCGATTCCGTGGGCACGGCCCGCTTCGCCGGCCATCCAGAGGACGGCCGCGTAACAGTCGTCAAGGGCGGCCGGATAAGGGTTTTCAGGAGCGAGCCGGTAATCCACGCTCACCACGGCGACACCTGCCCGGTCGGCGATCAGGCGGGCCTGATTGTCCACACTTTCCAGTCCGCCCATGACGAAGGCTCCGCCGTACAGGTAAAGCAGACCAGGAACGGGGCCGGTCCGATCGGCTGGGGCGTAGACACGCCCCCTGACGTCCGGCGCCGCCTGGTACCCGGGAATCGCGACGTCTTCGACGTGCAACGCCCTCGCTGACTCGTACTGTGGGGCTTGCCCGAGAAACCGTCTGGTCAGAGCGCGCATGCCCGGCACATCGGAGAGATCGAGGGCCGGAATCATCGGCGCTGCGGCAGCCAACTCAGGGTCGAGCACGTAATCCATACCATTTTCCCAATCTGTGCAATTTCGTCTCTGCACTGTTCCAGCAAGAGCGATCGGCCTGTTCACGAAACTCACACCGGTGATCATCGAACCGTGAAGTAGTGGCCGTCCTCGATGTCCGCGATGAGCCCGGGCCGCACCGGCTGCCAGCCCAGTCGCTGCTGGGTCCGGGTGCTGGAGGCCGGGCTGTCCCGCGCGAGGATGGCGCCGAGGAAGCCGAAATGGCCGTCGGCCTCGTCCTGGGGCATGCCGGTCGCCGGCAGGTTCAAGCGCCGGCCGATGGCCTGGGCGATGTCCCGCACCGACACGCCTTCGTCGCCGATCGCGTGCAGCCGGGCGCCGGCGGGAGCCGATTCCACAGCCAGCCGGAACAGGCGCGCGGTGTCCCGCTGGTGCACGGCGGCCCACCGCGGGGAACGGTCACCGACGTAGGCCGACACTCCCGTCCTCCGGGCGATGGAGATCATGAGCGGGATGAATCCGGCCGCCCTGTCCAGGTCATCGAGGTCGCCGCGGTGCACCTCGGCGCCGACGGACGTCAGTGTCGCGGCGGCGCTGTCCGAGCGGGCGAGACCAAGCACGCGATGCCCCGCGTCCAGCAGCTCACGGACGACTGCGGATCCGACGAATCCGGTCGCACCGGTGACGAACACACGCATGGAACACTCCTTGAGCCGAGGTCAACGGTCTGCTCGTCCCGGCTGGTCGGCGGGCGTGAACTGGGGCAGGCGCGCCATGATGGCCCGGATCTCCGCGTCGTCGGAGACACCCTGGAAGTCATGGCGCGGGGTGTAGGGCGCTTCGAGCGCGCGGATCTCCTCGTCGCTCAGCTCCAGGGCCAGCGAGGCGACCGCGTCGTCGATCTGCTGTGTCGTACTCGCTCCGACGAGGGGGGCGGTGACGACCGGCTTGCTGTGCAGCCAGGCCAGGGCGACCTGCGCACGCCCGACGCCCCGGGCGTCCGCGACGCGGCCGACGGCATCGACGACGGCGTGGTCGGATGCTTCGGTCCGCGCCGTGTACAGCATGTCGGCGAACCCGTCGTTGCCACCCCGCAAGGTCGACCTCGCATCGGACCACGCGCGCGCGAGCCGCCCCCGGGCCAGCGGACTCCAGACGACCGTGCCGACGCCCTCGTCCAGACACAGCGGGATCATCTCGCGCTCCTCCTCGCGGGCGAGCAGGTTGTAGTGGTCCTGCATCGCTACGAAGCGGGCCCAGCCGTGCTCGCTCTGGAGATGCAGCGCCTTCGCGAACTCCCAGGCCGGCATCGACGAGGCACCGAGGTAGCGGACCTTGCCGGCCTTGACCAGGTCGTGCAGCGCTTCGAGGGTCTCCTGGAGCGGGGTCGTGTGGTCGTTGCGGTGTATCTGGTACAGGTCGATGTAGTCCGTGCCGAGGCGCCTGAGCGAGTGGTCCACCTCGGTCATGATCGCCTTGCGGCTCAGGCCCTTTCCGTTGGGGCCCGAGCGCATCGGATTGCGCAGCTTGGTCGCGATCACGACGTCGTCGCGGTCAGCGAAGTCCCGCAGCGCCCGGCCGAGGATCTCCTCACTGGAGCCCTGCGAGTACACGTTCGCCGTGTCGAAGAAGTTGATGCCCTGCTCCAGGGCGTGCCTGACGAGCAGGCGACTCTCCTGCTCGCCCAGCGACCAGACCGGGTGACCGCGGTCCGGCTCGCCGTAGGTCATCGCGCCGATCGCGATCGGCGAGACATCGAGGCCCGTGCCGCCGAGCTTGACGTAGTCCATGAGGGTCCTTCCAGTCCTTGCAGTCCTTGCAGGTCGGTGCCGGACATCAGATCCGTACGGTCGTCTTGCCGCGGGCGCCGCCCCCGCGCGCCAGCGCCTCCGGAACCCCCTCCAGCGGAACTGTCCGCTGGACGGGGACCGCGATCCGGCCCGATGCGGCCTCTGCGGTGATCCGGGCGAGCAGGTCCGGCTTGTCTCGCATCATGTAGTTGCTTACGGCGATCCGTTCGGAGGCGAGCAGCTCTGGCGGCGCGGAGAAGGACACGGACGCCGCCGCGCCACCGTCGCGCACGAGTCCGGCGTACGCGCCGAAGCGGGCCGTGTCGCGGGTGAGGTCGAGGAAGACGTCGATCCCGTCGGGACGCGCCCTGCGGACCTGCTCCACGATGTCGCCGGCCGTGTAGTCGGCCGTCTCGGCGGCGCCGAGACCGCGGATCCACCGGGCGTCGTCGGGCCGGGCGGTCGCGATGACCTCCACGCCGCGGGCGGCCGCCAGCTGGACGGCGATTACGCCCACCCCGCCGGTGGCGCCCGCGATCAGGACCGACTGACCGGCGCGCAGGCCGATGGCCTCGATGACGCCGAGGGCGGTCATGCCCGCGGTCGGCAGTGCCGCCGCGATCTCGGCGGGCATGCCGTCCGGGACCCGCTGGAGTGCCCCGCCGTCCGGGACCTCCGGCACTACCGCGTACTCGGCGAAGGTGCCGTGGCCCAACGGCGCACGGAGGAACTGGCCGTGCACGGTGTCGCCGGGCCGGAACCCGAGCACGCCTTCCCCGGTCTCCGCCACCCGGCCTGTCCCGTCCACACCCAGGACGAGCGGCGTCACGTACGGCATGGGCAGTCGGCCCTCGGCGATACCCATGTCGACCGGGTTCAGCGACGCCGCCGCCAGTTCGACCAGGACCTCTCCCGGTCCCGGGCCGGAGGCGGGGAGCTCCATCAGTTCGGGCGTGTCACCGATCCGGTGCACCGCGACAGCGCGCATGGCTCATCTCCTGTTCTGCGCCTGCTCTGCGGCGACTGTCCGCCGGTGGACGAACGAGGCGCCGACGGCTGCCAGTCAACCCAGTACGGCGGCGAACCTGAAGGACCGATTCCGGCGAGGTTGATACCCTGCGGGTATGAATGATCTGGAGACGCGGCAGCTCCGGTATTTCGTCGCGGTCGCCGAAGAACTGCACTTCGGATGCGCCGCCGAGCGGCTCGACATGGCGCAGCCACCGCTGTCCCGCGCGATCCGGGAGCTGGAGCGCCAGCTCGGTGTCGCGCTGCTGAGGCGCACCACACGCCGGGTCACGCTCACCCCGGCCGGGGAAGTCCTGCTGCGGGACGCCCGGATCGCCCTCGACGCGGTCAGCTCCGCCGCCCGACGCGCCCAGCATGCCGGCGAGCCCACGCCTCGGCTGCGGCTCGCGCTCAAGCCCGATATCGACGGCGGGCTGCTGCCGCGGATCCTCGACGCGTACGCCGGAGAGGATGCGGCCCTGCCGGTCGACCTGGTGCTCGGCCGCATCGACGAGCAGGCCCAGGCGGTGCGGGACGGCCGTGCCGATACCGCGCTGCTGCTGTGTCCCTTCGACGACCGTGGCCTGGATTCCGAGCCTCTGATCACCGAACCGTTCCTGCTCGCCCTGGCCGCCACCGACCCCTTGGCCGCCCGCCCGTCCCTGCGGCTGGCCGACCTGGCGGGCCTCAGCCTTCCCGACGGCTCGCCCGCGGACCAGGGCCCCGGTGTCGGCCGGCACGGCCGGACCGGGTCACGCGGCGACATGACTACGGCGAGCACCGCGCAGGGCACCTCCGACCTGCCAGAGATCTTCCAGCTCGTCGAACTCGGCAGTCTCGTCTGCTTCTTCCCCGCCTCGCTCACCCGGCGCTATCCGCGACCCGAGATCGCCTACCGGCCGGTCGACGACCTGGAGCCTGCGGCCCTGGCGGTCGCATGGCCACAGGGCTCCCGTTCCGCGGCCGTCGCAGCCTTCGTCCGCACCGCCACCGCGGTCGCGGCGGCCACCCGACCCCGGAGCCGGGAAACACCGCGGACAGCAACTGCCTGACGCGATCGCGGGCGGCTCGCCCGAGAGGGCGTCGAAGGGCCCTGCTCGACGGGGCCCTCGACCGGCCCGTGCCCAGCAGTCCGCCAGCGAGCAGCAGGCCGAACAGAACACACCCGCCGACCTGGCGGCCACAACCGCTCGGCTCCCCGAGATGCGGCCGTAGTGGGCAGCCGAGGCCGAACAATGATGGCCGGCTGCGAACATGGCACCGGTCACGACCTACGACAACGACGCGATCCGCACCCTCGACCCGCGTGACTTCCGTGCCGTACGGCCTTTGGGTCGTCACAAGGCATTCCGGGTCCTGCCCGACGATCTGCCGCCGCGACTGACTTCCGGCACCGAAGTTCCAGTCGGCGAAAGGGACTTCGGCCGGCATCACCTCCGCTGCGCACACAACGGCGTTCAGACTTGCGTAGGGAACAGCAGGCTGAGGTCTCCTGACGCGGAGAGGTTCCGGCCCGAACCACGAAGCCGCAGGTCAAGCCGAGCTTCCGAGCCTGGAAGCGTTGCACGTACGGCTGCCGCCCGGAACCCGTGCCCACCGCGTGCCCGAACTTCGCCCGCCTGGCGAGCCGGAACCTGCCGGACAACCTTCGGCAAAACACAAACCCCAGGCCGCTGACCTGGGGCGTCAATAAGAGCGGGTGACAAGAATCGAACTCGCGCTCTCAGCTTGGGAAGCGACGGCGCTTGGAGAGCTGGATGGCCTCTGAACTGGTCTTATGCGGTATGGCGTAGCGCCTGATAAGGCATTGACCGTGGTTTACCGGTCTTATGGGCACGCTACGGGCACGCCCGTCGACTCGGAGGTCTGGAGAGCTCCCATTGGTGGCTCAAGTCCAGCGGATGCCCAACAGCGACTGCCGCTGTTTCCGGCCGCAGCCCTGCGCTCCGTAGCCTGTCCGGCTCAGCGGACCAGGCGGCCGCTCTTACCTCACACCGAGAACCTGCCCTGCCTTCCGGCCATCTCTAGGAGGGGCGCATGACGTGCGGGGACCGAGCGAGGCGACAAGAACCGGAAGTGAGAAAGCGTGTCGGCCATCAGCCAGCGGGTACACCTGGTGCTGCTCACCGCCTGGACAATCCTCTGGTTCGCCGTGGTCCAGCCGCACGGCGGGTTCTCCTGGCACTACCTGCGTACTGGTGGGAAGTTGCTCTACGCGGGCTCGGGCATGGCAGATGGCGGTCTGAATCTGTACGCCCACCACCCCGAACTCCAGATGGGTCCCGTCAGCTTCCTGGCGGCGGGCCTGTTCAACCCTTTTCCCGAGTCCGTCGGGCAGTTCCTGGCCGCCGCTGTGATGTCCCTGCTGGGTCTGCTGGTCCTGGTGGTGGTCGGACGCAGCGCCGCCTGGCATCTCCTGGGCACGGGCACCAATCACCAGCGACTGCGGCAGCGGGTGCTGATCGCGGGCCTGGCCTTCATCCCGATGTGGATCGAGGTCGCCGTCCGTTTCGGTCACCTCGACGACGTACTGGCGCTCTTCTTCACAGCCCTTGCCGTACGCGCTCTCACCCTCGGCAACCCCGCTGCGACGGGCGTCTTCCTGGCCCTGGCCATGGACTCCAAACCGACCGCGCTGGCCTTCCTGCCGCTGCTGCTCGCACTACCGAGGGGGCAGTGGCTGCGCGCGGGCCTGTGGTGCGCGGCTCTGGTCGCGCTCGCCTGGATGCCGTTCCTCCTCAGTGCCCCGCAGTCGTTGACCGCAGCCGAGTTCGCCATCCCCAACCAGCCTGCGTCCGCGCTGCACTGGCTCGGCGTCGACGATCCGCGAACCCCTCCCTGGGACCGGCCCGCACAGGCCACGGTGGGGCTGGCGCTGGGTTGCGTCGCGGTCCGGCGAGGCCGTTGGCCCGCCGTCGTCCTGCTCGGCGCCAACGCCCGGATCGCCCTGGACCCCAGCGTCTACACGTACTACACCGCCTCCGTCCTGCTGGGCACACTGCTGTGGGATGTGATCGGACAGAGGCGCCTGGTGCCCTGGTGGAGCTGGATCGGCCTGATCAGCCTGTACGGCACGGTCTTCGTCGTTCCCGATGACGCGGCCCGCGGCCTGATCCGCCTGGGCTTCGCCATCGCCTCCACCGCATATGTCCTGCTCTGGCCGGTACGAGACCGACGTCGGCGACACTCCCGGTCCCGCAGCAGGCAGGCGGGAACCGATCAGGACCTGGGCACGGCGAAGTGAACCACCTTTGTACGCCGGAAAGATCGCGTCCCCGACGTGTCAGGGCAGGCCGCGCACCGTCAGGTGGATGAGGTGCCGGGCCGGTGGACCACGGCTCTCGTCTCTCGCCCCGAACCGCGATGCCGTGTCCGACCAGGGTGGTGCTGCGCGGCAACCAGATCCACGACCCCCGGGCGCTGCTCGCCCTCCGCGTCAACGGCGCGGCCCTCTCGCTCGACCACGGCTACCCGGCCCGCATCATCGTCCCGGCCAACCCCGGCGTGAACAACACCAAGTGGGTCCACCGGCTCACCTTCAGGGCGTGACCATGGCACGATTCGTCCGCTGGTACGGCTCCGGCCCGCTGCACCTGCTCGTCCTGATCGCCTCGTTCGCCCTGACCGGCTACGCCATGGTGCGCCTGTTCGCCGTCCGGCCCTGGGAGGTGGCGATCTGGTTCGTCGGTGGGGCGATCCTCCACGACCTGATCCTGCTGCCCCTGTACTCGCTGGCCGACCTGTCGGCCCTCTCCGTACTACGACACCGCGCCGATATCTCCGCCAGACCGACGGTGCCCTGGATCAACCACCTGCGCGTCCCCACCTTCCTGTCAGGTCTGCTCCTGCTGGTCTGGTTTCCTCTCATCCTCCGTCTGGCGGTCCCCTACCCCGGTGACACGGGCTTGTCCGACAGCGTCTACTTCGGCCGATGGCTGGCGATCACCGGCGTGCTTTTCGCGGCCTCCGCGGTCGCCTTCGCCGTGAGACTGCGCCGCGTACACCGGCCCGGCGGCGCCGACGAGAGCCAACCCGCCGCCGGGCACGGCACAGCACCGTGACAACGGACGAGGACGAGCTGCACGACGCCGGCGAGGATCCCTACGCGCTCGCCCTGCGTCCCGGCCGGGAACCGGTGTACCTGCGGCTGGACAACGGGCGCCGCGTCCGGATGCCGGTCCACCGCTGGCACGAACAGCCGACGGCAGCCGACAACACCGTCCTGGAACGCTGCGCCGGCCCCGTCATCGACATCGGCTGCGGCCCGGGCCGCATGTGCAGAGCACTCCTGAGCCGGGGAGTCTTCGCCCTCGGGGTCGACATCACACCCCGCGCGGTCGCGCTGACCACCGCCCTGGGCGGGCTCGCACTGCGGGCATCTGTCTTCGACCGGCTGCCGGCCGAGAAAGGCTGGCGAACGGTGCTGCTCATCGACGGCAACATCGGCATCGGAGGCGACCCGCGTGGCCTGCTGCGCCGATGCGGCGGCCTCATCGCCCCCACCGGATGCCTCGTCGTCGAGGTCGATCCCCAGGACGTGCAGGAGCAGTGCACCGCCCGGTTCGAGAACGTCCAGGGCCAGGCCGGACCGTACTTTCCCTGGGCCCGACTGGGACGACCGGCGCTCCACAGGATCACCGCCGACCTCGCCCTCACCGTCACCGACCAGTGGACGAGCGAACACCGCTGCTTCGCCACCCTCACCCACCAGGGATCATCCCACGACCGCCCTGACTCGGGCCCCGCAGCGACGGAGGACGGTGGGACGCCGGTCGTCTGAGCCAGACGCTGCTGCCTCGCTCCCCTGCGCGACGTCGCCGCCCCCGGCCGGACTCCCGCGACACACACCCAGTACCTGCCGGCCCGACGAGGAGGACGGGGCGGGGCACGTTCGACAGCAGCCCCGCAGCCCTGGGAAACGGCACCGGTCGACCGCCTGCATCCTTCTGCCTCCTCTGCTTCCCTGCTCCGAGACGCCCGTTACGTGGCAGCGCGCAGTGGCGTCGTCGGCCCGGTCTTCTCGACTGGCGCGAGGGTCAGGGCGCGTACCTGCGGGAGCGGACCAACGGCAAGCGGGCTCCCGGCGAGACCAAGACCGATGCGAGCGTTCGTACCGTCGGCCTCCCGGACACCTTCCGCTTCTACGTGCGACCGAGGTTAGGCGTCCGAAGTCGGCTTGCGGGCCGGGGTGTTGACAGGCACGGGCACGAACCTGGCGACTGTGGAGTTGTTCCCGCTTCGT
>NZ_JBEOYD010000052.1:0-68218 GCF_040296885.1 Streptomyces sp. NPDC001980 | reverse complement strand
TATATTCTGTTTTCCATTATACATAACATTATTGTGGGGCCATCTCATAAAAAAAGCAACAACCTCCGCCTCCCCCCCCCCCCCGCCGCCCCCCCCCCCCAAACCCCGACTCGACGAGCGTGAGGCAAAGAGATTCCACCATGCACAGCGACATGACTCAACGGATCAAAGAACTGCTGGACCGTGGCTTCTCAGCCGCGTCCGCACTTGGCGAAGAGATCCAGCACAGGGTTTCGTCCGGAGACTTCGAGTGGGCGACGGTGTTCGGCGCGGAGCTCGCCCGGCGGGCCGCTCAAGAAGGCGCGGACTCATCTGAACACGCCTTCCTGCTCGACCGGTTGCAGACCGCTCTTGCCACCACGGCGGGGCAGCAGAGCCTGCGCGCTCTGATGTGCCTGCCGAGCAGCCTGCAGGCCGGAGAGTCGGCACAGACCAGGGCCGAGCGACGCCTGGCCCAGCTGGTGGCCCTGGGGCATCGGCCTGCGGACATCGTCCCCGTCGTCTACGGCGAGCAGCTCGGCACTGCGGCGTCGGACGAGTTCAAAGCCTGCCTGCTGCAAGAGCTGGTACTCGAAGGCGTCGCAGTCCCGGAGTACCCCCTTCTGCGGTCCTTCGGCGAAGCGCTCGTGACGGAGGAGCATCCGCTCGCACCCCTGCCGCTCCACCTGCTGCCGACGGAGCGTGCACTGCTCAGGCCGACGCACGCTCCGCACGACTGGACGTGGGCCTTGCCCCCGGCAACGGTGGCGAAGCACAGCGACCGACCCGAACTCCATGCCTCGCCGGACATGCGCCGGCGCAGTGTCGCGGTCGATCCGGCGGACACCACCGTTCCGGAGGTGGCCGAGGCCATGAGCGCTGCGGTGCGCCACTGGCTTGAGGAGTCCAACGGCACGGTCGCCGCACAGGAGTTCTGGTCCGCATCCCCTGTCTCACCGAACGACTTCGCAGCCGTCTTCGAGCGGCTGCCACTCACAGCATGGTCGACGGGAGAGACCAGGCCCCGGCTGCACCCGGCCACCTCCGACAGGGTGTTGCAGGTGCTGCTCACCGCGGCGGTGCGCAGCCCCGCCTACGGCAATGGCATGTTCGGTGCGTACGGGCGGCTCGCTGCCTGGCGCTCCCTCGGCGGCCTGGTCGGCGCCGCCCCGGACGCGCCGATCTGTCACACGGCCATGCTGGTCGAACAGGCACACTGGTTCATCGCCGACCCCTCATCGGATTGGTTCCACCAAGTGGCCTGGGACCTCGCTGTGGCCGCCTTGCGACCAGGCGGGCAGGAGATCGCAGTCCTCACTGCCACGGACACCGACTGATTCCCGGCGTACCCAGCAGCGCCGGGGACGGCTCCGGACGCCGGCCGGTGCCGACTCCCGTGGGCGACAACGGATACGTGATCGGAGCGAACATCGCATGACGTCCGAAGAACCACGGAGCCTGCTCGTGCAGGCGCGGGGCGAGCCGTCTCCGCTGTACGAGCCTGAGGATCCGGCGGCCCACGAGGACCTCGGCGCCTTCACCCGCACCATCCCGCTGGACGACGACCGGCTGGCCCTCCCGGCGGACCTGGCGAATGAACTGCGCTCCTGGTCGCTGTCCCGCCCGCCGGAGGGCTTCGGCTCCCGTCCCGACCTGCGCAAGCACGTCGCGCGTGGGCTGGCGGCCGCCCAGCGCCTGGCCAGGCGGCTCGGGCCGACGTGGTCGGTGCGCTACTGGGACGAGCGGCACCGGACCGCGAAGTGGCTGTGCTGGGGCTGCGACCGCCTGCACTGGGAGCGCGACGAACACGGCACCCCGCCGCATCCGCTCGACCTCACGGTCGAGGGCGAGTACCAGTACGGTCCGCTGCGCGCCGACGGCTTCGGGGACTTCTTCCCCGACGACCCCGCCGCCGGACTGGCCCTGTCCGACGGCCTCGTCGCCGATCTGCACACCTGGGCGAAGGCCATCGACACCACCCTGAACCTGTATCTGCGGGACCGGGACGAGGCCAAGTACGAGGACGAGTGGCAGCGGCTGTTCCACGAGGGCGCGGAACTGACGAAACGGGTCGCCCACGAGTCCGGCCCCGCCCGGAGAGTGACCTACAAGGGCGTGGCACACGGCGGCCTGAGCACCCTGACGTCGGTCACCTGGCAAGGGGACCGGCAGGTGTAGCGGGCGGAGCCGGTTCCGCACGGACGGCGTTCCGCTCCGGGGTGAATCCCGGAGCGGGACGCCGTTTCGCGTGTGCTGTCAGAGTGCCTCGCGGCGCGCCGTGCTCGCGCGATCCGTCAGCCGGGGCGGGAGCAGCGTCGCCTCGGGTACGTCCGGGTCCCCGTCGAGCTTGCGCATCAGCAACTCCGCGGCCCGCTCCCCGAGTTCCGCCGCCGGCAGAGCCACCGAGGTCAGGGGCACGCGCAGCCCCGCCGCCAGCTCGTCCGGGCAGATCGCGGTGACCGACAGGTCGGTGGGGACCCGGAGGCCGAGCTGCTCGAAGGCGTCGATCAGGGGCTCCAGGACCGCCTCGTTGTGGACGACGACCCCTGTCAACGCCGGTTGTTCACGCAGCAGTTGCTCGGCGACCCGCCGGGCCGCCGCCGGCGTCGCCTCGCACGGGTGGACGGAGGACGCCATGCCGTTGCGGTCGGCGGCGGCCGTGAAGCCCTGGACGACCCGCTGGGCGAACGCGGTCTTCCGGACGTACACCTCCGGTGGCGAGCCGACCAGCGCGACCACCCGGTGGCCCAGCCCCGCCAGCCGCTCCACGCACAGCTCACCGGCCGCCCGAAAGTCCAGGTCGACGCAGGTCAGGCCCTCGGGGGCGGCCGGGAAGCCGATCAGTACCGACGGTCGCTCCAGTGCCCGCAGCAGTGGCAGCCGGGGGTCGTGGAGCTGGACGTCCATCACGATCAGGGCGTCGACGAGTGCCGTGTCGGCGACCCGGCGCAGACCCTCCTCGCCCTCCTCCTGGGTGAGGAGCAGCACGTCGTGGTCGTACCGGCGGGCCGTCGTCACCACCGACACCGCGAACTGCATCACCACCGGGACGTGGATGCCGGTGCGCAGCGGGATGACCAGGGCGAGGACGTTGGCGCGGCTGCTGGCGAGGGCGCGGGCGCCGGCGTGCGGGCGGTAGCCCAGCTCGCGGATGGACGCCTCGATCCGGCGCCGGGTCTCGTCGGAGATCGGGCGCTTGCCGCTGAGCGCGTAGGACACCGTGCTGGGGGAGACCCCGGCATGCCGGGCCACGTCGGTGATCTTCACCATCACGCCAGCTCCAGCGAGAGAAACCCGGTTCCGGCCTGGGCGTGTGCCGTCCGCTCCCCGGCCGCCAGGTTCCAGGGTGCCGCCGGGTCGCTGCAGGAGGCCCGCAGGGTGTCCCCTTCGCGTACGACGGTGAAGGTGACGTCGCCGACCGGGACCGTGACCTGGGCGCCGCGATCGAGGCCGAAGGCACGGAGGGTCACCCCGTCGGCGTGGTCGTAGTCGGGGCGGTCCGTCACCGCGCCGACCGGGATCACGGACCCGGGCCGGGCCAGCAGCGGGACGCTCAGAAAGCCGTGGCGCTCGCGGATCCAGCGGGGGCCGGTGACCGTCTCGCCGGTCAGGAAGTGGGTCCAGGTCCCGGCGGGACAGTAATATGTCACATATCCCTCGTCCTCGAACACGGGCGCCACCAGCAGATCCGCCCCCAGCATGTACTGCCGCTCCAGATGCGCACACCCCGGATCGTCCGGGAACTCCAGCACCATCGCCCGCATCACCGGCACCCCCTCCGCGGAGGCGGTGCGCGCGGCCTCGTACAGGTACGGCATCAGGCTCAGCTTCAGCCGGGTGAAGTGCCGCAGCACGTCCACCGATTCCTCGTCGAACAGCCACGGCACCCGGTACGACGACGACCCGTGCAGCCTGCTGTGCGAGGACAGCAGCCCGAAGGCCAGCCACCGCTTGAACAGCGCCGGTGTCGGGGTGCCCTCGAAGCCGCCGATGTCGTGGCTCCAGTAGCCGAAGCCGGACAGGCCCAGCGAGAGCCCGCCGCGCAGCGACTCGGCCATCGACTCGTAGGTCGCCTCGCAGTCGCCGCCCCAGTGCACCGGGAACTTCTGGCTCCCGGTCGTCGCCGACCGCGCGAACACGACCGCCTCCCCCTCCCCGCGGTGCTTGCGGAGCACCTCGAAGACGGTCCGGTTGTAGAGGTAGGTGTAGTAGTTGTGCATCCGCTCGGGGTCCGAGCCGTCGGACCAGGCCACGTCCACCGGGACGCGCTCGCCGAAGTCGGTCTTGAAGCAGTCGACCCCCTGGGCGAGCAGGGCCTCCAGTTTGCCCGCGTACCAGTCACGCGCCGCCGGGGACGTGAAGTCCACCAGCGCCATCCCCGGCTGCCACAGGTCCCACTGCCACACGCTCCCGTCGGGTCGCCGCAGCAGGTGTCCCAGCTCCTTCCCCTCGGCGAACAGCGGCGACCGCTGCGCGATGTACGGGTTGATCCACACGCACACCCGCAGCCCGCGCTCGTGCAGCCGCCCCAGCATCCCCTCCGGATCCGGGAACACCCGCGGATCCCACCGGAAGTCGCACCAGTTGAACTCCCGCATCCAGAAACAGTCGAAGTGGAAGACGGAGAGCGGCAGTTCGCGCTCCCGCATGCCCTCGATGAAGGACGTCACCGTCTTCTCGTCGTACGACGTCGTGAAGGACGTGGACAGCCAGAGCCCGAAGGACCAGGCGGGCGGCAGCGCCGGGCGGCCGGTCAGGGCCGTGTACGTGCGCAGGATGTCCTTCGGGGTCGGGCCGTATATGACGTAGTACGTCAGCTGCTGCGACTCGACGCTGAACTGGACCCTGGACACCGCCTCCGAGCCGACCTCGAACGACACCTTCCCCGGGTGGTCGACGAAGACGCCGTAGCCCGCGTCCGTCAGGTAGAAGGGGGCGTTCTTGTAGGCCTGTTCGGTGGCGGTGCCGCCGTCGGCGTTCCAGATGTCGACGACCTGGCCGTTCTTGACAAGCGGGCCGAAGCGTTCGCCGAGGCCGTAGACGGACGTGCCGACGCCGAGGCCCAGCTGTTCCCGCAGATAGTGGGCGCCGGTGGCGGTGTCCCGCATGATGCCCATGCCCTTGGGGCCGCTGGAGGTGAGGGTGCGGCCGCCGGCGAGGAAGTCGAGCCGCCAGGGGGCCGTACGGCTCAGCCGCAGCGTCAGCGAGCCGGAGGTCAGGGTCGCGTACTCGTCGTCGTACGACACCTGGGAGGCGAAGTCGGCACTGCTGAGCTCGAACTGCGGGCCGCGTGGCTGTTCGCCCTCGAAGTGGGTGAAGGTGACGCCGATGACATCGGGCATCGGCGTGTGCGCGCTGATCGTCAGGACCGGTCCCTTCAGCAGGTCGCCGCGGTGGCGGATGGGCTGGGTCGGCGCGTGGATCTCCAGGGCGCCTTCCGCGGCCGTGACGTCGAGGATCTCGACCGGGTGGGCCGCGGTGACGCCTTCGCGCAGCAGCCAGTAGCCGTCGGTGAACTTCACGCACGAACCTCCTATTTGACGGCTCCCACGGCGATCCCCCGGGTGAGCGTCCGCTGGAAGACGAGGAAGAAGACGATGGCCGGGAGGACGCCGAGCAGAGCGGCCGCGTTGGTCATCGTGGCGTCCATCAGGCGCTGGCCCTGGAGGACGCCGAGGGCGACGGACACCGTCTGGTTGTCGTTGGAGATCAGCATGACCAGCGGCAGCAGGAACTCGTTCCAGGTCCAGATGAAGAAGAAGACCAGGAGCACGCCCAGGGTCGGGCGGCTGACGGGTACGACGATCCGGACCAGGATCTGCCACTTGTTCGCGCCGTCGATCCGGGCCGCCTCGACGATCTCGCGCGGAAACCGGCCGAGGACGGCGGAGAGGAGGTACGTCCCGAACGCCGACTGGATCACCGTGAACACGATGATCACGCTGAGCCGGGTGTCGTAGAGGCCCGCCTCCTTGCTCAGGTAGTAGAGCGGGTAGACCAGCGCCTCCTGCGGCAGCAGGTTGGCGAGGACGAAGAAGGCCAGCACCCAGGTGCGGCCGCGGATCCGGCCGATGCCGATCGCGTACGCGTTCAGGACGGAGAGGGCGGTGGCGAGGAGCGCGACCGAGCCGCTGATGAGGACCGAGTTGAGGAGCTTCTGGGTGTAGTCGACGCGCTGCCAGAAGTCCTTGAGGCCGTCGAGGTAGAGGCTGTGGGGGAGGCTCAGCGGGCCGTTCTGCGAGTACTCCGCCGGGGACTTCACCGCGTTGACCGCCACGATCAGGAACGGGACGACCATGAAGAGGGCGGCGAGGCAGAGGGCGAGGAGGACCGGGTAGCGGCGCAGGGCGGTCATGGCGTCTCCCCGTCCTCCGCGCGGCTCTGCAGTTTCAGGCCGACCACGGCCAGGGCCAGGATGATCACCGTGAGGACGGTGGAGATCGCCGAGCCGTAGCCGACCTGGGTCTTCTCGAAGAACGTGGTGAAGGAGAAGTAGGAGGGGACGTCGGTGGCGCCGCCCGGGCCGCCCTTGGTCAGGACGTACACCGCGCCGAAGACCTTGAGTGCGGCGATCGTGCACCAGGTCAGGACGACGTAGACCTCGGGGCGGATCTGCGGCAGCGTGACGTGCCGGAAGCGCCGCCACCAGCCGGCCCCGTCCAGCTCGGCCGCCTCGTACAGCTGGGGGTCGACGCGGCCGAGCCCGGCCATGAAGACGACCAGCGGGAAGCCGATCTGCACCCAGACCAGCACGCCCATCACGGTGTAGAGCGCGAGGTCGGGGTCGCCGAGCCAGTCCTGCTGCCAGCTGCCGAGGCCGACCGCCTTCAGGAGGGCGTTGAGGGAGCCGTTGTCCGGGGCCAGGATCCAGCTCCAGACGATGCCGGCGACCGCGACCGGCAGCACCTGGGGGAGGTAGAAGCAGGCGCGCAGGACCGCCGCGATCCGGGTGCCGAAGTGCTTGCCGACGTAGTCGAACAGGGCGGCGGCGAGGAGGAGGCCGAGCGCGGTGGGGATCGCGGCCATCGCGACGACCATGAAGAGGCTGTGCCGGAAGGACGCCCAGAACTCGGAATCGTGCAGCAGCTCACGGTAGTTGGCGAGCCCGGACCAGTGCGGGCTGCCCACGCCCTGCCAGTCGGTGAAGCCGGCGCCCGTGTTCATCAGGAACGGGACGACGACCACTGCCAGGAAGGCGAGGGCGCCGGGGAGGAGGAAGAGGGTGTACGAGTCCCGGCGCACCCTCACTTGGTGCCCTTGTCGTACGCCGTCTGGAGGTTGCTCAGATAAGCGTCCGGTTTCTCGCTGCCGGTGATCAGCTTCTGGGTCTCGGAGACGAGGGTGTCGTAGAAGCCGGCGATCGGCCAGTCGGGGTAGAAGGCGAGGCCGTCGCGCTTGCTGACGGTGTTGAAATCGGTGATGAGCTGCTTCGACTTGGGGTCGGTGATGGCGCTCGCGTCGGCGGCGACCGGGACTCCGCCCTTGTTGCCGAGCAGGTTCTGGATCTTCTTCGACATGGTGATGTCGATGAAGTCGTAGGCGAGGTCCTTGTTCTTGGAGTTCTTCGGTACGACCCAGAGGTTGCCGCCGGAGCCGAGGGTGAGGTTCGAGCCGGGCCACAGGAGGCTGCCCCAGTCGAACGTGGCCTCGGACTGGAAGCGGCCGTACCACCAGCTGCCGGAGAACAGGATGGGTGACTTGCCCTGGATGAAGGAGACTCCGGCCTGCTCGGCGGTCGTACCGGACGACGTCTTCGCGATATAGCCCTTCTTCACCCAGTCGGCGAAGGTGGTCGCCGCGTACGTCCAGGCCTGGTCGTGGAAGTCGACCTTGCCCTTGTACAGCTCGTAGGCGTCGACCCACGAGCGGTCGGCCTTCGAGAGCGCCAGCTGGTAGAGGTACTGCTGGGCCATGTACTCGGAACCGGCGTTGGCGAGCGGGGTGACCCCCTTCTGGACGAACGTGTCCATGGCCGCCGTCAGGTCGTCGAACGTCTTCGGCTCGGCGATGCCGTACTTCTCGAACAGTTCCTTGTTGTAATAAACCATGGTGTACTCGGCGTAGTTGGGCACTCCGTACCACTTGCCGGAGCCCATCACGCCGTCGGCGTCGTACTGGCTGGTGGTGCGCACGCCCGCGCTGAGCTTCTTGTCCCAGCCGCGCTTGGCCGCCTCGGCGGTCAGATCGGTCAGCAGGCCCTGCTTGGAGAGCAGGCCGGCGGTCGCGTTGCCCTTGTTGTACTCCATGATGTCGGGGGCGTCGGAGGAGTTCAGGACCATCTGCGCGGTCTTCTGGATCTGCTCGAAGCTCTTCTCCTCGTACTTCACCTGCACGCCCGGGTGGGTCGCCTCGAACTCCTTGATGGCCTCGTTCCAGGCCACGCCCATCGCGCTGGTCGGACCCTCGTAGTGCCACAGCCTGAGCGTCTTCCCGTCGGACGTGCTGCCGCCCGAGCCGCCGCAGGAGGCGAGGAGCAGCGATCCGGCGAGGATCACCGCCGCGGTCGCGGTTCGCCTTCGTGCCGTAGCCGTAGCCGTAGCCGTAGCCGTAGCCGTGCGCGTTCGTGCCGTCAACATCCAGTGCCTCCAGGGGAGTCGGATGGATGGTGCATGGTGCTCGTCCCGCGTCGAATCGGTTCGAGGCGGGACGTCGAAGCGCTTCGACGCAGGACGGTAGGTGCGGGCTGTGAAGGCGTCAATGGGGGCGGATGGAATTGAGGGAAGCGATTCGACTGGCAGCGTTGACGGCGAGGGCTACGACGGCCGCCGCGGCCGGGGTGGCGAAGGCGGCCGTCGGCGAGCCGTGGTCCGCCGCCCAGCCGCCGAGCGCGGAGCCGCAGGCGATGCCGGTCAGCAGGGCGGTGACGACCAGGCTCATCCCCTCGTTGAGGCGGCCCTCGGGGGTCCGGTCCTGGACCAGGGTCATCGCGGTCACCATGGTTGGGGCGGTTGCCATGCCGGCCACGAGCAGGGCGGGGGCGAGGGCCCAGAGGCTGTCGAACGCGCGCGCGGCGAGCAGCGGGAGGGACATCAGGGCCGCCATCGACAACAGGCAGAAGGGGAGCCTGCGTTCGGCCGGTCCGGCCGGCCGGAGCGCCCCGTACAGCAGACCCGCCGCGCACGAACCGGCGGCCTGGAGGGCGAGCACGGCACCGGCCGCCGAGCGGTGGCCCTGGGCGTCGGCGTAGGCGATGGTGACGACCTCCATCGAGCCGAACACCGCGCCGGTCGCGACGAAGCAGACCAGGAGGGGGCCGATGCGCAGCGGGGTCCGCGCGGTGGCCGACCCGGGCCGTGGCGGCGGCTCGGTGGCCCGCTGGGCGGCGAACAGCAGCGCGCCGGTGAGCAGCAGCACCGCGCCGACCAGCGTGCCGGCCTCCGGGAAGAACGTGCCGGTCAGGAAGGAGGCGAGGACCGGGCCGAGCATGAAGCACAGCTCGTCGGCGGCCTGTTCGAAGGAGTTCGCGGTGTGCAGGGCGCCCGGGTCGTCGCGCAGCAGGTGGGCCCAGCGGGCGCGGGACATGCCGCCGAGGTTGGGGGTGGTGGCGGTGGCCGCGTAGGCGGTGAACAGGGTCCAGTCCGGGGCGCCGTAGCGGACGCAGAGCAGCAGGGCGAGGCTGCCGAGCACGGCGGTGACGGTCGCGGGCACGGCGACCCGGGCCTGCCCGTACCGGTCCACGAGCCGTGCGATCCAGGGCCCGGCGAGACCGGTGGCGGCGAGGCCGGTCGCGGTGACGGCTCCGGCGAGGGCGTACGAGCCGCGCGACCCGGCGATCATCACGACCGCGCTGACGCTGAACATGCCCATGGGGAGCCGGGCCAGCAGGTTTCCGGCGGTGAAGGCCCGGGTGCCGGGGAGGGCGAAGAGGCGGCGGTAGGGGCCGGGTGGGTGACGGCGCGAGCGGGAGCGAGGAGGGTGGCGGGGATCGGCGCGGCGCCGGAACCGGGGGCTGGAGCCGCCGTCGAATCGGGGGCCGAAGTCGACGGTGACGAGGGAGTCGGCGGTGACGGTGTGGACGATCTCGGGCGGGTTCGGCCGGCTCGGCCGGGTCGGTTGCGGCATGGGCACCACCGTCGCCCCGGACCGATCAAGGGGTCCAACACCTGCTCGGCGCCGATTCACGCACCTGTGTTGTAAGTTCGCGTGATGCCCGCGCCCGCCTCGCCCGCCCACATCGAACCCCGCCTGCTGCGCGTCTTCGTGACCGTCGCCGAGGAACTGCACTTCACCCGCGCCGCCGCCCGGCTGTACGTCGCCCAGCAGGCGCTCAGCCGCGATGTGCGGCGGCTGGAGCGGGAGTTGGGTGCGGAGCTGTTCCTCCGCAGCACGCGGCAGGTCAGCCTCACCGCCGACGGTGTTCGGCTGCTGCCGTACGCCCGCCGGGTGCTGGCCGCCCAGGACGCCCTGCTCGCCGTGTTCGGGCAGTCCCGGCCGCTGCTGGTGGACCTCAACTCCCCGGGGCTGGAGACCGCCCGCCGCGTCCTGTACCGGGCCCGCGAACTCGCCCCCGACTGCGAGCTGATGGCCCGCTACGAGAGCGGGCTCACCGGAGCGGCGGCCGAACTCCTCGCGGGGCGGCTCGACGCGTCCTTCGGTCGGTTCGCGGGACTGGATCCGGCACTGCGCTCCGGACTCGAACACCAGCCCGTGCGGTTCGAACCCATGGCCGTAATTCTCCCCTCCGGACACCGGCTCGCGACCCTGGACGCGGTACCGCTGGCCGCGCTCGCGGGCGAGACGGTATACGCCGGTGCTGGAAACGAGCGCACCCTGGAATGGACTGACCTGGCCTTTCACCTCTTCGAGGGGCGAGGTATCACCGTCGCGCCGCCGCTGCCACTGGCTGTCGGGGAGGAGGAGTTCCAGCGAGTCATGGCCAAGGACCGGTATCCCATCCTTGCGGTAGTGGGTTTTCCGGCCATACCTGGAAGCGTGTCGCGGCCGCTCGTCGATCCGGTCCCGTTGTCGCCTGTGTCGCTCGTGTGGCGAAAGGGGCTGGTCCATCCGGGAGTCGACGCGTTGCGGCGGGCGGCCGCCGAGATCGGGCGGGCGGAACGGTGGCTTCAGTGGCCGGCCGGCGGATGGATTCCAGCCAGTGATCAAGAGGTGATGGACGACCACAAATGACACATCGGGAACACGGATCTCCCCCGTGCGCTAGCTTCATGGACCCGAGCGCGGAGAGCTGCAAGGGGGCGCTCGGAGCGGGTGGGGGACCGTTCCGCTGACGTGTGCTCGGGTTCGTCAGTGCGCCCGGAACACTCCCGTGGGGGGATGTAGGCGCGTGAAAAATTGGCGAGAAGAAACCCAACCCGAATTGCCGCAGGTGGCCCTGGATGCCCGGGATGTGCCGATGGCGGGGGACGACGGGGTGGAGGCGGGCGTACCGGACGCTGACGGTGGCGGAGCGGCCGGAGCGGCCGGAGCCGCCGGGACCGCCGGAGCCGCCGGGACCGCCGGAGCCGCCGGGACCGCCGAAGCCGCCGGGGGGACCGAGGTGTTGCGGGCCGCGTCGTTACGGGACCCGTGGAGCGTGGTCGAGCCGCTGCCCCCGGTGTTTCTGCGTGACCCGGCTCCGCACCTCGTCCACGACCCCGACGAGGTGACCGTCCAGAACGACGTCGGTGCCGTACGAATACGGCCGACGGGGTCGGCGGGGTCGGCGGGGCCGATGCGGTCCGCCGCGGCGGAGGGATCCGGTGTTTCCGAAGGCGCAGGTGCATCCGAAGGCTCAGAGGCTGCCGATGCCCCCGTCCCTGCCTTCGTCGACGAGTCGGGGCGCCGCAGCCGCCGGCTCCGCAGGCTCGGGATGGCCGTCGGCCTCGCCTGCGCGGTCTACGCGGTCGTCATCGTCGTCACCCTGCTGTCCGGGAGTTCCGACGCGCCCTGGCTGCCGGTGCCCGGACAGAACGCCGACAGGCCCGCCGGCAAGGTCGACGACTCGCCGCGGCCCGCGCGGTCGTCCCGGTCCTCGGACGACGGCGCCTCGGTGGCCGGCCCGGCCGTGAGCGGCGGTGCGACCCCGTCGGCCGGCGCCTCCTCCCGGGCGTCCGGGAGCGGAAAGGGCTCCGCCCGGCCGAGCGCGTCGGCGTCCGCGCGGCCGACGTCGTCCGGAGGGGTGACGGTCACCTCGCCGAAGCCGGGCTCGTCGTCCGCGTCCGCCTCGCCGTCCGCGGTGGCACCCTCCTCGGACGCGCCCTCCTCTCCCGCCTCGTCGCCGCCTCCGGTCTCGCCCAGCGAGTCGGCTGCCCCGACCGGCGGCCCGGTCGCGGAGGGCCTGGCCCCGCGCACCGGCACCGGCGGCGCCTCCGCACCCGCTTCCGTCCTCTGATGGCACCCCGCACCCGGCGCGGCCTGACCGCCGCCGATGCATCACGGCGCCGCCTGACCGCCGCCGATGCATTACGGTGCCGCCTGACCGCCGCCGACGCTTCCCGGCGCCGCCGCGTCTCGATGCGTCTGGCGCTGCCCGTCCTCCTCCTCGTCGCCCTGATGGCGATGCTGATGCTGCGCGGCTACGTGCACAGCGAGATCCTCGCCGACCACCGCGTCCGCCCCGAGGCCGCCACCGACAAGGTCCCGGAGAAGATCCTGGACGGCGGCCCGGTCATCGACACCTGGGGCGGCCGTACGACGTCCCTCCGCATCCCCGACCACCGCCTGGTCCTCACCTTCGACGACGGCCCCGACCCGACCTGGACCCCGAAGGTCCTGGACGTCCTGAAGAAGCACCACGCGCACGCCGTCTTCTTCGTCACCGGCACCATGACCTCCCGCCATCCGCAGCTGGTCCGGCGCATGGTGGCCGAGGGCCACGAGGTCGGCGTCCACACCTTCAGCCACCCCGACCTGTCGTACCAGTCGAAGAGGCGCATCGACCGGGAGCTGTCCCAGACCCAGCTGGCGATCACCGGCGCGGCAGGCATCCGCACCTCCCTCTTCCGGCCGCCGTACTCCTCCTCCGTCAACGCGATGGACGACCTCTCGTGGCCGGTGACCCGGTACATCGGCGGCCGCGGCTACATCACCGTCGTCAACGACAGGGACAGCGAGGACTGGCGCAAGCCGGGCGTCGACCGGATGGTCCGCAACGCCACCCCGGGCGCAGGCAAGGGCGCGATCGTCCTGATGCACGACTCGGGCGGCGACCGCCACCAGACCGTCCAGGCCCTGGACAAGCTCCTGCCCCAGCTGGAAAAGCGCGGCTACCGCTTCGACAACCTCACCGAGGCCCTGAACGTGCCGAGCGCCCACACCCCGGTCACCGGTCCCGACCTCTGGCAGGGCAGGGCCTGGATCTTCCTGGTCCAGGCGGCGGACGGCATCACGGACGTGCTGGTGGTCGCCCTGGCGGTGATCGGCGCGTCGGTGCTGGCCCGGTTCGCCCTGATGCTCTGGCTCTCCGCTCTGCACACCCGCAGAGTCCGCCACAAGGGCTTCCGCTGGGGCCGCCGCCCGGTGACCGAACCGGTCTCGGTCCTCGTCCCCGCCTACAACGAGGCCAAGTGCATCGAGAACACGGTCCGTTCACTGACCGCGAGCGAGCACCCCGTCGAGATCCTCGTCGTCGACGACGGTTCGACGGACGGCACGGCACGGATCGTGGAGAACCTGAAGCTGCCGGGCGTGCGGGTGATCCGCCAGGAGAACGCGGGCAAGCCCGCCGCCCTCAACCGGGGCCTGCGCAACGCCCGTCACGACATCGTCGTGATGATGGACGGCGACACGGTCTTCGAACCGGCCACGGTACGGGAGCTGGTCCAGCCCTTCGGCGATCCGGCCGTCGGCGCGGTGGCCGGCAACGCCAAGGTCGGCAACCGGGATTCGCTGATCGGCGCCTGGCAGCACATCGAGTACGTGATGGGCTTCAACCTGGACCGCCGGATGTACGACGTGCTGCGCTGCATGCCGACCATCCCCGGCGCGGTCGGGGCGTTCCGCCGTACCGCCCTCGAACAGGTCGGCGGCATGAGCGACGACACCCTCGCCGAGGACACCGACATCACGATGGCGATCCACCGCGCCGGCTGGCGGGTGGTCTACGCGGAACGGGCCCGGGCCTGGACGGAGGCCCCGGAGTCCGTCTCCCAGCTGTGGTCCCAGCGCTACCGCTGGTCGTACGGCACGATGCAGGCGATCTGGAAACACCGGGGGGCGCTGCTGGACCGGGGCCCGTCGGGCCGCTTCGGCCGTGTGGGCCTCCCCCTGGTGTCCTTGTTCATGGTCGTGGCCCCGCTCCTGGCCCCCCTGATCGACGCGTTTCTTCTCTACGGCATCGTCTTCGGCCCGACGCAGAAGACGATCGGTGCCTGGTTGGGGATCCTGGCGGTCCAGGCGGTCTGCGCGGCCTACGCCTTTCACCTGGACCGCGAACGCATGACCCACCTCGTCTCCCTCCCGCTCCAGCAGATCCTCTACCGCCAGCTCATGTACGTCGTACTCCTCCAGTCCTGGATCACCGCGTTGACCGGCGGCCGGCTGCGCTGGCAGAAGCTGCGGCGGACGGGAGTGGTGGGAGCACCGGGCGGTGCGGGGGAGAGGTCGGCGGCATGACGCAGGCAGAGGCAACCCCGGTCGGCACGGGCAAGGCGGCCGGAACCGCCGGCGGCCGGGACCGCTACCTGGACCTCCTCCGCTCCCTGGCCCTGCTCCGCGTGGTGATCTACCACCTCTTCGGCTGGCCCTGGCTGACCGTGCTCTTCCCCTCCATGGGCGTGATGTTCGCGCTGGCCGGCGCACTGATGGCCCGCAGCCTGAACCGCCCCGCGGGGAGCGTGATCCGGGCCCGGCTCCGCCGTCTCCTGCCTCCCCTCTGGCTGTTCAGCGCCGTCCTGCTGACGATGATGCTCACGGCGGGCTGGAATCCGCTGAAGGACCCGGACGCGGGCGGCGGTTGGAGCGGCCGCTCCCAACTCCTCGACTACGTCCTCCCGATCGGCGCCCCGCCGTACCCCGAACACCTCGGCTCGGTGTCGGGCCTGCTGGACGACACCTGGGCGGAACAGGCGGCGGGCCCGCTCTGGTACCTGCGCGCGTACCTGTGGTTCGTGCTCCTGTCCCCGATGCTGCTGCGGGCGTTTCGCAAGTGGCCTCTGCCGACGACCCTGGCCCCCTTGGCGCTGACGGCTGTACTGGCCACGGGGCTGGTGCGGATCCCCGGCGAGACGGGCAACGCGGTGACGGACTTCGCGGTGTACGGCGGCTGCTGGATCCTGGGCTTCGCCCACCAGGAGGGCGTACTGGCACGCGTCCCGCGCTACGCGGCGGTCTCGCTGTCCTGCCTGGTGATGGCGGTGGGCCTGTGGTGGGCGTCGGGCCACCAGGGCCCCGACGGCTGGGACCTCAACGACATCCCGCTCGCACAGGCGTGCTGGTCGTTCGGGGCCGTGCTGATCCTGCTGCAGTACTCCCCGTCCTGGCGTGAGCTGCCGGGCGGCCTGCGCCGCTGGGACAGACTCATCACCCTCTCCAACAACCGCGCGGTGACCATCTACCTCTGGCACAACATGCTGATCATGGCGACGGTCCCGATCATCGACGAGGCGTACAACCTGCCGTTCATGGACTCGGACCGGGCGGCGGGACTGCTGGACTCGACATACGGCTTCTGGATGTTCGTGGTGGTGTGGCCGCTGATCGCGGTGGCGGTGGTGACGTTCGGGTGGGTGGAGGACGTGGCGGCGGGGAGGAGGGCGCGGGTGTGGCCGGACGGCGCACGCCAGAGAAGGCCTCGCCGGCGACTGTGAGTGGAACCCTTTTGACTCTGCACACGTTCCCAGGGCCCTGCACTGCTCCGCTGCCGGTCGGCTCAGCCGCGGTGTCGCCGCAGGGCCCGCCAGGCATCGCCGATCGCGTCCTGGACGCGATGCCACCAGTACTCCAGCTTGTTGCGTACGGTCACATACACCCACCGGCGTTTGAACCACGGCGGCAGATCCCGGAACGGTACGAAGGTCAGCGTGTCCCTGATGGCGTGGGTGGCGAAGCCATGCGGCCCCTCCGCGCGCAGTGCTTCGTACAACTCCGGCGTGAGTGCGCCGTTGATCCGGGCGGCGTCGCCCGCCGCGGTGAACGCGAACCCCCGCTGGTTCGGATCCGGCATCCGCATCGCCTGCACGATCCGGGGGGAAGCCTCCGCCAACGGGCAGTTGAGCGCCAGTCCGATCACCGCCGTCCCGAGGTGGTCCTCTCCACGTGTGAACGCGGCGTCCCATTCCGCAGAATCGTCGAGACCGAGCAGGCCTTCGCCGCCCGCCCAATCCCATCCGGATGCCATGTCCCCTTCCCTCCTCATCCCTGCGCCTTCACCCGTCGCACTTGGGCGGAAGCACCCGCTGCTTCTTGGTGTTGTTGATCATGCCCGCCCTCTTCAGCTTGGTCAGATCACCCTCGTCGACGCTGTTCGACGGGTACGAGGACTGTACGTGGCCGTGGTAGATCTCCTTGACGATGTTGCCGTCCTTGTCCGTGATCGCCCGGTGCCGATCCAGGACGACGATCTCGTTGTTCACGTGGTCCACGCCGAGGCGCCGGGTGACGTTCGGGTTGTTCGGGTCCAGGTCGATGGACCGGTCGAGTGCGGCCTGGCCGTTGGTGGGGGAGCGGCTGATCTCACCCCTGGCGGACGAACTGCTGCCCGAACCGTGCTTGCTGTACTCGGAATCGTCGTAGACCCGAACCGGCTCGGTGCTGTCGCCCTCCAGACCCAGCGGGTCGGTCCAGCGCAGCGGGTTGTCCACATAGGCGTGGTGGTTCGGACCGGGGACCAGTCCCAACGGGTCGGGCGAGAGGTACTGCGCGGTGTCCGGGTCGTAGTACCGGGCCAGGTTGTAGTGCAGGCCGGTCTCGGCGTCGCGGTACTGACCTGGGAAGGCCAGCGGGCACAGGCCCTCGTCGTCGGCCAGGGGCCGTCCCCACAGGCTGGTGGCGGCCCGCCAGGCGATCGTGCCGTCCTCGTCCACGAGTTCGCTGGGTGTCCCCACCGAGTCGGTGACGATCGCGTAGAACCGCCTGCTGACCTCGTCCGCATCGAGGACGCTGCGTCGCCCCCGCGTCTGGGCCGCCGCCCGGTGGGTACCCGGATCCCAGTCCCACGTGTCGGTCTCCACCGCACCGTCCCGGAGCGCCTGCTGCTCCGCGAGGTTGGCTCCGTCCCAGGTGAAGGCGGTCTCGTCGACGGCCGAGCCGTCCTCGTGTACCCGCCATTTGGCGGTACGCCGGCCGAGGACGTCGTAGCGGTACCGCCATACGCCCCGGTCGGGAGTCGCGGCCTCGACGAGCCGGTCGTCGGCGTCCCAGGCGTAGGTCCAGATCCGCCGCAGCCCGGACAGCGTGCGCCGGATCATGCGGACCACGCGTCCTTGGTCGTCGTGCTCGTACGTGGTGCGGCCAGCCGACGTGACCTTCGTGCCGGAGCGTCCGACCGGGCCTTGCGCGTCCTGTCCCGCGGTTCCGGGATGGTTCGCGGTGGTCAGGTTGCCGAGTTCGTCGTACGCGTAGGTCTCGGTCCAGTTCGCGGCCGACACCCGGGTGACGCGGCCGGCCCGGTCCAGGTCGAATCTCCGGGTGCCGGCCAGCCTGTCGTCGACCGAGGTGAGGTGTCCGTCGCCCCGGTAGGCGTAGGAGCGGGCCTGCAGCACGGTGCCGGCATCGGGGCCGGCCGCACCGGTCCCCGAGTGGATGACCTGCTCCACCAGGCGATGTCCGGCGTCCCAGGATTGGGTCAGCGAGGCGGCGCCGGCCAGCCCGCGGGTGGTTTCCCGGCCGGCCGCGTCGTGGGTGAAGGTGAGCTCGCCTGCCGCGGTTACGAGCGAGACGGGCAGGCCCACGGAGTCGTACGACCACCGCGAGGTGGCGCCGGACGGAGTGGTCCGCCGCACCCTGCGGCCCAGCGGGTCGTACGCGCTGGTGACTGTGCGGCCGTCGGCGCTTTCGGTGAGCACCCTGCCCACCGCGTCGTACCCGAAAGCGACCACGCTTTCCGGGCCCGCGGCCTCGACCAGCCGGCCGGCCGGGTCGTAACGCAGGGAGACGACGGCGCCGCCGTCCGTGCGGGTCTCCACCACGCGGCCGGCGGTGTCACGGGTCATCCGGACCGTCTGCCCGATGCCGTTCCGCCGCTCGGTCTGCCGGCCGGTGGGATCGTGGGCGTAGGTGAGCGTCCGGCCGTCGAAGTCCGTCTCGCCGACGAGACGGCCCGCCGCGTCGTAGTGGTAGCTCCAGATGTCGCCGAGCGGATTGGTCACGCCGACCAGCCGTAGTTCGGCGTCGTGGGTGAAGCGGTAGCGGGTGCCGTCCGGATCGGTCCTGGCGCTGGGAAGGTCGAACGCGCCGTACTCGAAGGCGGTGGTGGCCCCGCCGCGGTCACGGTGCTCGGTGAGGTTGCCCTGCGGGTCGTACGACCACGTCTCCCGGCCGCCGTCGGCGTGTTCGCGCCACAGCAGCCGCCCCTCCGGGCTCCATCCCTGGTGGAGAGCCCCGCCGACGGCGTCATCGATCCGGACGATGCGGCCGAACGCGTTCCGGTGCACGGTGACGGTGCTGCCGCGTGGGTCCACGACCCGGACGGGCAGCCCCGCCTCGTCGGTGTCGAAACGGAAGGTGTTGCCGAGCGCGTCGGTCCGTGCGGTCCGGTGGCCGCGCCCGTCATAGGTGTAGCGGCTCACCGCACCGAGCGGATCGGTGCTGGTGAGCAGGTTGCCCCGGTCGTCGTACGTGCACTCCCAACGCGCTCCGTCGGCCTCCGTGACGGCGACGGGCAGACCTTCGTCGCTGTACGCCACTTCGATGACGGTGCCGTCCGGCCGCTCCATCCGGGTCGGCTGGCCGTGGGTGTCAAGAGTGAGGCCAGTGGTACGGCCCAGCTGGTCGGTGCGTGCGAGCAGCCGTCCGAAACGGTCCCACTCGGAGAGCTCGGTGTGCCCGAGCGGGTCGGTCACGGCGACCGGTTGGTAGAGCTCGTTGTAGCGGTATGTCGTGGTCTGGCCGAGCGCGTCCGTGTAGCGCGTCTCACGCGCGTCGTCGTCGTACTCCACAGTGCAGGACAGGCTGCCGTCGGCACCCTCGCCCCGGACACAGCGGTCCAGCCCGTCGTAGCCGAAGCAGTAGTGATAGCCATTGCGGTCGGTCCACGACGTAATGCGCCCGCCGGAGTCGTAGGTGAGGCTCATGGGCAGCTCGCCCGAGTCGTGGATCCCGGTCAGGTCACCGACGGAGCTGTAGTCGAAGCGCCGCAGGACGGTACCCTCAGGGCCGTCCTCAGGATTGCGCAGGCGCAGACCGGTGACGCGTCCGCCGTCGGTGGTGTCCACGTACACGTACCGGCCGCCCGAGTCGTGTACGGCCACGGGTGCGCCGTCGGCATCGCGGTCGAAGTCGATCCGGTAGCCGTTGCGGTCCGTCATCGCCGTGAGCAGCAGGGTGAACGGCTCGTCGATCGGCCCAGGCCGCTGCGGCGGGGCGAAATGACGGGTGATGTCGGTGAGCGGGTCGGTGATCCGTACCGGGGCACCGGAAGTGCCGTCCCAGTCCAGAGGCCACCGCGGCCCCTCCGCCGGCAGTACCGACGCCCCGGGTTCCGGCACGGGATAGACGAGGATCATGCCGTCCTCGGTGGCGAAGACGGCGCCTCGGTCGTCCAACTCCAGACGTTCGTCGAGTGTGCAGGCCCACGACGAGCCGAAGGAACGGCCCGCGCGGTACGTGGACAGGTGGGTGCGCCGTAGGAGAAGTGGAAGCAGCCCGGGTAGCTCGACATCGGTCTCGGCCATGTACATCTCGCCGGAGACCATGTCGATGGGGTCGCCGTTGAGGCACCGCCCCTTGCCCGGCTTGCTCTTGGCGAGCACATCGTCGGCCTCCTTGCGCAGCCCCTTCTTGCCAAGGCTCTCCGCCATGGCCTTGAGGCCGCCCTTGAGGAACTTCATCTCCTTCACGCCCTTGGCGAGCTTGCCGAGGCTGGTGATGCCCTTGCCGCCGGGTATGCAGTCCAGCGCGGCGAACGCCACATCCCACAGGGATGCTTGCCCCTTGGAGTATTTGTAGAGGGTGTCCGCGAGGACGACGAGCGCAGCCACCAGCACGATGGCGCCGAGGATGGGCCCGCCGATGATCATCGCGATGATGCCGACGACCGCGACGACGACCTTGCAGACGGTGACGATGGTGTCCCAGTTGTCCTCGAACCAGTGGCCGACGTCCTGCCACCAGTGCCGGTTCGGGATCCCCGCGTCGGAGGCCTCGTCGATCTTCCGCTTCGCCTCGCCCGCGGCGTCGTCGCGCATCTTGCGGGCGTCCTCGGCCATCTTCTTCGCGGCGTCGAGGGCGTTCTGGGCGGTGGTGACGTCCGACTGGGCCTGGGTGTGCGCGGACCTGGCGCTCTGCACGTCCCGGGTGGCGGCCCGGACCTTGCCCTCGTCCGGCTTGTCACCGTCCGATTTGCTGCCGGTGGGATCGTCCTTGTACTTGTCGGCTTCCTTCGTCGCCCGGGTGACCCAGGAATCGGCCGAGGAGAGGCGGGACTTGGCGGAGGACAGGTCCGACTGGGCCTCCTTCGCCTTGGCGAGGGCCTTGTCGGCCAGGGCCTGGGCGCGCTCCAGCTTGGGCCAGTAGTCGGCGAGGGCGTCGCCGCACATCTCGTAGGACTTCTTGAGCTTCTTCAGGTTCTTCGGGACGTCCTTGAACTGCTCCTTGAAGACCTCGGCGGATTTGCCGGCCCACTGCAGGAGGGTGTCCTCGCCGGCCATGCCCTTGACCAGGCGGAGCGCGTCGGAGACGTCGTCGGCGAAATCGTGCAGCTGCGTGGCGAGGGAGCGGACGCGCTGCGGGTCACCGGGGGTGGGGTCCCTGTCGAGGTCGAGTGGATGCCAGTCCGCCGGTCGGTACCCCGCCATGTCCCGCAACCCCCGTCGCGTACGCCTCATCAACAAACCTGTGCACACGTGAAGTTACAGGTCCCACCTGTATGAGGTGAAGGCCGCTCTGTGACTCCGGCACGGATAGGCGCTCCGCCTTGACGTGTGGATCAACCCGTCTTCCGGAAGCCTGCCCTGTCAACAGCCCTTTGCGGAGGCCAACTGGGGGTCGCGGCGATGTCACGGGACGGCACCAAAGCCGAGATGGGGGCGCTGAGTTGCCTGACTATGGTCTGCCGTGTGCGTTTCGTGCGGCTGGCGTGCAGCAAATCGCTCTGGTGTATTCCGGATGGACCCCGATACCGTATTCGCTGCTTCGCAGACCCCAACCGCCCCACCGGGAGCCCGCTGTGACCCGCCGCCCCTGCCTGCTCGCGACAGCTACCGCCGGTGTGACGGCCGCACTACTACTTGCTGGCTGCGGCGGAGGCGACGGAGCCGAGTCCGACTCGACCGGCAAGAGCGCGGACGCGGGGGCTTCGGCTTCGCCCAGTGCTTCGGCTTCGTCGGCTGACGCCGCAGGGCGTCCGAAGATCACCTTCCCTTCCGATGCCAAGAACGTCTTCGAGGACGCGAAGACGGGAGATGCCACCAAGGATGCGGTCCTTGCGGACAGTGCTCTCGGCGTCAATTCCGTGGATGAGGCGATTTTCAAGGGGAGCACGGGCACCGAAGCGCTGGATTTCTATCACAGCGGAAAGGCCCTGGAGTCGTCGATCGCCTATGTGCAGGGTTTCATCGATGACGGTGACACGTGGATCGGGGAGATTCGCTTCTTCGATCGCAAGGTGACCCTTTCCGGGGTGAACCGCGCCTATGTCACCTATTGCTCCGACGAGAGTAAGGCCTTCGTCAAGAACAAGAAGACCAAGAAGGTCGACCGGAACCCGGCGACTTCGAAGTCCTATGTGCTCTATCGCACTGTGCTCGCCAAGAATGCAGATGGTGTCTGGCGAACCGCTGACATCGTTTCAAACAGGGGAGACAGGGCGTGCCAGCCATAAGGAAGTTGCCGAGGGTTGTAACGGCCCTAGGGCTGGTCGGCGCTCCGGTCCACGCGTGTGGCAGACCGACGCTCTGACTTCGCACCGCGGCGACAAGGCCTGCCTCGGCTAGCCGACGAGCCGCGTGTTCTCGGTACCTCGGGTACCAATCCCAGCCGCCCTACAAGGAGTCATTCGTGAACCCCCGTTCCAGCCTGCCCACGACAGCCGTAGTCGGTCTGACCGCGGTACTCCTGCTCGCAGGATGCGGTGGGGGTGACGGCGACGGCGACGGCGACGGCGACGACGGAGCGAAGGTCGCGGACAAGGCCTCGTCCGCGTCCACAACGACCGGGGCGTCTGCCTCGGCCTCGCCTAGTGCGTCTGCCTCGGCCCCATCGGACGGTCGCCCGGAGATCTCGTTGCCCGCCGACGACACCCTCACGTTCACTCCGGAACAGGATTCCGACCCGGTCAAGGATGCGATCCTCAAGGACAACGCGGAGTTCGTCCGGGCGCTTGACGCGGCCATTGTTGCTCAGAATCCCCGTCTTCCCGCTCTCGAGTACTACACGGAGGGTGAGGGCGCTGTGGCGGCTCAGGACTGGGTTCAGTCGTTCAAGAAGGCCGGTTGGACCGTCACCGGAACCGTGCGGTACACGGACCGTCAGGTCAGCGTCGAGTCCAAGGACAGGGCTTCGCTGACCTACTGCGGGGACGAGAGTAAGGGGTACACCAAGGTCATCAAGACCGGGGTGATCGAGCACACGAAGGTCACCAAGAACAGCTATGTCGCTTATGGCGCCCAGGTCCAGAAGAACGACAAGGGCGTCTGGGAGCTCGTCAAGATCGCTTCCACCCGGGGTGCCGACAAGTGCCAGCCGTAGTGGGGCACTTCTTCCAACTGGCGGAGCGGCCCCTTCCGGAACCCTTTGCAAGGGCCAACCCGACCGCCACGGACAGCTGTCGCAATGTCACAGGAAGGCAACCAATGCCCGCCGAGGGGCGTTCGGTTGACCCCCATTGACCTGGTTGTGCACTGTTTGCGCAAGCGGTGTTCAGTCATTCGCTCTGGTGTCGTTGGGTTCGACCCCGCTACCGTATCGGCTGCTTTCTTCGACATCTCCCGCCCCACTTGGAGCCCACCGTGCCTCGCCGCCTCCGCCTGCTCACCACTGCCACCGCCGGTGTGACGGCGGCACTTCTACTCGCCGGCTGCGGTGGAGGCGACGGAGACAAGTCCGACTCGAACGGCAAGATCGCGGGGGCGGACACGGAAGCCTCGGTTTCGGCTTCGCCCAGCGCTTCGGCTTCGGCGTCCGAGTCTGGGCGGCCGAAGATCACGTTGCCTTCGGATGTGACGTTGACCTTCGAGGGCGGCCAGACGGGGGATGCCGTGAAGGATGCGGTGCTCGCGGACGGCGCGGAAAGGGCGCGGGCGGAGGACGCCGCTATCACCGGGACAGATCCCAAGGGCGAGGGACTCGCCTACTACAACACTGGTAAGGCTCTTGAGGCCACGTTGTCCTGGGTTGCCCAGTTCAAGAAGGCCAACGTCACGATCACAGGCGTTGTCCGGTATTACGACCGCAAGGTGACGCTCAAGAGCAAGACGTCGGCCATCCTCACGTTCTGCGGTGACGAGAGCAAGGGCTTCAGTAAGAACAAGAAGACCAACAAGATTAACAAAACGCCTGTCAACAAGGACAGCTACGTCTCGTACAACACCAGGCTCGACAAGAACTCCGAAGGTGTTTGGCAGACATCGCAGATTATTTCCATCAGGGGGGCAGCTCAGTGTCAGCCGTAGCCAGAGGAACCGCATGCGCTTTCGTCGTCGGCATCGTGTGGTGGACCTCCGGGCCGGCGGCCTGGGCAACCGTCACTCCTGGAGGGGGCTCTGGCACCAACAGCCAGGTGAGCGGTGATCAGAAAGACGGCAAGGTGTCCGCGACCGCCGGTGCCGTCGTCTACGACCTCTCCAAGAACGGTTCCGGGGCATCGACCGGCGCGGTGACGCCGACCTCGACCTGGACCCCGCCGGCCTGTTATTACGCGCCCAAGTACTCACCTGATGCGCTCGAGGCCTACCTGACCCCGATCTGGGCGGCCGACTCGACGGGCTATGAGTGGGATGCCCAGCAGCGCGACCGCTACGTCAACGGGAAGCCGTACACGGACTTCAACAAGGACAAGGCCGGTAAGGGCTACTGGTGGGACTCGTACGTCACGAAGGGCCGTGAGGGAGACCCCGGCGCGCTCGACTGCACGAAGCCCATCTTCTGGGTGGACACGGGTGACAAGCCGCCGGCGGACGTACCCCAGGCGGTCACCCCGGAGATCCTCTCGCAACTCGCCTACAACCAGATCCGCGTCCCCGGTACGAAGGTGACCCTGGCCCCGGCGGATAAGACAAAGGTGAACCTTCCCACCTGGGCCTGGCTGGACGGTGCCGAGTTCAAGCCGGTCTCTGTCACCGCGTCCGTTCCCGCGCTGGGTATCAGCGCCACGACCACGGCCACGCCGTACTCCCTCAAGATCGACCCAGGCACCTCGGATGCGGTGACGTATCCCGTTTCGGGTGTCTGCGAGTTCAAGAACGGCAGCATCGGTGAGGCCTACGCCAAGGGGAAGGCCGGCGAGACGCCACCCTGTGGGGTGAAGTACCTGCGATCCTCGGGCACGGGCTCGTACCCGCTCAAGGCCACGATCACCTGGAAAATCAGCTGGACGGGCACGGGAGGGACGGGCGGACCCTTGGACGACGGGACCTTCGGGGCCACTCAGGATGTCATCGTGCAGGAGATTCAGTCCGTCAACAGGTGAGCGATGAGTCGGCCGGAGCCTTCCGGCCGTGGGAGGCGTCGTGGGTGACCGGACCAGGATCGACGATCTCGACGTGCTCAAGAGCGTTTCCACGGGCATCGAGAAGATCGTCGAGGAGCTGCAAGGGCTCGACGACAAGAACAAGTACGGCTGGAGCCGGGGGGTCGTCGGTCACGAGGAGCTCACGGACCGGCTCGACGACTTCGCCGACAACTGGGACTACAAGCGAGGGAAGCTCGAAGGGGAGTTGGCCAAGCTCGCGGCCATCACGAAGGCCGCGGCTCAGGCCTACGAGCAGATAGACACCGACCTCGCCAACGCAGTCCGCCAGCAGGAGAAGAAGCCCCAGAGGCAAGGGGGATGATGTCCCGACCGAAGGACTGGTCACCGGTGGAGCTGGACTCCGACCCGGTGTCTGGAGACCCCGAGGCTGTGGCAAAGCTGGGGCGGCGATTCCGCTCGGTGGCCGATGCCATCAGGAGGCAGACGGGCAACATCGAAGCCCTCTGCGGTGTGGACGGCTGGCAGAGTGATGCCGCGAACGAGTTCCGCAAGACTGCCGAGGGGACAGCCGGACGGCTGAAGAAGGTCCTGGACCGCTTCGAGACGGCTGCTGACCTCCTGGGCGAGCAGACGGACCGGCCGGATGAGAAGTACGCATCCGTCCTGGCGTCTTCCCAGCAGGCGGCGGACAAGGCCCGTAACGACGCCGAGCGCGACCGTGGGGAGCGGGACCGTCTCGACAAGTCGCTCGACGCCCTGGACAAGTCCGCGAGCGACTACGAGCAGCAGAAGCACGACCTGACCACGAAGCGAGACGAGGTCGACGGTCGTGTCAACGACGCCATCAAGCGGGTGCACGACGCCAAGAACGCCCGCAACCGGGCCGGGGAGAAGGCGGCTCGCGCTCTTGAGGCGCTCATCGACCACGACAAACTGAAGGACTCCACCTGGGAGAACATCAAGGGAGCGCTCAAGAGCATCGCGGACATCGCAGGCTGGGTGGCGACAGCCTGCGCCCTCGCCTCGCTGCTGGTGGGCTGGATTCCGGTGATCGGTTGGGCACTGGCGGGTGTATTGGACGCGATCGCTCTGCTCGCGACGGTGGTGTCCCTCGCCTGTCACCTGGTGCTCGTCTTCTCGGGAGATGCAAGCATCGCCGACCTGGTTCTGGACGGCGTGGCTCTGCTCACGTTGGGGCTGGGCCGTGCCGCCCTGAGCGCGGGCAAGGCGGCTGCCGCGGGTGTGCGGGGCGTGCAGACGGCGAGTCGCTCCGCCAGGGCGGACTACCTCGCCGCCAACTCGCTGTCCGGCAGATCGGTGAAGGCGGCCAACACGCTGAAGGGCAAAGCCACCAAGGTCGCGAACCAGGCCGCCGAAGAGGCGTCGCAGAGACTCGCGGGCGACTTGCCGGGATCCTTCGGGAAGCTCGGGGAGTTCAAGCACGTCCTGAATCCCAAGGTGATCTACCAGGACACGGCAGACGCCGTGAAGGGCCTCAAGGACTTCAAGGACGTTGGGAAGCTTTTCGGCAGGGATGCTTGGCGAGGAGCGCGGCCCTTCGGTAATCCGGAGTGGGTCGAGTCCAGCAAGGCGCTCAAAGAGGTACCGATTCTCGGCAAGTTCGAAAGCATGGGCGGTGTGAAGTTCACCGACTATGTGCGATCCGCCGGGCAGAGATGGCTCGGTTACACTGCCGCGGCGACCGCCATCGACGGAAATGACAAGCTCCACGGCCTCACGGAGTGGAACAATCCATACAACAAGTGGAAGTCTGCTTGGACAGTGGGCTCCTGACCGCGAGGACGATTTCCGGGTGGGTGATGACGTGGTGTGGCAGTGCCTGATCTCCGAGCCGGAGGGCTGTATCAGACTTCCCGTGGGCGAGAACGCCGAGTTCGACGAGTGGGCGAAGCGAGCCGCTCGGAACCATCTGGGCGCTGAGGCTCCGCGCAGCGAACTCCGTGAACTGGCCTCGACGCTGGCACGTGTGGCGGAGACCGCTGAACTGGGCGACCCCACCTTCGCCTATGCCTATGTGATCGACGCGGCCAAAGCGCTGACCGCCGTCTACGAGGTCCATGACTACGACGGGGACGGCTACCGGTCCGTGGACCGACTCCCCGACCTCCTGGCCGATGTTCTGCCCACCTCTCCTGAGCGGCGCAGCGTGACCGAGGTGAATCTGCCGGCCGGTCACGGTGTACGTGTCCAGGAGCTCCTCTCGGTCGAGACCGGCTCGCTCTTCAAGAAGAAGACGATGATGGAGACGGTCACTTACGCGGTGATTCCGCCGCAGGTCGACAACGTCCTTGTGTTCCGCATGTCGTGGACGAACCTCGTCTTCGGCGAAGCATTGCTGGAACTCGCGCAGACGCTGGCCGAGTCGCTGGAGCTCGCTGAGGTCAAGGAAGGCTGAGGAATGCCGGACGCCGTCGCCCACGGCCTCACCGATGGCGGGCTCGTCCCGCCCACCGACTACGGCCTCGTCGTTCCGGACGGCTGGTTTCGGATTCCGCTCGAGCCCGACGGCTGGAAAGGGTCGATCAGGGCACTGGCTGAACGGGTCTTCGACGGTCAGGACGACGCCGTACTGCTCAAACGGGAATTCAGCAAGGCTCTTCTCGCTCGTGCCGAAGAGGGCTACGAGAATGGCGGTGTTGAGCTCTACATCTCTACGACTTCCATCGGGCCGGTGCCCCTGTCCTCCTCGCTCCTGGTCACCGTCGTCCCTCCAGAGCAGGATTTCCGCCTGGACGCCCGGGGTCGTTCTCAGCAGATCACCGCCGTCGAACTCCCCTTCGCGGGCCCCGCGAGCGTGCGACGAACCCGCACGGTCCCGGATGCCGATGACTCCTCCGGCAACCAGCTGCCCGTCACTGTGGTCGACTACGCCGTCAGTGTCCCGGGCACCGAAGCAGTTCTCCTGCTCACCTTCTCGACATCCCTGGACATGTTCGCCGACGCTCTGGTCGACCTGTTCGAGGCGGTCGCCAAGTCGCTGCACTGGAAGTGACCATCGTTCCTGAGTGGGGTCCGGTAGACGATATCGAGCGGTCACTCGTCGAACCACGCCACCAACCGCACGTTCTCCTCGCCATGGACCCCCGCCAGGGCCTCCATCACCGTCCACACCGGCGCCCACGGGCCGTCCTCCGGGACCGCGTCCCGGCGGCGGGCTCGTTCGGCTCGGTAGACCGTGGTGCCGGTGGTCCATTCCGTGCCTTCGGGGTGGAGGCCGGCAAGGTCGGCCGGGGACGTCGTCAGCGTGTTGATGCCGCTAGCTCGGGCGAAGCCTCTGCTCCAGTCGTGGTGGTGGACCAGACGGAGGGCGCCGTCCGGGGCGCGGTGGTAGCGGGCGATGTGGGTGGTGCGGGGGACTGCCGGTTCCGTCCAGTCGATCGCCCTCGCCTCCGGCCAGGTCAGCCAGGTCTCCGCGAAGGCCGAGGCCGCCCAGGTGGCGTGCTCCTTGCGGACCTCGGGGGACGTGTCCGGCGGCAGGCCTCGGTCCGCCGCCACCGGGCGCCAGGTGGCATCGAAGTCACGTACGCCGAAGAGGCAGGCGAAACCGTCGTAGTCCCTCGGCATCCCCAGCATCGACAGGCTGATCGCCGGGGACCATCCCGTCTCGTCGTGGGTCAGGCCTTCCCGCCAGGTGCGGCACTCGATCCAGCCGTGCATGTCCGTTCCCATGCGGTCATTGTGGCCGGGGCTGTACCAGGCAGGAGATGAAGTGGGCCCACGCGGAGGAACCGACTGAGAAGCGGAGGCCTGCCGGGGTCTTCGAGTCGCGGATGTGGACGGCCGCAGAGGTGGTGGCCACCTCGACGCAGTTCGAGCTGTCGCCGCTGTACGTCGACTTCCGCCAGTGGAGTATGTGCACGGTCGCTCTCTCAGATGTCCTGGATGAGGCTCTGGACGAAGTCGTGCGACTCGGCGGGGCCGAGCGCGCAGGACTCCATGTGGTCCAGCACGGCACGGTACTTGCCCAACTGTGCCTCCCCGTCGAGAAATCCGCACCCGCCGTGGTGGGTGTCGAGTTGCACCGTGTCGAGCTGGGGAACCGGGCCCTCGACGTAGTCGAAGGACTGACCCGTGCTCGGGTAGTACTCCGCGTCGAAGGGGATCACCCGGACGGTCACGTTCGGCAGCTCACCCATGTCGAGAAGGTGCTTGAGCTGGCCGCGCCTGACGTCGGAGCCGCCGAACCGGATGCGAAGAGCGGACTCGTGAATGATCGCCGCATATGGCAGCGGCTTCTCGCGGTGGAGGATCCCCTGCCGTTTCATGCGGTGCGTGAGGCGGTGCTCGATCTCGTACTGCCGCATGGCCGGCACCACGGCCCGGAAGAGGGCACGGGCATGGTCGGCGGTCTGCAGCAAGGCGGGAACGTGCATCGCGAGGGCCACCCGCAACCCGGTCGCGTGGTGTTCGAGTTCGGCCAGATCGACCAGCGCAGCCGGGAGGTGTTCGCGGTACGCCTCCCACCAGCCGCCTGTTCGGCGTCCGGTCATCGCGGCCAAGGCGTCGACCACAGCCCCGTCCGAGCAGTCGTACGCCGATGCCAGTGAGCGGACGCGGTCAGCGCTGAGGGAGCTGCGGCCTGTCTCGATCATGCTGACGCGCCCCTGGTTGACGCCCAGGAGCGTCGCGGCCTGGGTGACGGTGAGGCCGGATCGCTCGCGGAGTTTGCGCAGCTCAGTACCGAGACGCCGTTGACGCAGAGCGGGGTTGCTGGTGGGCGGCACGGCATGTCCTTCCCGGCCGATGTGCGGCTCTCTTGTAACCCACAGGAGGTAAACGCGGGCACATCTCCCCAGTTGTAGAGATGTATCTCCCATCCGCGGCCTACTGTAGTGCCTGTACCGCCCAACTCCCCGCGCCCACAAGCCGGAAGCGCACCCCACGGCAGAGCCACCGCCCGGCGCGGTCGTTGAGCCCGATCCGCCTCCCCCTTCCTCTCGTTCTCGCTGGAGGTCTCCATGGGAACCGTATCCCTGCCCGACACCTGGGTGTACGCCCTCCGTCTGCCGCACGACCCGCGCGCGGCACGCGTCGCACGGATGACCGTACGGGCGGCGCTGAGCAGCCACGGCAGACTCGAAGTCCTTGACGTCGTCGAGTTGTTGACGTCGGAGTTGGTCACCAACGCCTACCGGCACACGAGCGGCCCCGCATCCCTCCGCGTGACTGCCCTGCCCGACGGTCGGCTGAGGGTCGGCGTCTGGGACAGTCACCCCCGCGTCCCCGCCCCCTTCGGCGCACCGCCCCGGGACCGTGTCCGGCTCACCCCGGCGGACGCCGAGGAAGGGCGTGGGCTGCATCTCGTACAGGAGTACGCCGACTCGTGGGGCGGTTGGGCCGTGGGGGACGGTGGTCCGCTGGACCGCGGTGCCGGGAAGCTTCTGTGGTTCGAGGTGGGTGGGCGTCGTGTGCAGGTGCGAGGGGCGACGGCGTAACCACCGTTCGGCGGGCGTCAGGGACAGGTCAAGCTCCGGTCAATCCACTCGGTAGCCGTCGCTCTCGGCGCTGCCGCATGGAAGGATTTCCCGGTTGCGGAAGTGAAAAGAGTGGCTCGGTCAACGGGGAGCGGATGCGATGAGCGCGCGGCAGGTACGGAAGATGTTCCAGCTGATGGCCAGTGGCGAGCCCGTCGAGCTCACCAACGCCTGGTCCTCCGTGAAGAAGCTCGCCCGGCTCGCCTTCATCGCCCAGCAGTTCGGGTACGAGTACGCCGACGCTCGCCACACCGGCTCCCGCAACAACGTGCTCAAACTCCTCATCGTGCCCGACCACAGCCCCCAGGGCCGGTCCCGCGCCGCGCAGAACTGGGCGCAGTATCCGAACGCCGCCGACGGCGTCTCGCTGCCGCCCCTCGTCCCCGACGCCGTCGAACTCCTCAAGGCCCGGATCCAGTTCGACCTCACCGGGAAGAACGCCGAGAAGCGCATGCTGCTCGGGGCCGGTGGTATCACCCTCGGTCTGGTGCTGGCCGCGGCGCGGGCCGGTGGGAGTGCGGGCGCCTTCGTCGTCTCCGGTGTCGTATGGGTTCTCCTCATGGCCGTCATGGGACTCGGGTTCTTCGTCACGCGCGGGCGCAACGCCAAGTTCGCGCAGCGGCTCCAGGCCGCCGGGTTCGTGCCGGTGACGGACCAGAGCGGGCGGGTGCGGTATCTGCCGCCCGGCACGCCCATGCCCATGCCTATGCCCATGCCCATGCAACCGGGTGCGGTGCAGCAGCCGCAGTACCAGCCGCAGTACCAGCCCCCGCAGCAGGCCGGTCCCTACGGCCCGTACGGCGGCCAGGGCGGCCAGATCGGCCAGGGCCCCTACGGCGGCCAGACCGGCCACGGCCCCTACGGCGGCCAACCCCCCGCCGGCCCCACTGCCCCGGCCCCCGCCCCCGGTTACGGTCAGCAGCCACCCGCGCCCCACACTCCCGGCCCCTACGCCCCGCCCCAGCAGCCCACCGGGCCGTACGGCGCTCCCCAGCAGCCCACCGGGCCGTACGCTCCCGGCCCCTACCACCAGCAGCCCCAGCAGCCGCCGTACCCCTCCCGCTGAGCCGGCCCCCGCCCCGGACCTCTCACCCGCCCTCTCCCCGGGGTGAGAGCAACGTTCCCTTCCGGTCACCCACAGCCACAGACCGGAAACGCCGCCTCCCTACCTTCGGGCTCAGTCACTCATCCGAAGTCGGCAGACCGAGCACGCGGAGCACCGTGGAGGCGTCATGACAGCCCCAGCCCCTACTTCCCGTAGTCGCTGGATCCAGGAGTGGGATCCGGAGGACGAGGCGTTCTGGAACGCGACCGGCGAGAAGGTCGCCCGGCGGAACCTGGTCTTCTCGGTCCTCTCCGAGCACATCGGGTTCTCGATCTGGACCATGTGGTCCGTGCTGGTGCTGTTCATGGGCCCGGAGTACGGGCTCACCCCGGCCGACAAGTTCCTGCTGACCTCGATGGTCACGCTCGTCGGCGCGGTCGTCCGGGTGCCGTACACCTTCGCCGTCGCGGTCTTCGGCGGCCGGAACTGGACGATCATCAGCGCCGGGCTGCTGCTCGTCCCGACCGTCGCCGCGTTCGCCGTGATGAAGCCGGGGACGTCGTTCGACACGTTCCTGCTCGTGGGGCTGCTGGCCGGCATCGGCGGCGGTAACTTCGCCAGCAGCATGACCAACATCAACGCCTTCTTCCCGATGAGGAAGAAGGGGTGGGCGCTCGGGCTCAACGCGGGCGGCGGGAACATCGGCGTGCCCGTCATCCAGCTGGTCGCGCTTGCGATCATCGGGGCCAGCGGCGGGCCGCGGGTGCTGCTCGGGATCTACATCCCGCTGATCGTCGTCGCCGCCGTCCTCGCCGCGCTCTTCATGGACAACCTCGCCACCGTGAAGAACGACACCGGCGCCGCGATCGACGCCGCCAAGGACGGCCACACCTGGATCATGTCCTTCCTCTACGTCGGGACGTTCGGGTCGTTCATCGGCTACGCCTTCGCCTTCGGGCAGGTGCTCCAGGTCCAGTTCGGCCGTACGCCGCTCCAGTCTGCCTACCTCACCTTCATCGGCCCGCTGCTCGGCTCCCTCATCCGGCCCGTCGGCGGCTGGCTCGCCGACCGGTACGGCGGGGCGCGGATCACGCTCTGGAACTACGTCGGCATGGCCACCGCCACCGCCCTCCTCGTCGTCGCCAGCATGCAGAAGTCGCTGCCGATGTTCGTCACGGTCTTCGTCGTACTGTTCGCGCTCAGCGGGCTCGGCAACGGGTCGACGTACAAGATGATCCCCGGCATCTTCCAGGCCAAGGCCCTCGCCAAGGGGCTGCAGGGGGACGAAGCGGCCGCTTACGGGCGGCGGCTGTCCGGGGCCTCCATGGGGCTCATCGGGGCGGTCGGCGCGCTCGGCGGCGTCGGCATCAACCTCGCCTTCCGCCAGTCGTACCTCTCCTACGGCAGTGGCACCGGCGCCTTCGTCGCCTTCCTGGTCTTCTACGGTCTGTGCTTCGCCGTGACCTGGGCCGTATACCTTCGCCGGCCGGCCGCGCAGCGGCGGTCCGCGACCGCCACCGAGGCGAAGGCGCAGCTCAGCTACGCCGAGGTGTGACGTAACACTGGTGACATGAACCCGAACCGAGCCTGTCACGCACCGTTGACAGGCTCGTTCGGCATGCGGGTCAGCTAGGAGAGCAGCCATGGACGAGGAACAGCAGCAGCGGCCGGAGCCCGGTCAGCACGGCCCTCTCGCGGGGTTCACCGTGGGGGTCACCGCCGCGCGCCGCGCCGACGAGCTCGGGGCACTGCTGCAGCGGCGCGGTGCCGCCGTGCTGCACGCCCCCGCCCTGCGCATCGTGCCGCTCGCCGACGACGGCGAGCTGCTCGCCGCCACGAAGGAGATCATCGACCAGGCGCCGGACATCGTCGTCGCGACCACCGCGATCGGGTTCCGGGGGTGGGTCGAGGCCGCCGACGGGTGGGGCTTCGGCGAGGAGCTGCTCGGCCGGCTGCGGGAGGTGGAGCTGCTCGCCCGCGGGCCCAAGGTCAAGGGGGCGATCCGGGCCGCCGGGCTGACCGAGGAGTGGTCGCCGTCCTCCGAGTCCATGGCCGAGGTGCTCGACCGGCTCCTGGAGGAGGGCGTCGACGGCCGCCGGATCGCCGTACAGCTGCACGGGGAGCCGCTGCCGGGGTTCGTGGAGTCGCTGCGGGCGGCGGGCGCGGAGGTGGTGCCGGTGCCGGTGTACCGGTGGATGCCGCCGGAGGACCTGGGCCCGGTGGACCGGCTCCTGGACGCCGTCGTCTCCCGCTCGGTCGACGCGATCACCTTCACCAGCGCCCCCGCCGCGGCCTCCCTCGTCTCCCGTGCCGAGCACCGCGGGCTGCTCGGCGACCTGCTCGCCGCCCTCGGCCACGACGTCGTCCCCGCCTGCGTCGGACCGGTGACGGCGCTGCCGCTGCAGGCCCTCGGCGTCGACACCATCCAGCCGGAACGCTTCCGGCTCGGCCCCCTCGTCCAGCTGCTCTGCCAGGAACTCCCCTCCCGCGCCCGGGCGTTGCCCATCGCCGGCCACCGCGTCGAGATCCGGGGGCACGCGGTCCTCGTCGACGGCGCGCTGAAGCCGGTACCGCCCGCCGGGATGTCCCTGCTGCGGGCGCTGTCCCGCCGTCCGGGCTGGGTGGTCGCCCGCGCCGAACTCCTCCGGGCCCTGCCGGGCGCAGGCCGCGACGAACACGCGGTGGAGACGGCGATGGCCCGCCTCCGTACGGCCCTGGGCGCGCCGAAGCTGATCCAGACCGTCGTCAAGCGGGGCTACCGGCTGGCGCTGGACCCGGCGGCGGACGCGAAGTACGCGGACGTCTGAGGCAACGGCCGGGGAGCCGCGCCGACTCCTGCGCCCGGCCCTCCGCTTGGGAAGCCTCGGCTCCGGGGCGCCGGCCCCGGAATACACGTCATATGACGGGTGCCGCCGAAAAAGTGCGCTTCGTAGGGTCCATGGCATGCCACACCGATCAAATTCGGCCGTGCGCGACTGAGTCAGCCGACCGCGCTGAACTCCTGACGGCACACCCGTTCAGGTGGTGCCCGCCGCCCGCGCGCAGCCGCTCAGCGGCGAGCTCTCGGTCAGACCCCTTCCCTCAAGACCCATGTACGAGGAGTCCCATGAGTACCGACTTTTCCCGCCGCAATGTGCTGGCCGCCGGAGCCGCGCTGGCCGGGGCGGCGGCGTTGGCAGCCGGCTCGGAAGGTACGGCCGCCGCGGCGACGGCCCCGGCCGGTACCGGTGAGGAGAGATCGAAGGCGAAGCCCACGATCGTGCTGGTGCACGGCGGGTACGCCGACTCGTCCTGCTGGAACGCCACCATCCGGGAGCTGCAGGCCAAGGGCTACACCACGGTCTGCGGGTCGAACCCGCTGCGGGGCATTCCGACCGACGCCCCGTACATCGCGAGTCTGCTGGACTCCATCAGCGGACCGGTGGTGCTGGTCGCGCACTCCATGGGCGGAACGGTCATCACGAACGCCGCTGCCGGGAAGGCCAACGTCAAGGCACTGGTCTACATCGCGGCGTTCGTGCCCGAGGTGGGCGAGACGCAGGGGGAGCTCATCACCAAGTTCCCCGGCAGCGAGGTCGGGCCGGTCAGTGTGCCGGTCCCGTACACGAAGGCCGACGGCACCACCGGCACCGATCTGTACCTGAGCAAGGACGGCCAGGCAGCCTTCGCCGCCGACATATCCGCCGCCGACTTCCGGGTCCTGCAGGCCACGCAGCGGCCGTTCGACGCCGATTCCTTCGTCTTCCCGACCACGGCCGCGGCCTGGAAGACGATCCCGACCTGGGGGCTGGTCGCCGGCCAGGACAAGGCGATCCCGCCGGCCTGCGCGCGCTGGATGTACAGCCGTGCGAACGCGCGCAAGGTCGTCGAAGTGCCGAACTCCTCCCATGTCGTGATGCTCAGTCACCCCAGGATCGTCGCCGACCTCATCAGGGACGCCGCCAAGGCGGTCAGCTGACGCTCGCGACCAGCGCCCCGGTCCACCGTCATGGACCGGGGCGCTGTCGCCGCCCGGTGTTTCTCCCTCAGTGTTCTCCCTCGGTGTTCTCCTTCACGCGGGAGAGCGGGCTGCCGCCGGGGGAGTACGTGCAGCGGTTCTTCGCCACGGGCGATGAGCGGACCGGCTGACCGGCGTACGACGTTCTGGGGAGCCGGTTCCGGCAGCGGGCCGTAGGGGGCGGCTCGTGGTTCGTCACTCCGGTCCGTTCCGTCACGGGCGCGCCGGGCCGTCCCGTGCGGCCGCGCGCGTGCGACGGGCCGTGCCCCGCTCCGCGGGTGTGCGCTCTGCCGGATCCCGGCCGGTGGGCGGCACGCTGGCGCCGGACCACGGCACACGGGGGACGGGGACGGAACATGACACGCTGGCAGCCCTTGCCGGCCACACTGCCGCGCGAGGCCCGGCACCTGGTCGAGCAACTGCGGGTCCTCAAGGGCCGTACCGGCCTCAGCCTCGCCGGACTGGCCCGGCGTACCGCGTACAGCAAGTCGTCCTGGCAGCGCTATCTGAGCGGCGACAGACTGCCGCCGCGGGCCGCCGCGCAGGTGCTGTGCCGACTGGCCGGCGGGGACCAGGCGCGGCTCCTGGCGCTGTGGGAGCTGGCCGAGCAGGCGTGGCCGCAGGGTGTGGCGGAGCCGGCGGTCGAAGCCACGGCCGAAGCGGCGGTCGCGCCCGCTTCGACCGCCATGCCGCCCAAGCCGCCCAAGCCGCCCATGCCGCCCATGCCGCCCAAGTCCTCCATAGGACAGCGGCGGTGGCGGATCGCCGCTGTCGCCGCGTCCGTCCTCGCCGCGCTGCTGGCCGCCGGGCTGCTGTGGGCGCTGCCCCGCAGGGCGGGCGACGCTGTCGTCGCCCGCCCCCGCGGTGCGCTCAGCCGCGCTGGTCGTAGTAGGCGATCTTCCAGGAACCGGTGCCCTTGATGCGCACCCGGTACTTGTTGCTGATCCGCTTGAGCGTGGCGTTGTGCGCGGTGCCGTGGAACGTGACGGCGCTGCCCGCGGCCGGGCCGGTGAGCCGCTGCTGGGCGAAGGTCCAGCTCTGCTCGGTGACCACGCCGTCGTTGTCCGACAGGCCGAAGTGCTCCTGCCACCACTGGGTGGCCGATTCGGTCTCGGGGCCGAACGAGCCGTCGATCTTGCTCTTCTCGAACGGGTGCAAGTCGCCGTCGTCGTCCTGGTACTGGGCGCCGTCCGCCCACAGCACGGTCTCCCACAGGGCCGTGGCGTTGCTCTGGGCGTAGTCGTCGACGCCGAGGTTCTCCTCGTCCTGCCAGTCGTCGGTGACGGCGCCGCCGCCGTCGATGCCGTGGTACGGCGCGGCGGCGCTCGCGGCCGGCGCCAGGGCCAGGCCGCCGGCGCCCAGCAGTACGGCCGTCGCCATCGCGGCGACCCGGGTGCGCATGCTCATGAACGTGTCCTTTCTGAACCGCCGTCCCTCACGGGTCCCCCCTGGGGCGGCTCGCTGTGCGTTCGCAGGACACAGGGTCACGGTCCGGAGCGGGGGGCGGCGAGGCCTGCCGGGGTATCCGGACCGAACGGGGACGGCCCGCGTGCCGGGCACGGGCGTCCCCGCCCGGAACGGGGTCGCACGGGAACCGCGCGGAACAGCGGAACACCGGTACGAGGACTTCCGGCCGCCCGCCGCACCGGGCACTGTGAACAGAACGGTTCCCCTGTCCTAGGCGGTGACAGGCACATGGCACTGGGTACGGCCGCGTCCGCGTCCGCGTACGAGCTGCGCTTCGACGCCGGGCGGATCTGTCTCGATCTGCTCGCGACCACGCATCCCGGCGAACGGCTCGACGGGCTCGAACCGTTGCGGGCCTGGATCACCGGATCCGGACTCGTCCCGCCGGGCACCCCGCTGGCCCACGCCGACGCCGGCTGGCTCGTCGGCTTCCGTGAACTGCGCGGACATGTACAGCAGTTGGTGCGCGGCCGGAACACCCCGGGGGCCCGGCCGTACGACCTCGCGCTCGCCCGCGTCAACGACGTCGCCCGCGCCGCGGCGCCCCCGGCCCCGCGCGCCGTACCCGGTGAGGACGGGTACCTGGTACGGGAGTTGGCCGGGCCGCCGGGCTGCGCGGCACTGCTGGCCGCCGTCGCCAGGGACGCCGTGGAGCTGCTCACCGACCCCGTCGCGCGGGCGGCGGTCAGGGAGTGCGAGGGCGACAACTGCCCCCTCGTGTACCTGGACACCTCCCGGGGGCGCAGGCGCCGCTGGTGCTCCAGCGAGGTCTGCGGGAACCGCGAGCGGGTGGCCCGGCACCGGCGCCGCGCCGCCCTCGCCCGCGCCTGAACGCGCCTGAGCGATCCTGAATGCGTATGGACGCACGTGAACGCATGTGAACATGCGTGAACGTACGTGATCGCCGTCACTCCCCATGTCAATTATCGTCCTATTCACGGCTTTTGTCGGATCTTCATCGAAGCTCCGCGAAAGTGATTTCGACAACACTCCGTTTGGTGACGGGTGAGTACGGGCAGCCCGGCCGTCCTCGACGTTGTGTCGGAAATGTAAAGATCACGCGGTGGGAATGTGGGGTCATGTCCCGCTCGTCATGTCACCTCGCAGAAAAATGTGGGGTCTTGTTGAACACGCCGCGAGCCACTTCCGTACCGGTGGGGGAGCGACCGACTGGGGGAACCCCCGGACACCGGAGGTGGGCGTGCGCAAGGATGCGGCCGTGGCCAATGAACGTGGATCGAGGGCCCGACATCGCATGTCCCAGCCCTCGGAGCCCGATGAGGAGCTGATGCGTGCCCTCTACCGAGAGCACGCCGGACCTCTCCTTGCGTATGTCCTTCGGCTGGTCGCCGGTGATCGGCAACGCGCCGAGGACGTCGTGCAAGAGACACTCATCCGTGCCTGGAAGAACGCCGGCCAGCTCAATCGGGCGACCGGATCTGTACGCCCCTGGCTGGTGACGGTCGCTCGCCGCATCGTCATCGACGGTCACCGCAGCCGGCAGGCCCGGCCGCAGGAGGTCGATCCGTCGCCGCTGGAGGTCATCCCCGCGGAGGACGAGATCGACAAGGCGCTGTGGCTGATGACGCTGTCTGACGCGCTCGACGACCTGACCCCGGCCCACCGGGAGGTGCTCGTCGAGACGTACTTCAAGGGGCGTACCGTCAACGAGGCGGCCGAAACGCTGGGTATACCCAGCGGCACCGTCCGTTCGCGGGTGTTCTATGCCCTCAGGTCGATGAAGCTGGCACTGGAGGAGCGGGGGGTGACGGCGTGATGAGTGTGTACGGGGGACACGGCGGGTTCGGCACAGGTGGTTCGGGTATGTCTGGTGCTATGCAGGAATCTCCGGTGCCCAATGAGCACGAGACTGTCGGCGCGTATGCGCTCGGGATTCTCGACGACGCCGAGGCAACCGCTTTCGAGGCCCATCTGGCCGGGTGCGAATGGTGCGCCCAGCAGCTCGACGAGCTGGCCGGAATGGAGCCCATGCTCGCGGCCCTGGCGGATCTGCCGGGCTCCGGAAGTACCCCGTCCATCGGCGAGTCGCTGTCCGCGAAGCCCAGCCCGCGGATGGTCGAGAAACTCGTCGTCGAGGTCTCCGAGAAGCGGAAGGTCCGCAGCAGGCGGAACGTCTTCGCACTGGCCGCCTCGGTCGTGCTGATCGCCGGCGGCACGGCGGCCGGCGTGGCGCTGAGCGGCAGCTCGGACAACGGCAACGCGGACATGGCCATGGGGCCCGCCCAGGCGGCCTTCCAGACCATGACCGACAAGAAGTCGGCCACGGACCCGACGACCCACGTCACCGCGACCGTCGCCGTCGAGAAGAAGGACTGGGGCACCCACGCGGTCCTCCAGCTCGAGAACGTCACCGGCCCGAAGAAGTGCTCGCTGATCGCCGTCGGCAAGAACGGCGAGCGCGAGACGGTGACCTCCTGGTCCGTCCCGACCTGGGGATACGGCATCACCGACGCCAAGACGGAGAAGGCCAAGGAGCCCCTCTACGTGCACGGCGGGGCCGCCTTCACCCCCAACCAGATCGACCACTTCGAGGTCATGACCTTCGACGGGAAGAAGCTCGTCTCGGTCAGCGCGTAGCTTCGGCGGGCCCCCTTCGCGTACGGTTGACGGCTGCCCAGCACGTCAGAAGGGGGCCCGGTGGCCGCTCAGGCTCAGCAATCCGCGGTCGGCTCTCACGGCTCGGATCGGGATTCCGCACAGGACTCCGTCCAGGACTCGCTCCAGGACTCCGTCCAGGATTCCGTTCGAGACCGTGAGATCAGCGTCGAACAGGTACACCTCGACCGGGTGTACCGCCGTCTCGAGGAGAAGATCCACGAGGCGGAGTTCCTGATGAACGACGCGGCGAAACGCGGTCAGGTAGGCACACCCGGTGCGCTCGCCGAACGCGACGCGCAGGTCTTCCGGGCGGGCGTCCACCTGAACCGGCTCAACAACGAGTTCGAGGACTTCCTCTTCGGCCGCATCGACCTGCTCCTCGGGAAGGACGGCAAGAAGGGGCCCGACGGCGCCTACACCGCCGTGGAACCCGCCGAGGGCGTGGTCCGCGGCGACAACACCGCCGACATCGCCGAGACCCTGCACATCGGCCGCATCGGCGTCCTCGACCAGGACTACGCCCCGCTGGTCATCGACTGGCGGGCCCCGGCCGCCGCGCCCTTCTACCGGTCCACCCCGGTCGATCCCGGGCGGGTCGTACGACGCCGGGTCATCCGCTCCAAGGGCCGCCGGGTCCTCGGGGTCGAGGACGATCTGATGCGCCCCGAGCTGACCGCCTTCCTCGACGGCGACACGCTGCCCGTCATCGGCGACGGCGCCCTGATGGCCGCCCTCGGCCAGGCCCGCAGCCACACCATGCGGGACATCGTCGCCTCCATCCAGGCCGAGCAGGACCTGGTCATCCGCGCCCCCGCCGCCTCCGTCACCTACGTCGAGGGCGGCCCGGGGACCGGCAAGACGGCCGTCGCCCTGCACCGCGCCGCCTACCTGCTCTACCAGGACCGGCGCCGGTACGCGGGCGGCATCCTGATCGTCTCCCCGACCCCGCTCCTCGTCGCGTACACCGAGGGCGTGCTCCCGTCGCTCGGCGAGGAGGGCCAGGTCGCCATCCGCGCCATCGGCTCCCTCGTCGACGGCGCCGAGGCCACGCTCTACGACACCCCGGCCACCGCCCGCGCCAAGGGCTCCTCCCGGATGCTCCGGGTGCTGCGCAAGGCCGCCCGCGGAGCCCTGGAGCTGAACGATTCACCGAACCGGCTCAGGGTCGTCGCCTTCAACCGCCGCCTGGAGCTGGAGGCCGAGGACCTCGACCGCATCCGGCACAACGCGCTGGGCGGTACCGCCCCGGTCAACCTGCTCCGCCCCCGCGCCCGCAAGCTCCTCCTGGACGCCCTGTGGGCCCGCTCCGGCGCGGCCGGCCGGCACACCGACCCGGAGCTCGTCGCCGAACTGCGCTCCTCCTTCGACGAGGACCTCGTCACCGAGGACTCCTTCATCGGGTTCCTGGACGCCTGGTGGCCCGAGCTGACCCCGCAGGCCGTCCTCGCGGCGATGGCCGACGAGAGACGCCTCGGCCGCTGGGCCCGCCGCATCCTCAACCCGGGCGAGATCCGCCGGGTGGCCCGCTCCCTGAAGCGGGACGGCCGCACCGTCCACGACATCGCCATGCTGGACGAGCTCCAGGCCATCCTCGGCACCCCGGCCCGCCCCCGGAAGAAGCGCGAGGCGGACCCGCTGGACCACCTCAGCGGCCTGGAGGAGCTGATGCCGGTGCGCGAGGAGTCGCAGCGCGAGCGCGCCGAGCGGCTCGCCCAGGAGCGGGTCGAGTACGCCCACGTCATCGTCGACGAGGCTCAGGACCTCACCCCGATGCAGTGGCGGATGGTCGGCCGCCGCGGCCGGCACGCCACCTGGACGGTCGTCGGCGACCCCGCCCAGTCCTCCTGGTCCGACCCCGACGAGGCGGCCGAGGCCCGCGACGAGGCCCTGGGCACCCGCCCGCGCCGCCGCTTCGAGCTCACGGTCAACTACCGCAACCCGTCCGAGATCGCCGAACTCGCGGCGAAGGTCCTGGCCCTCGCCATGCCCGGCTCCAAGTCCCCCTCCGCCGTCCGCTCCACGGGCGTCGAGCCCCGCTTCTCCGTCGTGCGCGACTCGCTCGAGAAGACCGTGCGCGCCGAGGCCGAGCGGCTGCTGGACCTCGTCGACGGCACGGTCGGCGTGGTCGTCGCCATGGACCGGCGCGCCGAGGCCGCCCGCTGGCTGGCCGGGCTCGGCGACCGGGTGGTGGCCCTCGGCAGCCTGGAGGCCAAGGGCCTGGAGTACGACGCCACGGTCGTCGTCTCGCCCGCGGAGATCGCCGACGAGTCCCCGGCCGGGCTGCGCGTGCTGTACGTGGCCCTCACCCGGGCGACGCAGCAGCTGACGGTGGTCTCCGGCGAACGGGACGTGCCGGACGCGGCGGGGGTGCCGGACCTGCTCAGGGACTGACGGGCAGGCCCGTTCGGCTGGTTCGGCCGGGGTTTTCCTGTGAAGTCCCCGGACGGGAATGGCCGCGCGGGATCTGTTTGTTAGCCTTGTCGTGACACCGGCTCGATCCAAGCCCCCGGGCCCAACCTTCGTCGCTACGAGCGACCACTTGCCGCGAGGCGAGCATGGCGGGTCGGTGTCATAAACGTAGGAGGAGGCCCACGTCACGTGTGACGTGGGCCTCTTTTTTGCGCGAACAATACGTACGTAATCAGGCCCGGCTAACGCCTACCCGACGGTAGGTGCGACGATCGGACGGCAAAACCAGCGACACGGTGAAACAACGAAGGAAGTCGGCCATGGCAACGGCGCCCAGCGTCTCCTACTCGATGACCATCCGGCTGGAGGTGCCCGCGAGCGGAACCGCCGTCTCGCAGCTCACCACCGCCGTGGAGTCCTCCGGAGGCTCGGTGACCGGCCTCGACGTCACCGCGTCGGGCCACGAGAAGCTCCGCATCGACGTCACCATCGCGGCCAGCTCGACCGCCCACGCCGACCAGATCGTCGGGCAGCTCCGCGAGATCGAGGGCGTCACCCTCGGCAAGGTCTCGGACCGTACGTTCCTCATGCACCTCGGCGGCAAGATCGAGATGCAGTCCAAGCACCCCATCCGCAACCGTGACGACCTCTCCATGATCTACACCCCGGGCGTGGCCCGCGTGTGCATGGCGATCGCGGAGAACCCCGAGGACGCGCGCCGCCTCACCATCAAGCGCAACTCCGTTGCGGTCGTGACGGACGGCTCCGCGGTCCTGGGCCTCGGCAACATCGGCCCCAAGGCCGCCCTCCCGGTCATGGAGGGCAAGGCGGCCCTCTTCAAGCGGTTCGCCGGCATCGACGCCTGGCCGCTCTGCCTCGACACCCAGGACACCGACGCGATCGTCGAGATCGTCAAGGCGATCGCCCCCGGCTTCGCCGGCATCAACCTGGAGGACATCTCCGCGCCGCGCTGCTTCGAGATCGAGGCCCGCCTGCGCGAGGCCCTCGACATCCCCGTCTTCCACGACGACCAGCACGGCACCGCGATCGTCGTCCTCGCCGCCCTGACGAACGCACTTCGCGTCGCGGGCAAGGCAATTGAGAACATCCGGGTCGTCATGTCCGGCGCCGGCGCGGCCGGTACCGCCATCCTCAAGCTGCTGCTCGCGGCCGGCCTGAAGAACGCCGTCGTCGCCGACATCCACGGTGTCGTGCACTCCGCCCGCGAGGACCTCGTCGACGCCTCGGCCGACTCGCCGCTGCGCTGGATCGCCGACAACACCAACCACGAGAACCTGACCGGCACCCTCAAGGAGGCCGTGCGCGGCGCCGACGTCTTCATCGGCGTCTCCGCCCCCAACGTCATCGACGGCGACGACGTGGCCGCCATGGCCGAGGGCGCGATCGTGTTCGCACTCGCGAACCCCGACCCCGAGGTGGACCCGGCGATCGCCCGCCAGACGGCCGCCGTGGTGGCCACCGGCCGCTCCGACTTCCCGAACCAGATCAACAACGTGCTGGTCTTCCCGGGTGTCTTCCGCGGCCTCCTGGACGCCCAGTCCCGTACGGTGAACACCGACATGATGCTCGCGGCCGCGAAGGCCCTCGCCGATGTGGTCACGGAGGACGAGCTGAACCCGAACTACATCATCCCGAGCGTCTTCAACGAGAAGGTCGCGGGAGCGGTGGCGGGCGCGGTCAGGGAGGCCGCAAAGGGCGCCTGACGAGCGCCCTTACCGGGAGCGCCCCGTCAGGGGCACGGGGAACTGCGCGAGCAACCCCCACCGGGCCGCATCCGAAGCACGGACCCAGGCAAACGTTTGTGAAACTTGCCACGCCATCCAATCGGCGCGTCGTGAAACCCCCCCTTCGGCCCACCCGTAGGGTATTGGCGGCACCCGGATTGGCGTTCCCGCCGCAGGTGGGGGCAGGATGCGTCCCGGCCCAACATGCGGCTCCGCCGCGTGGCACGCCTCAATGGCAAGAAGAACACGGGAGTAACAACATGAACCGCAGTGAGCTGGTGGCCGCGCTGGCCGACCGTGCCGAGGTGACTCGCAAGGACGCCGACGCCGTGCTGGCCGCTTTCGCCGATGTCGTCGGCGACATCGTCTCCAAGGGCGACGAGAAGGTCACCATCCCCGGCTTCCTGACCTTCGAGCGCACCCACCGTGCCGCTCGCACCGCGCGCAACCCGCAGACCGGCGAGCCGATCAACATCCCCGCCGGCTTCAGCGTGAAGGTCTCCGCGGGCTCGAAGCTGAAGGAATCCGCGAAGGGCAAGTGAGCGGAGGCGCTTCGCTTGAGCGCCATCGGTGACTGCGGGCCCGTCGTGGCTTGGTCGCGCAGTTCCCCGCGCCCCTGACGGGGCGCTCTCGCCAGGGGCGTGAAAGCGCTCGGCGGGCAAGCGGCAAACGACGATGGGGCGGCCCCTCCACCAGGGGCCGCCCCATCGTCGTACCGGCTCTTGCAGGCGTCAGCCGAGTGCCTTGCCCGGCAGTTCCACCTTCGCGCCCAGCTCTACCAACTTCTCCATGAAGTTCTCGTAGCCGCGGTTGATGAGGTCGATGCCGTGGACGCGGGAGGTGCCCTGGGCCGCGAGGGCGGCGATGAGGTAGGAGAAGCCGCCGCGGAGGTCGGGGATGACCAGGTCGGCGCCCTGGAGCTTCGTCGGCCCGGACACGACCGCGGAGTGCAGGAAGTTGCGCTGGCCGAAGCGGCAGGCCGAGCCGCCCAGGCACTCGCGGTAGAGCTGGATGTGAGCACCCATCTGGTTCAGCGCGGAGGTGAAGCCGAGGCGGGACTCGTAGACCGTCTCGTGGACGATGGACAGGCCGGTCGCCTGGGTCAGGGCGACGACGAGCGGCTGCTGCCAGTCGGTCTGGAAGCCCGGGTGCACGTCCGTCTCCAGCGCGATGGACTTCAGCTGGCCGCCGGGGTGCCAGAAGCGGATGCCCTCGTCGTCGATCTCGAAGGCACCGCCCACCTTCCGGTAGGTGTTCAGGAACGTCATCATCGAGCGCTGCTGGGCGCCCCGGACGTAGATGTTGCCCTCGGTCGCCAGGGCCGCCGACGCCCAGGACGCGGCCTCCAGACGGTCCGACAGGGCCCGGTGGGTGTAGCCGCCGAGCTTTTCCACACCGGTGATGCGGATCGTGCGGTCGGTGTCGATCGCGATGATCGCGCCCATCTTCTGCAGCACGCAGATGAGGTCCTCGATCTCCGGCTCCACGGCCGCGTTCGACAACTCCGTGACGCCCTCGGCGAGTACGGCCGTCAGCAGCACCTGCTCGGTCGCGCCGACGGACGGGTACGGCAGCTGGATCTTCGTGCCGCGCAGCCCCTTCGGCGCCTCCAGGTACTGGCCGTCCGCGCGCTTCTCGATGGTCGCGCCGAACTGGCGCAGCACGTCGAAGTGGAAGTCGATGGGACGTCCGCCGATGTCACAGCCGCCGAGGCCCGGGATGAAGGCGTGGCCGAGCCGGTGCAGCAGCGGGCCGCAGAACAGGATCGGGATCCGGCTGGAACCCGCGTGGGCATCGATGTCAGCGACGTTCGCGCTCTCCACGTACGTCGGATCGAGCACCAGCTCACCGGGCTCCTCGCCCGGCCGTACCGTCACCCCGTGCAGCTGCAGCAGGCCGCGTACGACCCGCACGTCACGGATGTCCGGAACGTTGCGCAGCCGACTGGGTGCACTGCCCAGCAGGGCGGCGACCATGGCCTTGGGTACGAGGTTCTTCGCACCGCGGACACGGATCTCGCCCTCCAGCGGGGTGCCGCCGTGGACAAGCAGGACATCGTCGTTGACGGTCATGAATCTCGCGTTCCATGGAGTTGGGCAGGGCCGGAGAGACAGAGTAATCGCCCATCGGCCCCCTCCCGTAAGCCCACGGACCACCCAGCTACGTCATAGCTGTGTCACAACACGAACGGTGCCTAATCGGACACATGGGGTCACTGCCCGTGACCGTGCGCCGGGGGCGCTCCCTTCCGCCCTGAGCTGCATTCACCCGTGGACCCGGATTGGCTCCCCACGCGAAGGGAAGATGCGGGATCATGTCAGGCATGACCGAGGTGTCCTCGCTCACAGGGCGGCTGCTCGTGGCCACGCCCGCCCTGGCGGACCCGAACTTCGACCGTGCGGTGGTGCTCCTTCTCGACCACGACGAGGAGGGCTCCCTCGGTGTCGTCCTCAACCGCCCCACCCCGGTGGACGTCGGCGACATCCTGGAGGGCTGGGCCTCTCTCGCGGGCGAGCCGGGGGTCGTCTTCCAGGGCGGCCCGGTCTCCCTGGACTCCGCGCTCGGCGTCGCGGTCATCCCCGGCGGGGCCAACGGCGACCGCGCCCCGCTCGGCTGGCGCCGGGTGCACGGCGCGATCGGCCTGGTCGACCTGGAGGCCCCGCCCGAGCTGCTCGCCTCGGCCCTCGGCTCCTTGCGGATCTTCGCCGGTTACGCCGGCTGGGGCCCCGGCCAGCTGGAGGACGAACTGGTCGAGGGCGCCTGGTACGTCGTCGAGTCCGAACCCGGCGACGTCTCCTCCCCGTCCCCGGAAAGACTCTGGCGCGAGGTCCTGCGCCGCCAGCGCAACGAGCTCGCGATGGTGGCCACCTACCCGGACGACCCCTCGCTCAACTGACGGTGAGCCTTCTCGCAACCGTTGTCCGGGCGCTTCAGTACCCTTGGCACTTATGAGCACTCTTGAGCCCGAGCGCGGGACTGGTACCGGGACCCTCGTAGAACCGACACCGCAGGTGTCCCACGGCGACGGCGACCACGAGCGCTTCGCCCACTACGTCCAGAAGGACAAGATCATGGCGAGCGCCCTCGACGGCACCCCCGTCGTGGCGCTGTGCGGCAAGGTGTGGGTGCCCGGCCGCGACCCGAAGAAGTACCCCGTGTGTCCCATGTGCAAGGAGATCTACGAGTCCATGGGCGCCGGCGGCGACGGCGAGGGCCAGGACAAGTAACCCGCTGGTCCGACAGCTCGGCTCACCGAGGCCCCGGGCACGCTTTGGCGTGCTCCGGGGCCTTTGTCGTACCCGTGCGTTGCACGGAGTGCGTCATGCGGTCACAGAGTGGTTGAGACCTCTTGTCGGCATGTTCATGTTGTCCCTAGCCTCCGTGGTGTTGTGCAGAGCGAAATAGCCGTTGCATACCTTGCAACGCTCCCGTGCTTGAGCGCGCTCCCGGAGGGTCACTCCATGAAGCTCCCCGTCCCCGCACTCCTCGTCGGCGCCCTGTTCCTCGCCGCCGCGTGCGCCCCGCAGACCTCCTCCAACTCCGCCTCCGACAAGGACGACAAGAGCGGCACCCTGCGGGTGTGGCTCTTCCAGGAGGTCGGCAACGACCCGAAGCAGAAGGTCGTCGACTCCGTCGTCGCCGCCTTCGAGAAGGCGCACACCGGCACCAAGGTCGACGTGGAGTACATCCCGGTCGACACGCGCGCCCAGCGCGTCAAGGCCGCCTTCAACGACCCGGCCTCGGCTCCCGACGTCATGGAGTACGGCAACACCGACACCGCCGGATACGTCCACGACGGCGGACTCCTCGACGTCACGAAGGACTTCGGCGCCTGGAGCGAGGCGAAGGACACCGACCCGACGGCCCGGCAGTCGGTGACCGTCGGCGGCAAGGTCTACGGCGCCCCCTTCTACGTCGGCGTCCGCGCCCTCTACTACCGCACGGACGTCTTCAGGGAACTGGGCCTGAAGCCGCCGGCCACCCTGGCCGAGCTGGCCTCCACCGCTCGCAGGATCCGTGCCGCGAAGCCCGACCTGTACGGCCTGGTCGTCGGCGGCGCCTACACCTACGGCGCGATGCCCTTCATCTGGGCCGAGGGCGGCGAACTGGCGACGGACAAGGGAGGGTCGTACACCTCGGCGATCGGCAGCGCGGCCGCGCAGAAGGGCATCAAGGAGTACACGTCCCTCTTCGGCGACGACAACTGTCCGGCCGCCAAGTGCGCGGGATTCGGCGGCAACGACACGGTCACCGCGTTCGCCGCGGGCAAGGCGGGCATGGCGATCGGGGGCGACTTCAGCCACGCCGCCGTGGAGGCGGGGAGCGTCAAGGGCAAGTACGCGGTGGTGCCGCTGCCGGGGGCCGCGGCCGGCTCGATCGCGCCGGCCTTCGCGGGCGGCAACAACATCGGGGTGCTGAAGAGCACGACACACCGCACGCTGGCCGTCGCGCTGATGGAGGAACTGGCCTCCAAGAAGACGCAGGCGGAGATGTTCGACGCGATGGGGTTCCTGCCGACGTTCAAGGACGTCCGTGACCAGGCGGCCGCGAAGGAGCCGTTCGTGAAGCCGTTCGTGACGACCCTGGCCGCCGGGACGAAGTTCGTGCCTGCCTCGTCGGGGTGGTCGCAGATCGACTCGTCGCTGGTGCTGCCGACGATGTTCCAGGAGGTCATCAGCGGCAAGAAGAGTGTGGGAGCTGCTTCGCAGGAGGCGGCGAAGAAGATGGACGACGCGTTCGGCTCCGCCGGATGACGCCGACGGTGGGGGTGCTTGCCGAGCGTGGGCGGGTGCGGCGCCGTCGTGGCTGGTCGCGCCCGCGCGGCGGTAGCCGCAAATTCAATACAGCCCCGCGCCCCTTGGCAAGCCGGACTGTGCCTTGGCTGTATCTGGCCCCCGCTCTTGTGGTCCTCGGGGGGCTGCTCGTCTACCCCATCTATCAGCTCGGGCTCATCTCCGTCTTCCGGTACACCCAGGCTCAGGTCAGTGGCGGTGAACCCACCGCCTTCGTGGGGCTCGACAACTACTCGGACGTCTTCTCCGACGACCAGTTCTGGTCGGTGCTGCTGGCCACCGTCGGCTTCGCCGCCGCCTGTGTCGTGTCGACCCTTGCCGTCGGGTGTGCGCTCGCCGTGCTGCTGACGCGGGTGCGTGCGGTGCCTCGGCTGGCGCTGATGCTGGCGGCGCTGGGGGCGTGGGCGACCCCGGCCGTCACCGGGTCCACGGTCTGGCTGTTCCTCTTCGACCCGGACTTCGGGCCGGTCGACAGGGTGCTCGGGCTCGGTGACCACTCCTGGACGTACGGGCGCTACTCCGCCTTCTTCCTGGTCCTGCTCGAAGTGGTGTGGTGCTCCTTCCCGTTCGTCATGGTCACCGTGTACGCCGGGATCCGCGCCGTGCCGTCCGAGGTGCTGGAGGCCGCCGCGCTGGACGGGGCCTCGCAGTGGCGGATCTGGCGGTCGGTGCTGGCGCCGATGCTCCGGCCGATCCTCATGGTCGTCACCATCCAGTCGGTGATCTGGGACTTCAAGATCTTCACCCAGATCTACGTGATGACCGGCGGGGGCGGCATCGCCGGGCAGAACCTGGTGCTCAACGTGTACGCCTACCAGCAGGCCTTCGCCTCCTCGCAGTACGGGCTGGGCGCGGCCATCGGCGTCGTCACGCTGCTGGTGCTGCTCGCCGTCACCCTGGTCTACCTGCGGCTGCTGCGCCGGCAGGGGGAGGAGCTGTGACCGTCGTGAATCTTGTGCGCGGCTTCGTCCGGCGGCCGGGGCGGCTGGCCGCCGAGGGGGCGGCGCTGGCGATCGCCGTCCTCGTCGCCTTTCCGCTGTACTGGATGGTGCTGGGCGCCTTCAAACCGGCCGGTGAGATCGAGTCGGACCGGCCCCGGCCGTGGACCCTCTCGCCCTCTCTGGACTCCTTCCGGCGGGTCTTCGGGCAGCAGGAATTCGGCCGTTACTTCGTCAACAGTCTGGTCGTCGCGGGCAGTGTGGTCATCGTCTCGGCGCTGATCGCCTTTCTCGCGGCGACCGCCGTGACCCGATTCCGGTTCCGCTTCCGGACCACCTTGTTGATCATGTTTCTGGTGGCCCAGATGGTGCCCGTGGAGGCCCTCACCATCCCCCTCTTCTTCCAGATGCGGGACTTCGGTCTGCTGAACACCCTGGGCTCGCTGGTCCTGCCCCACATCGCCTTCTCGCTGCCCTTCGCGATCTGGATGCTGCGGGGGTTCGTGAAAGGGGTGCCGGAGGCGCTGGAGGAGGCGGCGTACATCGACGGGGCGAGCCGGTCGCGCTTTCTCTGGCAGATCCTTTTCCCGCTCGTCCTGCCGGGCCTGGTGGCCACGAGCGTGTTTTCCTTCATCTCCGCCTGGAACGACTTCCTGTTCGCCAAGTCCTTCATCATCAGCGACACTTCGCAGTCCACGCTGCCGATGGCGCTCCTGGTGTTCTTCAAGCCGGACGACCCCGACTGGGGCGGCGTGATGGCGGCCTCCACGGTGATGACGATTCCGGTGCTGGTGTTCTTCGTACTCGTACAGCGACGCCTGGTCTCGGGACTGGGCGGAGCGGTCAAGGACTGAGGTGATTTCGGTGATGGGTCTGATTCCCGCGCCGCGCAGTGTCCTCGCCGGTTCCGGCGAGGTGCGGCTGACGGCGCACTCACAGCTCTACGCCGGTCCGGGGACGGAGGGCGTCGGCCACTGGCTGCGCACCGTCCTGCGGGCGGCCGCCGGTCTGCCGCTGCGCGAGGGGCGGGAGCTCGACGACATCGACGGCGACGGCATCGGGCTCCTGCTCGACCCGCACCTCGGCCCCGAGGAGTACCGCCTCGTCAGCGCCCCGGCCGGCATCCTCGTCGAGGGCGGCAGCGCGGCGGGTGTCTTCTGGGGTGCCCAGACACTGCGGCAACTCCTGGGCCCCGCCGCGTACCGCAGGGCCGCCGTCGAACCCGGCCGCACCTGGGCCGTGCCGCATCTCACGATCGAGGACTCCCCCCGATTCCCCTGGCGCGGCTTCATGCTCGACGTCGCCCGGCACTTCATGCCGAAGGAAGGCGTCCTGCGCCACCTCGATCTCATGGCGGCGCACAAACTCAACGTCTTCCACTTCCACCTGACGGACGACCAGGGCTGGCGCCTGCGGATCGAGCGCTACCCCCGGCTCACCGAGGTCGGCTCCTGGCGGACCCGTACGAAATTCGGTCATCGGGCGTCACCCCTGTGGGAGGAGAAGCCGCACGGTGGCTTCTACACCCAGGACGACATCCGGGAGATCGTCGCCTACGCGGCCGAGCGGCATATCACGGTCGTCCCCGAAATCGACGTGCCGGGACACTCCCAGGCCGCCATCGCCGCGTATCCGGAACTCGGCAACACCGACGTCATCGACACCACCGCCCTCTCCGTCTGGGACTCCTGGGGGATCTCTCCGAACGTACTCGCCCCCACTGACAACACCCTGCGCTTCTACGAGGGGGTGTTCGAGGAAGTGCTGGAGCTGTTCCCGTCGGAGTTCATTCACGTCGGCGGCGACGAATGCCGCAAGGACCAGTGGCGGGCCTCGCCGGCCGCGCAGGCCCGCATCAAGGAACTCGGGCTCGCCGACGAGGACGCGTTGCAGTCCTGGTTCATCGGGCACTTCGCGAAGTGGCTTTCCGCGCGCGGACGTCGGCTCATCGGGTGGGACGAGATCCTGGAGGGCGGGATCGCCGAGGGCGCGGCCGTCTCCTCGTGGCGTGGCTACGGCGGCGGGATCGCGGCCGCGCGGGCCGGCCACGACGTCGTCATGTGCCCCGAGCAGTACGTGTACCTGGACCACCGTCAGGCCGACGGCGCCGACGAGCCGGTGCCGATCGGATACGTCCGCACCCTGGAGGACGTGTACCGGTTCGAACCCGTTCCGCCGGGGCTGGACGAATCCCAGGCGCGGCGGATCCTGGGCACCCAGGCCAACGTCTGGACCGAGGTGATGGAGGACCACGCGCGCGTGGACTACCAGGCGTTCCCCCGGCTCGCCGCCTTCGCCGAGGTCGCCTGGAGCGCCCTCCCGGCCCCCGGGGAACGGGACTTCGCCGACTTCGAGCGCCGTATGGCCGCGCACTACCGGCGGCTCGACGCCCTGGGGGTCGCCTACCGCCCGCCGGCCGGCCCCCTGCCGTGGCAGCAGCGCCCCGGCGTCCTCGGCCGCCCCCTCGACGGCCCGCCCCCGAACCGCTGACCACCCCGGCCCGCCCCCTCACCGGTCCCGCTCGCCGCGCCCTGCCCCCGCTCCGAACGCGTAATGGAAAAAGACCTCAAGAGTCACCGAAGAGTGTCAATCGGTGCGCACCGGTGATGGTGGAAGAAAACGGACCAAGTGGCCGATGAGGTGGGCGAATGCCTCCTAGCGGACCCGTGCGTTCGAGGCTTGCGAAGATGTGCCAGAGTTGCCACGTCCGCCCTGTGAGCACGTACCGTACGGCCACACAGGTGGGACCAGGTGGGGCAGCGGGAAGGGGCAGCCGGTTTTGACCACGCACGCACCGCAGGCGGCGCAGTCCGTCACGCTGCCCACGACGCTGAACGAGGCCGTGGCGGCCCTCACCGCCATGCCCGCCGCGGTCCCGGTCGCGGGCGGTACCGACCTGATGGCCGCCGTCAACTCCGGACAGCTCAGGCCCGCCGCCCTGGTCGGTCTCGGCCGGATCAGCGAGATCCGCGGCTGGCAGTACCAGGACGGCAACGCCCTGCTCGGCGCCGGCCTCACGCACGCCCGCATGGGCCGCCCCGACTTCGCGGCCCTGATCCCGGCGCTCGCCGCCGCCGCGCGGGCCGCCGGTCCGCCGCACATCCGCAACGCCGGCACCCTGGGCGGCAACATCGCCACGGCCGCGCCCACCGGCGACGCGCTGCCGGTGCTCGCCGCCCTGGAGGCGACGCTGATCATCGCGGGACCCGGCGGATCCCGCCGGGAGATCCCGGTGTCGCACCTGCTGGCCGGCGTGGAGATGCTCCGCGCGGGCGAGCTGATCGGCTTCGTCCGGGTGCCGCTGCTGCACGCCCCGCAGGTCTTCCTGAAGGCGACCGGCCGCACCGGACCGGGCCGCTCGGTGGCCTCCGTGGCGCTCGTCCTCGACCCCGCGCGGCGCGGGGTCAGATGCGCCGTCGGTGCCATAGCGCCGATGCCGCTCAGACCCCTGGACGCCGAGCAGTGGGTGGCCCGGCTGATCGACTGGGACAACGACCGCGCGCTCGTCCCGGAGGCGCTGGCCGCCTTCGGCGAGTACGTCGCGGCCGCCTGCATCCCGGACCCGGCCCCCGAGCCCGACGGCTCGGTGCCGGCACTTCCGCCCGCCGTACTGCACCTGCGGCGCACCGTCGCCGCGCTGGCCCGACGAGCACTGGGGAGGGCGCTGTCATGACCGACGACCAGCACGGAGAGGGCGCGCCCGCGAGCGGTGGCGGCCGCTGGAACCCGCTGCCCCACGGCGACTACGACGACGGCGCGACCGCGTTCGTGAAGCTCCCCGAGGGCGGCATCGAGGCCCTGCTGTCCGCCGACAGCCCCCTGGCCGCGCCCGGGCACGGCTATGTGCCGCCGCAGATAGCGGCCGCCCCCGACGCCGACACCTGGGGCGTGCCGGCCGACGGCGCCCGGTGGCCCGACCCGAACACGGTCCCGCAGGAGCGGCCCGCCGACGACCGGTTCACGTACAACCCGGCCTCGACGCAGCAGTGGACCTACGAGGAGCCGCCGCCCGCGCCCGGTCACGATGTGACCGGACAGTGGTCGATTCCGGTCGCGACGGGCGACGTTCCGGACGAATCGGGCGAGTTCACCACATCCGCGCTCATGGAGCAGTGGGGCGGCACGCCGCCGACGACCCTGCCGGGTGGCGCGTCCGCGCCCTGGGTGGCGGAGGCCCAGGGCTGGGAACACCCCGCGGAGGCCCCTGGGTCGCCCGCTGAGCCCTCCGTGGGCCATGGCGACACCTCGGTCGCCGGAATCGCCTCCCGAGCCGCCGGTGCGTCGCCTGTGGCCGACGCGCCGACGAGGGGCGCAGGGGGCGAACGGGGCGAAGCGGCGGATATCGGCGAACCGTACACGGTCGGCCGACCGTCCGGCACCGGCGAACCGGCCGCGTTCGGCGGCCGGGCCGACGCCGGCGAAGCCGACGCGCCCCACGGCGCTCCCGGCTCCCACCCCGCCCACGACCCGCAGAGCGCCGACGGCGAGTCCGCCCCGCAGGGGCCACCCGCACTCGACGAGGAGAGCGTCGCGGGTGACGAGGGCGGGAACGAACACGCCGAAGGCGAGGCCGAGGCGGTCGACGACCACCCCCTCGCCTCCTACGTCCTGCGCGTCAACGGCGCCGACCGCCCCGTCACCGACGCCTGGATCGGCGAGTCCCTCCTGTACGTCCTCCGCGAACGCCTCGGCCTCGCCGGAGCCAAGGACGGCTGCTCGCAAGGCGAATGCGGCGCCTGCAACGTCCAGGTCGACGGCCGCCTGGTCGCCTCCTGCCTGGTCCCCGCGGTGACCGCCGCCGGCAGCGAGGTCCGCACGGTCGAGGGCCTGGCCCAGGACGGCCGCCCCTCGGACGTGCAACGCGCCCTCGCCCGCTGCGGAGCCGTCCAGTGCGGCTTCTGCGTCCCCGGCATGGCGATGACCGTCCACGACCTGCTGGAAGGCAACCCAGCCCCCACCGAGCTGGAGACCCGCCAGGCCCTGTGCGGCAACCTCTGCCGCTGCTCCGGCTACCGGGGCGTGCTGGACGCCGTCAACGAGGTCGTCGCCGAACGCGAGGCACACGCCGCCGCCGACGCTGAGACGGACGGCGACGAGGCCCGTATTCCCCATCAGGCGGGACCGGGCGCCGGCGGCGTCAACGCGTCGGCGTTCGAGTCGCCACGCACCTTCGGGGCCGGAATCCAGATCCCGCACGAGCAGGCGTACGACCAGTCGTACGGTGGCAACCAGTCATTCGGCGGCGACCAGAGCTTCGGCGGGAACCAGTCGTTCGGCGGCGACCAGTCGTTCGGCGGGAACCAGACCTTCGGCGGCAACCAGTCGTTCGACGACCAGAGCCAGAGCTACGACGACCAGCCCTACGGCCCGGACGGAGGCCAGGCGTGACCAACGAGACCGTCACCACGACCACCGCCGCGGAGACCCCCGTCCCCGCCGCCGAGCCGCTGCCGCACGGCCTCGGCGTGTCGCTGCCGGCCGCCGACGCGGGCGCGAAGACCGAGGGCACCTTCCCGTACGCGGCCGACCTGTGGGCCGAGGGCCTGCTGTGGGCGGCCGTCCTGCGCTCCCCGCACCCGCACGCGCGCATCGTGTCGATCGACACCAGCCACGCGCGCGAGATGCCCGGCGTACGGGCCGTCGTCACCCACGAGGACGTGCCCGGCACCCCGCGCCACGGCCGGGGCACCCCGGACCGCCCGGTCTTCGCCTCCGAGGTCGTACGGCACCACGGCGAGCCCATCGCGGCCGTCGCCGCCGACCACCCGGACACGGCCCGCATGGCCGCCGCCGCCGTCATCGTCGAGTACGAGGTGCTCGACCCGGTCATCGACCCCGAGCAGTCCTTCGAGGCCGAGCCGCTGCACCCCGACGGCAACCTGATCCGGCACATCCCGCTCCAGCACGGCGACCCGGACGCGACCGGCGAGATCGTGGTCGAGGGCCAGTACCGCATCGGCCGCGCCGACCCCGCCCCCATCGGCGCCGAGGCCGGACTCGCCGTGCCCCGCCCCGACGGCGGCGTCGAGCTGTACGTGGCCTCCACCGACCCGCACACCGACCGCAACACGGCCGCCGCCTGCTACGGCCTGTCGCTCGAACAGGTGAAGATCGTCGTCACCGGCGTGCCGGGCGCGACCGCCGACCGCGAGGACCAGGGCTTCCAGCTGCCGCTCGGCCTGCTCGCCCTGAAGACCGGCTGCCCGGTCAAGCTCACGGCGACCCGCGAGGAGTCGTTCCTGGGCCACGCGCACCGCCACCCCACCCTGCTCCGCTACCGGCACCACGCCGACGCCGAGGGCAAGCTGGTCAAGGTCGAGGCGCAGATCCTGCTCGACGCGGGCGCCTACGCCGACACCTCCGCCGAGTCCCTGGCCGCCGCCGTCTCCTTCGCCTGCGGCCCGTACGTCGTCCCGAACGCCTTCATCGAGGGCTGGGCCGTCCGCACCAACAACCCGCCCTCGGGACACGTCCGCGGCGAGGGCGCCATGCAGGTGTGCGCCGCCTACGAGGCGCAGATGGACAAGCTGGCGAAGAAGCTCGGCCTCGACCCGGCCGAGATCCGCCTGCGCAACGCGCTCGCCACCGGCGACCTCCTGCCCATCGGCCAGACCGTGACCTGCCCGGCCCCGGTGGCCGAACTCCTCCAGGCGGTACGGGACTTCCCGCTCCCGCAGCTCCCCAAGGACACGCCCGAGGACGAGTGGCTGCTGCCCGGCGGCCCCGAGGGCGCGGGCGAACCGGGCGCGGTGCGCCGGGGCGTCGGCTACGGCCTCGGCATGGTGCACATGCTCGGCGCGGAGGGCGCCGACGAGGTCTCGACGGCCACGGTCAAGGTGCACGACGGCATCGCGACCGTGCTCTGCGCGGCCGTGGAGACCGGCCAGGGCTTCACCACACTGGCCCGCCAGATCGTCCAGGAGACCCTCGGCGTCGACGAGGTCCACGTGGCCCCCGTCGACACGGACCAGCCCCCCGCCGGCCCCGGCTGCCGCGGCCGCCACACCTGGGTCTCCGGCGGCGCCGTGGAACGCGCGGCCAAGATGGTCCGCACCCAGCTCCTCCAGCCCCTCGCCCACAAGTTCGGCATGTCGACCGAGCTGCTCCAGATCACCGACGGCAAGATCACGTCGTACGACGGCGTCCTGTCGACCACCGTCACCGAGGCGCTGGACGGCAAGGAGCTGTGGGCCACCGCGCAGTGCCGCCCGCACCCGACCGAGCCGCTGAACGGCGACGGCCAGGGCGACGCCTTCGTCGGCCTCGCCTTCTGCGCGATCCGCGCGGTCGTCGACGTCGACATCGAGCTCGGCTCGGTGCGGGTCGTGGAGTTGGCCGTCGCCCAGGACGTCGGCCGGATCCTCAACCCGGCACAGCTCAACGCCCGTATCGAGGCCGGTGTCACGCAGGGCGTCGGCATCGCCCTGACGGAGAACCTGCGCACCCCGCGCGGCCTGATCCGCCACCCCGACCTCACCGGGTACGCCCTGCCGACCGCCCTCGACGCGCCCGACATCCGGATCGTCAAGCTCGTCGAGGAACGGGACGTGGTCGCCCCCTTCGGCGCCAAGTCGGTCAGCGCGGTACCGGTGGTGACGTCCCCGGCGGCCATCGCCTCCGCCGTCCGCGCGGCGACCGGCCGCCCGGTCAACCGCCTCCCGATCCGCCCGCAGGCGGCGGTGGTCACGGGCCAGTGAGCCTGTCCGGGGTCGTGGTCATCGCTGGAGTGATGGCGGCCGGCAAGTCCACGGTGGCGCAGGCGCTGGCCGAGTCCCTGCCCCGGGCCGCGCACGTCCGCGGCGACCTCTTCCGCCGCATGATCGTGTCGGGACGGGAGGAGTACACGCCCGGGGCCTCCGCGGAGGCGACCGCCCAACTTCATCTCCGCTACCGCCTGTCGGCCGCCACGGCGGACGCCTACGCCGAAGCCGGCTTCACGGCGATCGTCCAGGACGTGCTGCTGGGCCCGGAGTTGGCGTCGTACGTCGAGCGGATCCGCACCCGCCCCCTGCACGTCGTCGTCCTCGCCCCCAGCGCCGAGGCCGTGGCGGAGCGGGAGGCCGGGCGGCCGAAGACCGGGTACGGGCCCGCGTGGACGATCGCCGATCTGGACGCGGAACTCCGCCTGCGCACCCAGCCGTTGGGACTGTGGCTGGACACCTCGGAGCTCACCGTGGAACAGACGGTGGAGGCGATTCTCACCGGGACGGAACGGTCGAGGGTCGTCTGACGTCTCTTCTGCGGGGCGTTGTCAGTGCCGCGGCGTAGTGTTCCGGGTAGTGGGGACGGCCGTTTCGGAGGGGAAGCCCGGACGGCCCGCCATGCCCTGCTGACGACCTACGCACGACGCACCACTCGACCCACTTGCACGTCTTGAACACTTGATCGCGGGGGCAGCGATGAGCACGATCAGCACGACCGGCAGCGGTGCGACGGCGATCACTCTGACCGAGGCCGAACTGGACAGGTACATCACGCACGAACCCACCCGCAGCTGGCTCACCGGCCCCGGACTGCCCGACAGCGGCGGCCTGCTGACGTTCGAGACGCTGCGCACGACCGGCCTGCGCACCCTGGCGGACGTCACGGACGGCCCGACCCGGCTCGCCGAGGAGCTCCGGGACCGCCTGGTGATAGGGGAGCTGCTGGCCCCGGTCGGCCTGGACACCGAGTCGATCCTCCTCGACGGCGGCACCGGCGAGATCACCACGGCCTACCTGATCGACCCCACCGAGCCGCGCCCGCTGGCGCCCTCGCTGGAGACCCTGCTGCGGTTCGCCGCGGTCACCGAGGAACTGACGGGCCTGCGCGGCCGTTTCGCCTCCCTCGCCGGGACGCACGGCACGAAGGCGGCGACCGAGGCCTCCCGCAGGCTCCTGGAGCTCTTCGAGGAGAGCACGGCCGGCCGCGTCCCGCCGTACTGGAAGGCGACGGCCCTGATCCGCCCCCTCAGCCTGATCGCGGGCCCCGGCACGGACTCCGGGCTCGCCGTCGACCTGCCGGCCCGGCTCCTGGACCAGGAGTTCGGACAGGGCCGGGTGGCCCGCTTCGAGGAGGTCGACTTCCCGCCCACGCTCACCCACGAGCCGACCCGCCGCTTCCTGCGCGAGACCGGCCTCCCGGAGCACGCGGTCGTCTTCCACCTCGACCCGGACGCCCCGCTCCCCACCCTCTGGGAGTACTTCACCGACATCCACACCGGCGACTTCCCCCTGGACGACCTCCCCCGCCACGCCGACCGGCTCATACGCCTCGGCTACCTGGTCGAGGACAACAGCCTCGTCGTGGACGGCTCCACGGGCACGATCCTCAACTTCTCCGAGCCCGAGGCGACCCTCTACCCCCTCAACACCGACATCTCCACGCTCGCCTACACCCTCTGGCTCCTGCACCACGAGCGCACCATCGACGAGCACCTGAACCACGAACTCACCACCGAGGCCTACGACCAGCTCGCCGCGACCATGCTCCACACCCTCGCGACCATCGACCCCACGCCCGTCACGACGGACGCCGACTGGCACTACTGGACGGAGCTGTTCCAGGACGAGGCCGGCGGGGTGCTCTAGCGGGGCGACAGGGCGGGGGCCGGGCGGGACCGGTCAGGTCACCAGGCCCTGGCGGTAGGCGTAGACGACAGCCTGGACACGGTCGCGCAGACCCAGCTTGGCGAGGATGCGGGACACGAAGGTCTTGACGGTCTCCGGGCTGAGCACCAGGGCCGCGGCGATCTCGCTGTTGGAGAGGCCGTCCGCGATCAGGCGCAGCACCTCCAGCTCGCGCGGGGTCAGCGGAACACCGTGCGGGGTGCCGCCGTCGGCGGGGCGGATCCGGGCGGCGTAGCGGCCCACGAGCTGCCGGGTCACCTCGGGGTCCAGCAGGGCCGCGCCCGTGGCCACGGTCCGGATGCCGTGCAGCAGCCGGTCCGGCGGCGCGTCCTTGAGCAGGAAGCCGCTGGCGCCGGCGCGCAGGGCCTCGTAGACGTACTCGTCCAGGTTGAACGTCGTCACCACGAGCACCTTCACCGGATGCGGCACCCCGGCACCGGCGAGCAGCCGGGTGGCCTCGATGCCGTCGAGGACCGGCATCCGGACGTCCATCACCACGACGTCCGGGCGGAGCCGGCCGGCGAGGTCGACCGCGGCCTGCCCGTCCCCGCACTCGCCCGCCACCTCCAGGTCGGGCTGGGCGTCGATGATCGTCGCAAGGCCGGTGCGGACCAGCACCTGGTCGTCGCAGACCAGGACCCGGATCGGCGCCTCGCCGCCGCCGGCGCCGGTCACTCCGGCCACGTCGTTCATGCCGTTCATGCCGGGCTCCCCGCGGGTATCCGGGCCCGGACGACGAAGCGGCCGTCGTCCGCGGGCCCGGCGCTGAACTCGCCGCCCAGCACGGCCACCCGTTCCCGCAGACCGGCCAGGCCCCGCCCGCTCCCGCCCGGGGACGCCGTGGCGTGGCCGGACCCGTCCGTGCCGACCTCCACGGTGATCTCCTTCTCGCCGTGCCGCACCCGGACCGAAGTCCGGCTGCCGTGGGCGTACTTGAGGGCGTTCGTCAGGGACTCCTGCACCACCCGGTAGGCCACCAGGTCGGCGCTGCCCGCCGACGGCGTCGGCGTGCCCTCCTCGGTGAACTCCACCGGCTGCCCGGCCCGGCGCGTCTGCTCCACGAGCGTGAGCAGCCGGCCGGCGGGCGGTGTCCTGCCGCCACCGGTATCGGTGCCGTGGTCGGGATTAAGCAGGTCCAGCAGATGACGCAGATCGGAGATGGCCCGCCGCCCCGTGTCGGTGACGGCGGTCAGCGTCCGGTCGAGACGGTCCGGCGCGGCGGTCAGGTACCGGGCCGCCTCCGCCTGCACGACCATCGCCGTCACATGGTGGGTCACCACGTCGTGCAACTCGCGGGCGATCCGGGCGCGTTCGGCGGCGCGGGTGTCCTCGGCGACGCGCCGCCGCCGTTCGGCCTCCGCGGCCCGGGTGGAGCGCAGCCACGCCCCGATGCCCCAGGCGAGCACCAGCACCAGGTAGAACGTCACGAACCCGCTCGCCGTCTCACCCCCCGACCCCAGCCGGTACAGCGCGACCGCCAACGGCACGTAGGCCGCGGAGAACACCAGCGCGGTGGCCCGCCGGTGCCGTTCCAGATGGGCGCCGGTACTGATCAGGGCGAGCGGCAGCGCGGTGCCGGCGACCGAGTGGTAGCCGCGCAGCTGGTCCACGGCGAAGCCGAGGGACACCAGCGCCAGCGAGAGGGCCGGCCACCGGCGGCGCCCGGCGAGCGGCAGGCACTCCAGGCCGAGCACCGCGATCGTCAGCGCGTCGAAGGGGCGGGTCGGCAGATCTCCGACCTGGGTGCCGTTGCCGTGCAGCGCCGGCAGGAACGACCCGGCCAGGAGCAGCAGCCCGAGCGGCAGATCCCGGACCGTGACGTCGAGCCGGTGCCACCACCCGGGCGCCCGCCGAGGACTGATCACCGGGGCAGTGTAGCGACGGCACCGGCCGGGACGTCCCGACGCCGACGCGGCACCACATGCCCCCGCCGCCTGGCCAGCCACAGGAACGCGACCGTCACCAGCATCCCGAGCAGCACCGAGTACACACTCGCCTCCGGCCCGAACTGCCCGCCGGTGACCAGCTCCGAGCCCGAGGTGGAGGCGTCCAGCAGCCCCTTCTGCGCTCCGCCGCTGCCGGAGACCTCGGTGCCGAAGATGCCGGACTCGGCGAAGTTCCAGCCGAAGTGCAGGCCGATCGGCAGCCACAGGGTGCGGGTGGCGGCGTACGCGGCACCGAGCATGCCGCCGGCCTCGATCGCGATGGCGAGGGCGCCCCACACGGTCGCGTCCTTGTTGAGCAGATGCATCATCCCGAACAGCACCCCGGTCGACACCAGTGCGATCCAGGTCCCGGTGCGCTCCTCGACGATCCGGAACAGCACGCCCCTGAAGAGCAGTTCCTCGGTCACCGCGGCGGCGGCCATGTACCCGACCACTCCCACCGCACCCGTCACCGACCCCACGCCGTGCACCGTGTAGTCCCCGAGGAAGGCGATGTTCCCGATGACGCACGCGAAGGTCGCCACACCTATGAGCGCCCCGCGCCCGAACGCCGCCCGGGCATCCTCGCGGCCCACCTCCACGCTCGGCCGGTGCTCGGTGCGCCGTACCACCCACCCGTAGACGAGCACCGCGACCACGGCGGTGAGCAGGCCGAGGACCAGGGTGAGGAACCAGCTCCCCTGCACCGCGGCGACACCCTGCCCCCCGACGAAGGCGACCGCCGCGACCGCCAGGAGCTGCCAGACCAGCCTCATGATGACTCCCTCACAGGATCCGCGGCCGAAGCGCCGCGACTGGCCCGAACGCTACGGATCGGCCGCCCCGCGATCGTCACCGCTGAGTGGACACCTGCCGGTAGCTCGCACGGGGGACAACCGCGAACCGGCCGCCACCGCCGAGGCCGGCCGGCTCCCGTCACTCACCGTCACCGCCGGGGATGCGCGGCCGCACGCCTCCACATAACGTCGCAGGTGAGGACCAGCCAAGCAGGGAGCGGACATGAGCCGAACCAAGCGCAGCAGGACCCGCAGCACGGCCCGTAAGCCGGCGCCGAGGATCTCGTCCCGCATGGTGACGTCACCGACGGCGCCCACTCCGACGGCACCCGAACGCGGGTCGCCGCAGCCGGCACCGCCCCGTGATCACGCCTTCCCGCACGGCCCACCGCGCCGGCCCACCCGCATGCGCATATCCGGGACCAACCCGTGGTCGGTCACGGTGATGAGCTTCTTCTTCCTGACAGGCCTGGGCGTGTGCGTCCTCGGCGCCGCGCTCGCCACGTCGGTGCTGCTGGACATCGTCGCCCCGGGCGAGTGGCCGACGCCGTGGGAGACGCTGGTCGTCGCCACCGGGGTCGTCGCGCTGGAGATCCTCCTGGGCACCGCACTGGCCTGCCTGTGCGGCTTCATGTACAACTACACCGCCCGGTTCAGCGGCGGTGTGGAAGTGGCCCTGACCGGCGACCTCACCGACCCACCCCCGGCCGCCCAGGCCTTCCGGCTCATGACACACCTGCACGCACGCGCCCGGCGGCGCCTGGAAGCCTGGCTGCCCGCCAACCCCCTTGCCGGCGGCCGCCCTTCCCGCCGCCCCCACGGCGACTCATCCCCACCCGCCACCGAAGCCGACCCCCGCCCCCGGCAGCCGTAGCTCCACGGACAACCACAAGGGCGGCACCCCTCGCAGGGTGCCGCCCTTTCCTTTTGCCTAGCGGTGAACGAGACGCAAACTGAGACGGGCGGTCCGTCGCGTGGCTTCGTTTTGTGCTGGCACTTCTCGACCTCGACAACACCTTGATCGACCGCCGTGGGGGCCTTGAGGACTGCGCCCGCGGCTTTGGGCGCCAGCGGCGCCCGCCCCGTGAGGCGGAGTCCGCCATCTGCGATTTTCACAGCCAGCCGCGTCGGGTGGCGGTGATGCCCGCCTGGAAACGGGTGGAGGCGCCGAGTTGGCACATGAGTTGGTGGACGCGACGCTGGGTGGTCCGCTCGCTCCAGCCTTGGGCGCGCGCGATGGCCGTGTCGGTGAGGCCTGAGGCGAGCAGGGCAAGCAGGGACCGAGTCTCCTCATCAGGCTCTGCGTCCTCGGATTCCGCCGCGGTGGTGGCGTCGCCGGGCGGCAGCGGGTCGTCCGACAGCGGCACTGCGCGCTCCCATTGCGCCTCGAAGAGCGATTCCAGGGCTACGAGCACAGGGGAGCGGTGGACCAGGTAGGCGACTGACTGGCCCCCAGGTCCGAGGCTGAAGGGGAGGATGGCCGCCCGGTCGTCGCTGATGACGAGTTTGAGGGGCAACTCAGGGTGTACCCGTGCCTGCTCGCCTGCCTTCATGCTGGGCACGATGTCGTTGTTCAGTCTGCCGGGCCAGGCCACCGCTTCGCGGTCGTAGATCACCCGGTGGATCACGCCGCGCCGCTGCTGCTGGAGCTGGCGGTCGAGGTTGCTGCCGGGGCCGTCGACATAGGGCGGGCGGTCGAACGCACGCACCTGGTGGCGGGCGTCGACAGTCAGCCGGTGCACGGCGGCGCTGATGTGCTCACGGCTGGTGAGCAGTTCGACGGCCATGTCGGGATGGCTTATCCGGGCCGCCTCCCGGTGAGTCTCGGTCAACCGCTGTACCAGGGCTCGTGCTTCCTTGAGCTGGTGCTCGCGCTGGTCTATCAGCGCGGTGACGGCGACATCCGGGGGAGTGGCGGTGAAGCGTGGCGGGCGGCCGGCGTCCTGCACGGCGAGCCCGGCCTTGACCAGTTTGGACAGCAGTCTTCCCGCAGTGGTCGCGGGCATGCCGCACACGTCGGCCAACTCCGAAGAGGTGCAGCGAGGTTGCCGGACCAGTGCCACGTAGACGTGTTCTGTTTCTTCCGCAAGCCCGAGCACGCTAAGTTCCATACCGCTCCGCCCATTTCCGTGGCGGCTTCCGCCACCTGGCAGAGATCCGCCAGCCTCTTAACCTTGTCTTTCGTTGGTCGCGGTTGACATCTTTCACGCTGAAGTCGGCGCTGTCCTGAGCACGTTCGAGCGGGCAGAGCCTTCCGGTGTGGATCCGTGCTCGCGGATTCGCTCCTTGAGAAAGGTGTCCCATGACGTATGCCCACACCCGCGGCAGACGGCTTGGTGCCGTCGGTATCGCGCTCGTGGCCATCACCGCGGCCGTAACGATACCCGCGGCCGCGTTTCCCTCAAGCTCCCCCGGGTCCGGCTCCGCGGCCACTGATTCCGGCCAGTCGCCGGCCGTCAGGACCCCGCTCGGCAGCAGCTCATCAGCGTCACAGCCCGGTGCGGGGGCCGCGCCGCCCTCCATACCCGGATCTTCAGCGCTCGGTCCGTGGCGCTCGTTCCTGAAGCCCACGCCCGCGCAGTCGGCGAAGAACAGCCCGCACCAGGTCCTCGTGGTCCTTGGCTCGGCCACCGAGGTGACGGGCACGTCGCTGGGCAAGCAGCGCAATCTGCAGGTCCGTACCCCGCTGACCTCGGACACCGCGGTCAACACCGCGCTCCAGCGGGCCCACGCTGTCTCCATGCGTCCCCTGCTGCCGGCGCTGTCGGCAGCCCAGGCGAAGCAGTTGCGCTCAGCCGCCCAGGCGAAGCTGGGCTCCGGGGCGATCGACCTGTCCAAGGTCCAGGTCGTCCAGTTCGCCGGCGGTGACGCCGCGGCCGCCGCCCGGAAGCTGGCCGCCACACCCGGTGTCGTCTACGCCGAGCCCGACCAGACCGTCTCTCCCATGAACACAGGCTCCGTGCCGCTGCCCTCCTCGGTGAGCGCCACGGCGGGGAAGGCCGCCTCGTCGGCCAGGGAACAGGACAGCGGTGCGACCGGCTCCGACGGTGTGCCCGGCAACGCGGCTCTCGGCACCTCGCTGCAGAGCTTCCTCAACGCCGGCGGCGTGAACGCGACGGGCGCCTACAGCTTGCTGAAGCAGAAGTTCGGCCAGTTGCCCGGCACCGGTGAGACCATCACCAACGTCTCGATCGGCAACCTCAGCGACACGTCGACGCCAAACCTCGACTCGCACGGGCCGACGACCGTCGTCCAGAACGGACAGCGGTACCTGGACATCCCCACGATGCCCTTGATCCCCACCTACACCGCGGACTCGACCGGCGCACTCGACCCGACCGGCTCGACCCAGGGGCAGGACCCCGTGCTGGGTGAGGTGCTGCTGGACTTCTCCGTGATGGCGCCGCTTCCGCACGAACTGCAGCGTCCGGACATGCAGGGCAGTGGGTACTCCGACCTGTTGGGCATCGCCCCGGGTGCCCATTACCGGCTCGTCGTCCCGGAGCAGCCGACGTTCAGCCAGATCGCGGTGGCGCTGCTGGCCGCGGCCCGGCAGACGCCGCGACCCAACGTGATCACCGCCAGCCTCGGCTACGGCACCGACGCCCAGGGGCTCCCCGGCCGCTACCTGGAGGACGACCCGGTCCAGCAGGCCGTGATCGCGTCGATCGTGCAGCAGTACGGCATCACCGTGGTGGTCTCGTCGAACGACGGCACCAGGCTGTACACCAACGCGGCCGTCGGGCCCGACGGCGGCAGCACCGCGACCAACGTGACCCGCAAGGCCGCCGGCACTACCCGGATCGACGACGACCAGCTGTCGACCACGCCCAGCAAGGTGCTGGACTCCGGCGCGATCGCTGCGGGCGGTACCACGACCGACGACACGCTGTCCGTGCCGCCGCAGAACGGTGGAGCCGCGTCGGCCAACGGCACCTGGGCGACCACCAGGCTCAACGGTTCCGGGGTCTTCTCCTCGGGATTCGGCACGCGTGTGGACGTCTCGGCGCCCAGTGACGGCATTCCCGCCTTCGAGCATCAGGGCCAGAGCGCGCAGTCGGTGGCGGAGGTCCTCAGCGGAGGCACTTCGGCGTCCGCGCCCGAGATCGCGGCCGCTGCAGCGGTCGTGCTACAGGCCTCCCGGCTGACCGGGCAGCACCCGTCGCCCGATGACGTCCGTTCGTTGCTGGAGCGCACCGGCCGGGTCGTGCCCACGCCGCCGCAGGTCGACCAGCCGCTCCACGTGGGCCCGCAGCTCGACGTCACGGCCGCTGTGCAGGCGGTCCTGGCCAAGGCGGACGGCAGCAGCCGTGCCGACACGGGCACGCCCCGCATCGTCCGGCTCTCCGTGGCGCATCGCCAGACCATGGGCGGGCTCGGTGGCTCGTACCTGGAGGGCACCGATCCCGGACGCATCGATCTGGCCGGACCGGGCACGGGCTCCAGCGCCACCGGGGAGGGCCTGGTGGGACCGGTGACCATCGGCGCCGACGTGACCGGGCTGTCCAGCCGGCAGGGCGTCAGTTACGTGCTGCGCATCGGGAACGAAGAGTTCACCTCCGATGTGTCGGCGATCCGGGTGACCCCCACGCAGATGCTGACCGCGGCCGGACTCCCGGTCATCTCCGCGACGGACCGGCAGATCTCGCTCACCTTCGAGGTGCGCCACGGCCACCAGGTGCTGGCCTCGGCCACCCACGAGCTGACCTTCGGCCCCACCGACGGCAGCTACGTCGAGTCGCTCGCCCCGGTAGTCCAGCCCGTCGTCAACACGGGACACTCCGTGCAGGTGAGCTACGACCTCACCGGAGTGCGGAACGTCAGCTCGCCGAAGTTGGTCGTGTCGGGAGTCGGCCACTGGAACCCCGCGATGGCGCCCATCTTCTCCGCCTCCTACAGCACCCCGCTGACGGCACTTCGCGGCACGGTCACCGTCCCGGCCGACGCCTTCTCCGCCGGCGGCGGCATCTACGGGATCGGTATCCTCGAGAACCCCACAGGCAACTCCAAGTCCGGCCCGCTGTACGGCGAGTTCGCCTCGATCCGGGTCGACGGCGGTGACCCCTCGCAACGCCCGGCGGCGCCGACCCTGGCCGCGAAGGCATCCGGAGAGTTCGGTCACCTGCTGGAGATCAACCGGGCCGCACCGCGGTTCTCGGTGCACTACGACGTATCGCAGGTCAAGGGCGCCACCGGCACGCTGCTGGAGTTCTCCGCGCCCGGACCGAACATGTACAACTCGTACAACCTGGTCAGCAACCAGAACGGCACCACCCGCGACCACAACGGGGTGGACAACCCGGCCACGCTCGACCGCTCGCTGACGGGCACGCGAGGCACGGCGGAACTCGACGCCCTCGCGCTCAAGCTGCCCTCATCGACCACCTACGACCTGCGAGTGTTCGCCGTCGACGAGCACGGCAAGGTAGTCGGGCAGGCTTCGCCGACGTCGCTGCTGGCATACGACGACGGACTGGCCCCCGACGGTACCAACCTGACCAACTTCGCGATCGTCCCCGGCGGCACATCCGTCGCGGCGATCGAAAGCCCCACCGGTGAAGGCTCGGTGTACGACTATGACGCCACCACCGGAATCTATGGACGCAAGGTGACGAGCGACCCCGCGTACGGCTCCATCTACGAGGTGTTCGGCGTCGACTCCGCCCACCACACGCTGGTCCTGCACAAGCAGACCACCACCGGCGAGCAGTGGCTGGAGACCTACGACACCAGCACCGGCAACGCGGTCGGCAGCCCCGTCCGGGTCGACGACCAGTACGTCGTGACGGGCGGGCGGGTGGACGCCAAGCGCCACCGTGCAGCGGTGCTCGCCTACCGTTCGAGCGACCGTGCGAGCTTCGTGCTCCCCGTGGATACGGCGACCGGCGCTCAGGGGATGCCGCTCCAGCTCGAGCCCACCCCGGACGGGAGAAGCTCGTACGGCCTGCTGGACGTGGACGAGTCGACCGGTGTCTTCTCCGCGCAGAAGAATGGGATCGGCGTCAACTGCCTGGCTTCGAGTGGATCCGGCACCATGGCCGCAGTCGACCTGGACAGCGGAACGGTCACCCACAGCCAGGCGGGAATCCCTTGCGCCGACACCCTCGCCTCCGACCAGAAGGGCGGCCTCTACGAAACGTGGTACCACTCGCTTAGCGTCAACTTCGCCGGCACCGGGTACTTCGCGCAGTTGCCCAGCGGGGACCAGGTGAATCTCGGAATGGCCCAGGCACCCGTCGCGCTCGCCGTCGACGGCGAGCACCACCTGGCGCTGTTCGCCTTCCGGTACCCGGACCTGAAGCCGGCGGGCGGTTTCCAGCAGTACGGCTTCGGCGACAACAACGCCACCGGCCGCATCGTCGTCGTCGACCTGAAGACGGGCAAGACGGTGAGCACCGTAACCGGCGTCGAGTACCCGCTGTTCGGCTCCTACAACGGCCGGCTCCAAGCCCATCACGAGCGCGCCGTCCAGCTCGACCCGGCCACCCGGACCGGCTGGACATACGCAGGCGACGGCAGCCAGATCCAGCAGTTCTCCTATTGACCCGATCCGCTGCTCGACCCCCCGGGTCCGGGGGGGGGGGGGCCGCCGGCCCGCCCGCGCGGGGGGTGGGGGGGGGGCGGCGGGGGGCCCCGCCCGCCCGGCCCGCCGCGGCGCGCGGCGCGGACACGCCGGG
>NZ_JBEOYD010000051.1:0-69945 GCF_040296885.1 Streptomyces sp. NPDC001980 | reverse complement strand
ATTCCGAACCCGGAAGCTAAGCCTTACAGCGCCGATGGTACTGCAGGGGGGACCCTGTGGGAGAGTAGGACACCGCCGAACAAATATTAGGAAAGAGCCCCACACCTCACGGTGTGGGGCTCTTTCGCGTTTGAGGGCTTGGAGAGAAATCGGCAGGGGCCGACCTGGAGCCCCTGCCGTCCGGGACTCAGAGCCGACCCGCCGCTTTCAAGGCGAGATACGCATCCGCCAACGCAGGAGCGAGATCATCAGGCGTCGCGTCCACGACCGTCACACCGTGCCGGCGCAGTTGCTCCGCGGTCCGATGCCGTTCGCTCTGGGCTTGTGCGGCCGCCGCTGCCTCGTACACCGCGTCGGCGTTTCCGCGGGCCGTCGCCATATGCGCGATATGTGGGTCGGCCACTGAAGCAAGTAGAACTGTGTGCCGTTGGGTCAGTTGCGAGAGCACGGGAAGCAGGCCCTGTTCTACCGGAGCGGTGTCGAGCGTCGTCAGTAGGACGATCAGCGAACGGCGTGGAGCCGTTCGGAGCGCGGTGGCGGTGAGGCCGCGGGCGTCCGTTTCGACGAGCTCGGGCTCCAGCGTGGCCATTGCGTTGACCAGGGAGGGGAGGACGTCGCCTGCGGCGCGGCCCTGGACGAGGGCGCGCACCCGGCGGTCGTAGGCGAGGAGATCCACGCGGTCGCCCGCGCGCGACGCGAGGGCCGCGAGGAGGAGTGCCGCGTCCATGGAGGCGTCCAGGCGGGGCGCGTCGCCGACGCGGCCGGCGGAGGTGCGTCCGGTGTCGAGGACGACAAGGATGTGCCGGTCGCGCTCAGGACGCCAGGTGCGTACCGCGACCGCCGATTGCCGTGCCGTTGCCCGCCAGTCGATGGAGCGGGTGTCGTCGCCGGGGACGTACTCGCGGAGGCTGTCGAATTCCGTGCCCTCGCCGCGGGTCAGGACGCTGGTACGGCCGTCGAGTTCACGCAATCGGGCGAGTTTCGACGGCAGATGCTTGCGGCTGGTGAAGGGGGGCAGAACCCGTACAGTCCAGGGCACTTTGTGGCCGCCCTGGCGGGAGAACAGGCCGAGGGGGCCGTAGGAGCGGATCGTGACGCGGTCCGCCTGGCGGTCGCCGCGGCGGGTGGGGCGCAGGCGGGTCGTGACGCGTCGGCGTTCGCCCGGGGGAACGGTCAGTTGGTGGCGTGAGGCCTCCACCTCCGTGCCGGGCTGCCAACTGCTGGGCGGCCAGCCGTCCCTGAGGCGGGCCCGGAGGGGGCGCCGGGACGGGTTGGTCACCGTCAGGGTGACGTCCGCGGTCTCGCCGAGACGGGCGGACGTGTCGCCGGAGCGGGTCAGCACGAGGCGTCGTACCGGAGCCGCCAGGGCGAAGTCGCAGGCGCAGGCCAGAGCCAGTGGGCCGTCGACGGCGAGGATGCCGGTCCAGCTCGGTCCCCAGATGCCGATGGGGACCGACCCGATGGCCGCGATGAGGGCGGCGCGTCCGGTGAGGGGCATCAGCGGGGGACCGGGACGTGGGCGAGGATCGCGTTGATGACGGAGTCGGCGGTCACGCCCTCCATCTCGGCCTCGGGGCGGAGTTGGACGCGGTGGCGGAGGGTGGGCAGGGCGAGGGCCTTGACGTCGTCGGGGATGACGTAGTCGCGGCCGGTCAGCCAGGCCCAGGCGCGTGAGGTGGCGAGGAGGGCGGTGGCGCCGCGTGGGGAGACGCCGAGGGTGAGGGACGGCGACTCGCGGGTGGCGCGGCAGATGTCGACGACGTAGGCGGTGATCTCGGGGGAGATGTTCGTCTTGGCGACCGCTGCGCGGGCGGCTTCGAGGTCGGCGGGGCCTGCGACGGGGCGTACACCGGCGGCGCGCAGGTCGCGTGGGTTGAAGCCCTCGGCGTGGCGGGTGAGGACGTCGATCTCGTCCTGGCGGGAGGGGAGAGGGATCGTCAGTTTGAGCAGGAAGCGGTCGAGCTGGGCTTCGGGGAGGGGGTAGGTGCCCTCGTACTCGACGGGGTTCTGGGTCGCGGCGACCAGGAACGGATCGGGGAGCAGGCGTGGGATGCCGTCGACGGTGACCTGGCGTTCCTCCATGGCTTCGAGGAGGGACGACTGGGTCTTGGGCGGGGTGCGGTTGATCTCGTCCGCGAGGAGGAGGTTGGTGAAGACCGGGCCGGGCTGGAAGGAGAACTCGGCGGTGCGGGTGTCGTAGACGAGGGAGCCCGTGACGTCGCTCGGCATGAGGTCGGGGGTGAACTGGACGCGCTTGGTCTCCAGTTCGAGCGCGGATGCGAGGGCGCGGACGAGCAACGTTTTGGCGACTCCGGGGACTCCTTCAAGGAGAACGTGTCCGCGGCAGAGGAGAGCGACGACGAGGCCGGTCACGGCGGGGTCCTGGCCGACCACGGCTTTGGCGATCTCCGCGCGCAGGGCCTCCAGGGAGGCCCTGGCGTCGGCCGGGTTCCCGGTGTTCCCGGCGTTGTCAGCGGTCGGGTCCATCATGGACGGCGTACCTCTCTTTCGAGGGCGTCGAGCTGGTCGGTGAGGGTGATGAGGGCCGCGTCGTCGCCGGGCGGCGGTCCGAAGAGCAGGGCTTGCAGGGTCTGTCCGTCGCCGTGCAGGTGGGCGGAGAGGGCAGGGAGCAGGGCCTCGGGCGCGTGCGCCTGGGAGACGGGGACGCCTACGAGGGGGGCGAGACGGGTGCGGGCGGTGGAGCGAAGAGCGGCGGCCGCGCGGTCGCGGGCGCCGGCCTTGCGGTAGAGGCGAGCGCGGCCTTCGACGGTTTCGGAGGCGCGGATCGCCACAGGGAGTTTCTCGGGCACGAGGGGGCCGAGCCGGCGTGCCCGCCAGAAGGCGGCGAGGGCGGCGGCGATGAAGAGCTGGAGCGTGCCCCAGAGCCAGCCGGAGGGCAGCAGGTCGAACAGGGATTTCTGGTCGCCGGTACCGGTGGCCGTGGCGTCGGAGAGTGAGGGGAGGTACCAGACCAGATGGGGGCGGGAGCCGAGGAGTTGGAGGGCGAGCGAGGCGTTGCCCTGCTTGTCGAGGCGGTCGTTGAGCAGGATGTCGGGCGCGCCGAGGACGACGGTGTCACCGTTTCCGGAGGCTGCGGGGATGCGGAGGAGCGTGGCCAGGCGCTGGCTGGGGTAGCAGGTGTTGGCGTCGAGGTGGGTGGTGGTGTAGCGGATGCCACCGGTGTCGGCGCTGCCCGCCCGCCGGGCCGCCGCCAGGGAGCAGTGCGGGTCGAGCGTGGACTTGATGCTGTTCGCGGGGTCGGCGGTCACGCCGGGGGCGAGCCGTTCGACGGACGTGCTGCCGGCGGCGACCAGGACGGTGCGGCCGCCCGACCGGGCCGTCGACGACTCCAGCTGGGACTGCTGATGCGGGGTCAGCAGGTCCGGGACGGCGACGAGAAGGGTGGTGTCGGGGCCGGCCGCGGTGCGCGCCTCGGTCAGGGTGGTGACCACACGGGTGTCCACGCCCCGGTCGGCGAGGAGTTCGGCGACGGCGCGGCTGCCGTAGGGGTCGGCGGAGCGTGGGTCGAGGTCGCCGTGCCTGGTGTCGGAGCGGATGACGGCGATCGCCACGGCCCCGGCGAGGGCGAGCACCACGGCGAGGACGATGCCGCGGGTCCGAGTCCACACCGGGCGGGTGGTTGGCGCGGTGGAGGTGGCCGGGAAGGCTACGCCGGTGGTCATTCGGCGGCTCCCTGGCGGGTGTTGTGGGTCGTGCTGTGGGTGCTGCTGGAGCTGCCGGCCAGGATCGGCTTGGTGCGTTCCAGGTCGCGGTCGAGGTCGGCGATGCGGTCGTACGACGCCTGGGTCGCCCTGCGGCCGCCGTACGTCACGTCGTCGAACTCCCGGGCGGCGGCGCGCAGCCGGTCGGTGTGGGCGGGCAGGGCGCGGCCGGCTTCGGCGGCGGCCTCGTCGGCGGTGCGGCCGGGGCGGACATCGAGCAGGGCGCGTTCCTCCAGGGCGCGGACGACGGCGCGCATGCGTTCCTGGAGGGCCTGGTTCCAGTGGCCCTGGGCGGCGTGTGCCTCGGCGGCCGCGCGGTGTTCTGCGGCGCTGCGGGGGCGGTCGTCGAACAGGGTGGCGGCGGAGACGGGTTGGCGGCGGGGGGAACCCAGGCGCCACCACAGGGCGCCCAGGACGGCGATGACGGCCAGGACCACGACGACCAGGCCCAGTGCGCCTCCGGGCGTCGCGGACGCGGCGGCGGAGAGCAGGCGGTCGACCCAGTCCAGGACGGCGTTCAGTGCACGTTGGAACAGCCCCGGGTCGTTCTCGTGGTACATCCGCTTGGACAGTTCACGCCGTGCCGCCTCCCGCGCGGGGTCGCGCGGGATGGTCACGGGCGGTTGGTCGTCCGAGCCGGTCAGCGACAGCAGCGCTGTGTCCCGGGCCCGCAACAGGCCTCGTACGGCCTCGTCGGCGGCGCGCGGCAGGGCTGCGGGCACCGTTGCGAGGACTCCCCCCGTCGGGCTCACCGCATCAGCTCCCCGGGACGGTGCCGGGGGTGCCGGCGCCGTAGTTCTCGACACCTGCGGCGCGGGCCAGTTCGAGGTCGAGGGCCTCGCGGCGGATCCGCTGGTCGATGTAGAGGAGCACGGTGACGCCCGCGTTGATCGGGAAGGTGAGCATGGAGCCGATCACCGAGCCGATGCCGCTGATGACGAGGAACGTCCAGCCGTAATTGTCGTTGGTGTTCTCCAGGAAGCCGGTCAGGCCGTGGCCGCCGGCGTAGGCCCCGATCAGGGTGAAGGGGATCACGGCGAGCGACGAGACGATGTTGGCGATGATCGAGGCGAGGAACTGGATGCCGAAGACCCGCCACCAGGAGCCGCGGACGAGTTTGGTGGAGCGGCTCAGGGACTTGGTGATGCCCTGCTTCTCCAGCATCAGGGCGGGCGAGGCCAGCGAGAAGCGGACCATCAGCCACACGGTGACGACGGCACCGGCGAGGATGCCGAGGATGAGCAGGGCGGCGATGGCGCCGCCCGGGCCGCCGGCGATCGCGACGACGATGCCGGGCAGCGCGCCGACGAGCAGGACGCCGACCGCGATGAGCCCGGTCAGGAGGATGAGGCCGAACAGTTTGAGGACCTGGGGGCGGGCGTCGCGCCAGGCCTCGCCGATGGTCACGGACTTGCCGAGTACGGCGCGGCTGGTGACGGTCGTCAGCAGGGCTGTCGCGATGATGGTGCCGACCAGGGTGATCAGCAGGACGGCGCCCGAGCTGAGCGCGACCTCGCCGGCGGCGCGGCTGATCTCGGTGAGGGAGGCGCTCGGGTCGTTGAGGGCGTCGGTGGTCTCGGTGTCGTTCAGGACGAGGCCCTGCAGGAGGATCACCGCGACCTCGGTGATGACGGCGACCGTCAGCGAGATGCCGAGGACCGTACGCCAGTACGTGCGCATGGTGGAGACGGCGCCGTCGAGGATCTCGCCGACGCCGAGCGGGCGGAGCGGGATCACGCCGGGCTTGGCGGCGGGCGGGGGGCCGCCCCAGCCGCCGCCCCAGGCTCCGTAGCCGCCGGGCGGACCGTATCCGCCGGGGCCGCCGTAGCCTCCGGGTCTGCCGGGCCCTCCGTAGCCTCCGTAGCCGCCGCCGGGGGGCTGGCCGCCCCAGCCGGGGCCGGGGGGTGGGGGCGGCGGTGCCTGGCCTGGTGCCGGGGCGCCGGTGGGCGCGGACCACTGGCCGGGCGGCGGCTGTTCCTTGGACCACTGCGAACCGGAGCCCTGTGGATCCGTGCCCGGCTGATCGGCGGGCGGTTCGACAGGCCCTGCGGGGACGGGGCGGTCGGCAGGGGCGGACGCGCCGGGTTCCCGCCCGTCGGACGGGGCGGATCCGGGCGAGGCCCAGCCCGGAGTGTCGTTCATCGAAGCTCCTTCACGGTGCCCGTCCGCGAGCGCGGCGGCAGGTTGGCTGCCATCGTGCCATGGGGTGGGCGCCCCGTGACCGGCCGCGGTAGAGGCTGCGCACCTTCAATTGTCCGCCGGATACGGGGCAGACTGAGCGCATGGCTGATCAGTACGCGCAAACCGGCGAGGACAAGCGGTCGACGGGCATGCCAGTGATCCGGTGGGAGGAGCCGCCCGAAGGTCCCGTGGTGGTCCTTCTCGACCAGACCAGACTGCCGGCGGAGGAGGTCGAGCTGGTGTGCACGGACGCGCCGGCGCTGGTCGAGGCGATCCGTTCGCTCGCGGTGCGGGGGGCGCCGCTGCTCGGGATAGCGGGGGCGTACGGCGTGGCGCTCGCCGCCGCGCGGGGCTTCGACGTGGACGAGGCCGCGGTGGCGCTGTCGGGTGCCCGGCCCACAGCCGTGAATCTGTCCGTCGGGGTGCACAGGGCCGCGTCGGCGTACCGGTCCGCCCTGGCCGAGGGCGGGGACAGCGGGGCGGCGGCCGCGGCGGCGCTGGGCGCGGCGCGGGCGCTGCACCAGGAGGATGCCGAGGCCAGCGCCCGGATGGCCGAGCACGGACTGGCGCTGCTGGAGGAACTGCTGCCCGGCGGAGGGCACCGGATCCTCACCCACTGCAACACCGGTTCGCTGGTGTCGGGAGGGGAGGGCACGGCGTTCGCGGTGGCCCTCAGGGCGCACCGGGCGGGGCGGCTGCGGCGGCTCTGGGTGGACGAAACGCGTCCGTTGCTGCAAGGTGCGCGCCTGACGGCATACGAGGCGGCTCGCAGCGGCATGGCGTACACCTTGCTCACCGACAACGCGGCCGGTTCGCTGTTCGCGGCGGGGGAGGTCGACGCGGTGCTGATCGGGGCGGACCGGATCGCGGCCGACGGATCGGTGGCGAACAAGGTGGGGAGCTATCCGCTCGCGGTGCTCGCGCGCTACCACCATGTGCCGTTCATCGTGGTGGCGCCGTTGACGACGGTGGATCCGGAGACACCTGACGGGGCATCCATCGAGGTCGAGCAGCGCCCCGGATACGAGGTGACCGAGGTCACAGCACCGCAGGTGCCGGTGGCGGGAGCGGGCAGTGGGATTCCGGTGGCACCCCTGGGGACCCAGGCATACAACCCGGCGTTCGACGTGACGCCGCCCGAGTTGGTGACGGCGATAGTCACCGAGGAAGGCGCCGTTTCGCCCGTGACGGCTCAGGCTCTTGCGGAGCTGTGTGCAAGGTCACGCCAGGTAGCGATTTAGCCGATGGGATGATGCCGGCTCGACGGACGGCAACGGCCCCTCCACCTGCGGCCATTCGCAGACGTAGGGGCCGTGACATCCATGGTTGACATCAGGGCGATGCCGAATCAGGTGGTTTGGAGAGGATTCGACATGGCTTCGACTCCTTCGAATCGGACGAGGCCGCGCTCGGTGTCGACGGGTGCGGCCCAACTTTCAGTGCTCCGCGTTCTTGCCCCAACGGGCCGCGGTGGCGCGCGAGATCCCGGTGAAGCACATGCCAACTTGGGACGCTGGTCGAACCCCGGCTCAGGGGCTTCTCCTGATCCTGCATCGGCCCGTAGGACAGAGAGTTGTTACAGGTTTCTCTACCTCTATAGATGGCGGGGGCGCTGTTCGCGAGGGCCGGCGAGCAGTGGCGTGCGCGGGGTGCTCCCATCCCGTTGAGGAGGGAAGCGGTGCGGCTTAGTACGGGCCTGTACCGTGAGCGCCGCAGACCTCGGCGAAGGATTGAGCGGGTGCCCATGCAGGTGATCAGGCGCATCGTTGCCGGCGCTCTCCTGTTCTGCGGTGCCTTGCTTGGTGCGCGGGAACTCCAGCGGCAGGCCTCCAGCCGCAGCGCGAAGAAGAGTCTGATGGGGCTTGCACTCGCTCTGTGCGCTGTCGGCGTGCTGATCAGCCAGACATAGCGGCACTCCTTCTCGGGCTTGGTCGCCACGTAGCGGGTCAGGAGGAGCGGGCGTCACATGCGGTCGGAGCTGACATCCGTCACTGACATCAACGTCGACGGACGGGGGCAGACAGTGACGGTCCCCAGCGACTATGGTCACTGGCCGGTGACCCTGGTCACCTGCGCAACCTTCACTGTTATGAGAATGGGATGATGTCGTTTATGAAGGGACGAGTCCTTGTCGTCGACGACGACACCGCACTGGCCGAGATGCTCGGCATCGTGCTGCGTGGTGAAGGTTTTGAGCCGTCTTTCGTAGCCGACGGTGACAAGGCGCTGGCCGCTTTCCGTGAGACCAAGCCCGACCTGGTGCTCCTGGACCTGATGCTGCCCGGTCGGGACGGTATCGAGGTGTGCCGTCTGATCAGGGCGGAGTCCGGGGTGCCGATCGTGATGCTCACGGCGAAGAGCGACACCGTCGACGTGGTCGTGGGCCTGGAGTCGGGCGCGGACGACTACATCGTGAAGCCGTTCAAGCCGAAGGAGCTGGTCGCCCGGATCCGGGCCCGGCTGCGGAGGTCGGAGGAGCCGGCACCGGAACAGCTCGCCATAGGTGACCTGGTCATCGACGTGGCCGGGCACTCGGTGAAGCGGGACGGGCAGTCGATCGCGCTGACCCCGCTGGAGTTCGACCTGCTGGTCGCGCTCGCCCGCAAGCCGTGGCAGGTGTTCACGCGTGAGGTGCTTCTGGAGCAGGTCTGGGGCTACCGGCACGCGGCGGACACCCGCCTCGTCAATGTTCACGTCCAGCGGCTGCGCTCCAAGGTCGAGAAGGACCCGGAGCGGCCGGAGATCGTGGTGACCGTCCGTGGTGTCGGATACAAGGCGGGACCGAGCTGACATGTCCGGGGACAGTGCCGCTTCGGCCCCCGGCCGGTCCGGGGACCGTCCGGAGCGGCCTGTCGGCGGGAAGCGGTTCGGTTCGCGCTGGCGGCTGCTCTTCGAGGGCGGCTTGCTCCAGGGCGGGGTTCAGGGCAGCCCGGTGCTGCGCCTGTTCATGCGCTGGGTGCGGCGGCCGCTGCTGCCGGTCATGCGGCTGTGGCGGCGCAACATCCAGCTCAAGGTCGTCGTCACGACCCTGCTGATGTCGCTGGGCGTCGTCCTGCTGCTCGGCTTCGTCGTCATCGGGCAGGTGCGCAACGGCCTGCTGGACGCCAAGGTGAAGGCCTCGCAGAGCCAGGCCACCGGTGGTTTCGCGGTGGCCAAGCAGAAGGCCGACGAGGCCGCGACCGGCACCGGTGACACCGCGCAGTCGGCGGACGGCCGGCAGTCGCAGAACGTCACCTCGTGGATGAGTGACCTCGTCGAGTCGCTCTCCAGCGGCGGTCAGGGCGCCTTCGACGTGGTCACACTGCCTGCGGGCGACAACAACAGCGGCGGCGGGCGCACCCGGGCCTCCGGGCAGGTCGACCCGACGGCCAGCGTGCCCGACGACCTGCGCACGCGGATCAACGGCAATACGACGGCCGCGCAGAGCTATACCCGGATCATCTACACGGACGACAAGGAGTCGCAGCCCGCGCTGGTCATCGGCAAGCAGGTCAGCGATCCGAACAACGACCCGTACGAGCTGTACTACCTCTTCCCGCTCACCCAGGAGGAGAAGTCCCTCAGCCTGGTCAAGGGCACGCTGGCGACGGCCGGGCTGTTCGTCGTCGTCCTCCTCGGGGCCATCGCCTGGCTCGTCGTACGGCAGGTCGTCACGCCGGTGCGGATGGCGGCCGGAATCGCCGAGCGGCTGTCGGCCGGGCGGCTCCAGGAGCGGATGAAGGTCACCGGCGAGGACGACATCGCGCGGCTCGGCGAGGCCTTCAACAAGATGGCGCAGAACCTCCAGCTGAAGATCCAGCAGCTGGAGGACCTCTCGCGGATGCAGCGTCGGTTCGTGTCGGACGTCTCGCACGAACTACGGACGCCGTTGACGACCGTCCGGATGGCGGCCGACGTCATCCACGAGGCCCGCGAGGACTTCGACCCGGTGACCGCGCGGTCCGCGGAACTCCTCGCCGACCAGCTGGACCGGTTCGAGTCGCTCCTCGCCGACCTGCTGGAGATCAGCCGCTTCGACGCGGGCGCGGCGGCGCTGGAGGCCGAGCCGATAGACCTCAGGGAGGTCGTGCGGCGGGTGGTCAGCGGGGCCGCGCCGCTCGCGGAGCGCAAGGGCACGCACATACGCGTGCTCGGCGATCTGCAGCCCGTGGTGGCCGAGGCGGATGCCCGGCGCGTGGAGCGGGTGCTGCGCAACCTGGTCGTCAACGCCGTCGAGCACGGCGAGGGCAAGGACGTCGTCGTCAAACTGGCCTCGGCCGGCGGGGCGGTCGCGATCGCGGTGCGCGACTACGGTGTCGGGCTCAAGCCCGGCGAGGCGACCCGGGTCTTCAGCCGCTTCTGGCGGGCCGACCCGGCACGCGCGCGTACCACCGGTGGTACGGGCCTGGGGCTGTCGATCGCCCTGGAGGACGCGCGGCTGCACGGCGGCTGGCTGCAGGCGTGGGGGGAACCGGGCGGCGGCTCGCAGTTCCGGCTGACGCTCCCCAGGACGGCGGACGAGCCGTTGCGGGGCTCGCCGATACCCCTGGAGCCCAAGGACTCCCGGCGCAACCGGGGGCTCGGCGAGGCCGGTCTGCCGAGCGGCGGCGAGGACAAGCGGGCCACCGTGCCGGTGCAGCCCGGCGGCGGCCAGGCGGCGTCGCTCGCGCCGATGGCGCAGCGGATGGCCGCCGTGACCCCGACCGCCGATCCGACCGCGCTGCCCGGCAACGGCGCGCGCGTGGTGCCCCGGCCGGCCCAGGGCGCTCGGCGTCAGGAGGGCACGCCCGAGACCGGTCAGGGCGACGGGGTGGACGAGTCGAACAAGCCAGGGGAGGCATTTCGTGGGCGCTGACCGCGAGGGGAGCGCCCGGCGCAGGCCGGCGCGCGCGGTGGCGTACGCCGCCTGTGGGGCCGTGGTTCTGGCGGGCTGTGCCTCCATGCCGGACAGCGGCGATCTGCGGGACGTCGAGTCGACGCCACGGCAGGACACGCAGGTGCGGGTCTTCGCCATGCCGCCGCAGCAGGACGCGTCGTCCACGGAGATCGTGCAGGGTTTTCTGGAGGCCCTGACCAGTGACGACCCGAACTACGACACGGCGCGCAAGTACCTGACCAAGGCGGCCGCGAAGACCTGGCAGCCGGAGTCGCAGGCCATGGTGCTGGCGAACGGGCCGAGCATCCAGACGGACCCGCGGCCGGTGAACCGTGAGGGCACGAACAGCATCACCTACACGCTGCAGGGCAGCCGGGTGGCCACCGTCGACGCGCAGCAGGCGTACACGCCCGCGGACGGGGTGTACCGCAGGACGGTGCATCTGACGAGGGACGCCAAGAGCGGGCAGTGGCGGATCGACTCGCTGCCGCAGGGAGTCGTGATGGGCAAGTCCGACTTCCAGCGCAACTACACGTCGGTCGACAAGTACTACTTCGCCTCGGACACGTCGGCCGGGGAGACCGGGCAGCCGGTGGCGGTCGCCGATCCCGTTTTCGTGCGCAGCCTGGTGGATCCGACGACCCAGCTGGTGCGTTCGCTGCTCAAGGGTCCCACCACCTGGCTCGGCCCGGTGGTCCGGTCGAGTTTCCCGACCGGCACGGCGCTGAAGAAGGGCGTGTCCGGGCTGACCCCGGACGACCAGAACCAGCTCACGGTGCCGCTGAACGTCAAGGCATCCCGGATCGGCTCCGCCAAGTGCAGCGAGATGGCGACCCAGTTGCTCTTCACGCTGCGCAACCTGACGCCCACCCTGGACTCGGTCGCGCTGCAGTCCGTCAACGGCGCCCACATGTGCGACGTCACCGAGGAGGAGGCCGAGGCGACCGCCTGGCGTGCCTCCACCAAGCGCCCCGACTACCTGTACTTCCTCGACGGCAAGCACCGGCTGGTGCGGATGACGACCGGCGGCACCGGCACCAGCGCGGTCGCGGTGCCGGGCCCGTTCGGCGCCGGCACCAAGCCGCTGCGGTCGGTTGCGGTCGCCCGTGACGAGCGGACCGCGGCCGGGGTCACCAGCGACGGCAGGACGCTGTACGTGACCTCGCTCGCGTCGGACGGTTCGCTGGGCGACGCCGTCCTGACCAGTCACGGTGCGACCGAGCACGACCGGCTGACGGCGCCGAGCTGGGACGCCCGCGGTGACCTGTGGGTGGCCGACCGCGACCCCGCCAAGCCGCAGCTGTACATGCTGGCGCAGGGCGTGGGCCAGCCGGTGGCCGTGCAGATCCCGGAACTGGACGGCCGCATCGAGGACGTGCGGGTCGCCGCGGACGGGGTGCGGATCGCGCTCGTCGTCGAGAAGGACGGCAAGCAGTCGCTCCTCGTCGGGCGGATCGAGCGCACCAAGTCCGACGACCAGCAGGAGGTCTCGGTCCTCGAACTGCGCTCCGCGACCCCTGGGTCGGAGGAGGTCACCGCGATGTCCTGGGCCGGGGACAGCAGGCTCGTGGTGGTCGGGCGCGAGCAGGGCGGCGTGCAGCAGACGCGGTACGTCCAGGTCGACGGCTCCACGCCGGACGGGCCGGCGCCCGCGGCGCTCACGGGTGTCCTGGCGATCGCCGCGTCCGAGGACGACCGGGTGCCGCTGGTGGCCGACTCGCAGGACGACGGGATCGTCCGGCTGCCGTCCGGGGACCAGTGGCAGAAGGTGGTCAAGGACGGGTCGGTGCCGGTCTATCCGGGCTGAGCCCCGCGCCGTGCGTGAGCGGCCGTCCCGGTCCGGCGTCGAGCCGACGGGGCGGCCGTTTTTTCGAGGGCTTCTCGTGGGCCTTTCGTGGGCCGCGCACGGGAGCTGTCGTGCGCCTCGGGCAACCTTTCTCCGGGCACAGCAACGCCCCTTCTCACCCGTGTGGGTGACGTGCTGTGCGTGTCGCATGGAGTTGTCCACAGGCGGTTGTCCACAGGGGTGGCCGGTCGGGCCGGGCATTGGCACAGTGGGCACATGCGGGGGTGGTGGCAGGACCTCACCGACCTGGTGCTACCGGCCGAGTGCGGAGGCTGTGGGACGCCTCGCACGGTGCTCTGCGACGGGTGCCGTGCCGCCCTGAACGGGGCCGTACCGCGCCGGGTGCGACCGGTGCCGGAGCCGCCCGGGCTGCCGGCGGTGTACGCGGCGGCGCCTTACGCGGACGAGGTACGGGCGGCTCTCCTCGCCCACAAGGAGCGCGGTGCGCTGGCGCTCGCCGGGGCGCTGGGCGCGGCGCTGGCGGGAGCGGTACGGGCCGGGCTTCAGGAGGGGCTTCGGGACGGCTCGGCCGGGCTTCGGGACGGCCGGACCGCGCGGATCGTCGCTTCGTGGAGCGGTACGGCGGGTGGCGCCGGCGCATCCGGGCCCGTGCTGCTCGTGCCCGTACCGTCCGCGCCGTGGGCCGTGCGGGCGCGAGGGCATGACCCGGTGCGGCGGATCGCCCTCGCGGCGGCCGCGGAGCTCCGGCGTGCCGGGGCCTCGGCCCGGGTGGTCCCGGTGCTGCGGCAGCGGCGGGCCGTCGCCGACCAGTCGGGGCTCAACGCCCGGCAGCGGTTCGCGAATCTCGCGGGCGCGCTGGAGATGACGGCGGGCGGTGCCCGGCTGCTGGCCGGGGGCCGGGTCGTCCTCGTCGACGACCTCGTCACCACGGGCGCCACCCTCGTCGAGGCGGCGCGTGCGGTGCGGGAGTTTGCCGGGGCCGAAGGGGCAGGAGAGGCGACAACGACTGTGTATCGGCGCGCGGCTTGGGAAGGAAGGGAGGAACGGAAGACCGGACCGGCGGAAGAGCGGGCGAAGTGGGCACGGAACACACCGGGAATGGCCGAGGTGAACGGCCTCGCAGGGCCGGTCCGTGCCGCCGTGGTCGCGGCCGCACCGGATTCTTTCGAAACGAACCGGAACTGACCGTGAACGTACATCGTTGCAGGCAGTGACGGGGTCAATTCACCTGAATGGAGGTACGCATCAGTAGAGGGTGACGACATCCGTCCGGGCGAGATATGTTCGGTTGTGAGGGAGAAAGCCGCAGGCCATGTCTCCCCTATCCGAATGCCGTGCCGCGGGTTTTCCGCAATCATCGCGGTGCTGGGGTGCAGATCTTGCCCATGGGGGAGGAGGAGGTGAAGTCGCCGAGTCCGAGGCTCCGGGGTTCACCGGAGCTGGGTGCAAAAGGGAGATGCTCCGCAGTGCAGCGGAGTGATCCGGGAACGGAGTTCTGCGTGGACATCGTCGTCAAGGGCCGCAAGACCGAGGTGCCCGAGCGGTTCCGCAAGCACGTGGCCGAGAAGCTGAAGCTGGAGAAGATCCAGAAGCTCGACGGCAAGGTGATCAGCCTCGACGTCGAGGTGTCCAAGGAGCCCAACCCCCGACAGGCCGACCGTTGCGACCGAGTGGAGATCACGCTCCGCTCCCGCGGTCCGGTGATCCGGGCGGAGGCAGCGGCCAGTGACCCGTACGCGGCACTCGACCTGGCGGCGGAGAAGCTGGACGCGCGGCTGCGCAAGCAGCACGACAAGCGGTTCTCGCGCCGCGGCGCACGGCGGATCTCGGCGGCCGAGGTCCCCGACCACGTCCCGGGCGCGGCGACGCTCAACGGGAACGGCAGCCCCGTCCACCCCGAGGACGCGGACGGAGTGCCCACCAAGAAGATGGGCTCCCTCGAGGTGCAGGGCGAAGGCCCCCTCGTCGTCCGCGAGAAGACGCATGTCGCCGCCCCGATGACTCTCGACCAGGCTCTCTACGAGATGGAGCTGGTCGGACACGACTTCTACCTGTTCGTCGACTCCGAGACCAAGGAGCCGAGTGTCGTCTACCGGCGGCACGCGTACGACTACGGTGTCATCCACCTCAACACGGACCCGATGGTCGCCCAGGCGCAACCGCCCGCGGCGGGAGGCACGCTGGGCGGCTGACCGGTCCGGCCGGCAGCTGAGCCTGTGCCCCTGGAAGCGCGTGTGCGCCCCCAGGGGCACCGGTGTGCGACCACTTCGCGCCCCGCTCGGTCACCCCGTTGTCGCCCGGGCATGGAATCATGGCCGCAACGGCCCAATCGGTGGGCCGTTGCCTTGGGTTGGCGGATGGCACAGCACCACAGGCCACAGCCTTCAGGGGGAGGAACGATGGCGGACAGCTTCGGACCGATGCAGGACGGTGATGCCGACGGTGGCGTCGTCGGCATGGGCCCGGACGCGGGCGGTATTCCACGCAAGGAACCGATCAGAGTCCTTGTCGTCGACGACCATGCCCTTTTCCGCCGCGGACTGGAGATCGTGCTCGCCGCCGAGGAGGACATCCAGGTCGTCGGGGAGGCGGGTGACGGCGCGGAGGCCGTCGACAAGGCCGCCGACCTGCTGCCCGACATCGTGCTGATGGATGTCCGGATGCCCAAGCGCGGCGGTATCGAGGCCTGCACCTCCATCAAGGAGGTCGCACCCAGCGCGAAGATCATCATGCTGACGATCAGCGATGAAGAGGCCGATCTCTACGACGCGATCAAAGCGGGCGCGACCGGATACCTCCTCAAGGAGATCTCCACCGACGAGGTGGCCACCGCCATTCGCGCGGTGGCCGACGGGCAGTCGCAGATCAGTCCGTCCATGGCGTCGAAACTCCTCACCGAGTTCAAGTCGATGATCCAGCGCACCGACGAGCGCCGGCTGGTGCCGGCGCCGCGGCTCACCGACCGCGAACTCGAAGTGCTCAAGCTGGTCGCCACGGGGATGAACAACCGCGATATCGCGAAGGAGTTGTTCATCTCCGAGAACACCGTGAAGAACCATGTGCGCAACATCCTCGAGAAGCTGCAGCTGCACTCCAGGATGGAAGCGGTGGTCTACGCGATGCGGGAGAAGATCCTCGAAATCCGCTGAGGCCGTCTGCGCCGGGGGCCTCAGCGCCGGCAGCGGTCAGCGCAGCGCGGCGATCAGGGCGCGGGTCACCTCCTTGAGGAGCGGCTCGCGCAGCTCTGGGGTGTCCACGCGCTCCACGCGCACCGTCGTGCAGTCCACCCAGCTCGCCGCCTCGACCAGCGCCTCCGCCACCGCCGGGACCGCCTTCGGGCCGTCCAGCGTGACCTGGCGGGCGACCAGGATGCCGCCCGCCTCGCGCGCCGGGTCCACCCGGCCCACGAGCCGGCCGCCGGCCAGCACCGGCATCGCGTAGTAGCCGTGCACCCGCTTCGGCTTCGGGACGTAGGCCTCCAGGCGGTGGGTGAAGCCGAAGATCCGCTCCGTGCGTGCCCGGTCCCAGATCAGCGAGTCGAACGGGGAGAGCAGCGTCGTACGGTGCCGGCCGCGCGGGGGTGCGGCCAGGGCCGCGGGGTCCGCCCAGGCGGGCTTGCCCCAGCCCTCCACCTCGACCGGGACCAGACCCGAGTCGGCGATCACCGCGTCGACCTGCTCGCCCTTGAGCCGGTGGTAGTCGGCGATGTCGGCGCGTGTGCCGACGCCCAGCGACTGCCCGGCCAGCCGGACCAGGCGGCGCAGGCACTCGGTGTCGTCCAGCTCGTCGTGGAGCAGCGCGCCCGGGACCGCGCGCTCGGCCAGGTCGTACACCCGCTTCCAGCCGCGCCGCTCGACGCACACCACCTCGCCGTACATCAGCGCGCGCTCCACGGCGACCTTGGTGCCGGACCAGTCCCACCACTCGCTGGTCTTCTTCGCGCCGCCCAGCTCCGTCGCGGTCAGCGGGCCTTCGCCGCGCAGCTGCTTGATGACCTGGTCGTAGACGCCGTCGGGGAGATCGTGGTTCCAGTGCGGGCGGCCACGGTAGGCGCGGCGGCGGAAGGCGAAGTGCGGCCACTCCTCGATGGGGAGGATGCAGGCCGCGTGCGACCAGTACTCGAAGGCGTGCGCGTCCTGCCAGTAGGCGGCCTCGACCGTCCTGCGGCCGACGCGGCCGAGGCGGGCGTACGGAATCAGCTCGTGCGAGCGGGCGAGGACCGAGATGGTGTCGAGCTGGACCGCGCCGAGGTGGCGGAGCACGCCCCGGACGCCGGAACGGCGGTCGGGGGCACCGAGGAAGCCCTGTGCCTTCAGCGTGATACGGCGGGCTTCGTCCGCCGAGAGGGCGGCGGCGGGGCGCGGGAGGGTCGTCATGGATCGGACGATAGAGGGAGGCACTGACAGCCGGGCATGAGCTGGGGTCTCAGCCCCGCGAGGGGGTCGGCAGGTAGGGCGCCGCGGAGGGCAGGCCCAGGTCCGAGGGGAGCAGGGAGCCGACCCAGCAGTCGCGTCGTACGCCCTTGTTGTTGAGGGAGGAGCGGAGGGTGCCCTCGACGGTGAAGCCCGCGCGTTCCGCGACCGCGCGGGAGGCGTGGTTGCCGACCTCGGCACGCCATTCGACCCGGTCGATCGCCATCCGCGTGAACGCCCAACGGGCGGCCGCGAGGGTGGCCTCGGCGGTGTAGCCGTGGCCGCGGTGCTCCTTGGCGGTCCAGAAACCCACCTCGGCCGTCCCCAGGGAGCGCATGGTCAGGGCGAGCATCCCGGCCAGCCCTCCCGTCGGCAGGAAGACGCCGAAGGTGAACATCGAACCCTCGGACCAGCCGTCGGGGACCATCTGCTCCGTGAAGCTCCGGGCGTGCTCGGCGAGGTAGGGCGAAGGAATCGTCGTCCAGCGCTGGATGTCGGGATCCTGGACGGCCGCGTACACCGCGTCGGTGTCCTGCGGGCCGACCGCGCGCAGCAGTAGACGAGGGGTGGTGAGCGTGACGGGTTCCATCGGCTGATTCTGCTCGCCAGGGCGTCCGGTACGCCATAGATTTCGCTCTCCGTGAGTGCGTGATCACATTTCGCGCAATTCCTCGCCCCGGCGCGGCACTATCCGCCTGCCCTGGCCGTTGTCCCGGATGAAGCACGAAGTGGGCCGGCAGGGCCCTCTGAAAGGCGACGGACGGCCGTCGGGCCGACAGGCCTCCCGACACGGCCGGGTCCTCGCATACGATGGCCGTTGCTCAGTACGTCAAATGGAAACCGACCCTCCCAGGCCCGACCGGCAAGGAGACAAACCCCCGTGTCCGTCCTCTCGAAGATCATGCGTGCAGGCGAAGGCAAGATCCTGCGCAAGCTGCACCGCATCGCGGACCAGGTCAACTCCATCGAAGAGGACTTCGTCGACCTCTCCGACGCCGAGCTGCGGGCCCTCACCGATGAGTACAAGCAGCGCTACGCGGACGGCGAGAGCCTTGACGACCTGCTCCCCGAGGCGTTCGCCACCGTCCGCGAGGCCGCCAAGCGCGCCCTCGGCCAGCGTCACTACGACGTGCAGATCATGGGTGGCGCGGCCCTCCACCTCGGCTACGTGGCCGAGATGAAGACCGGTGAGGGCAAGACCCTCGTCGGCACCCTGCCCGCGTACCTCAACGCGCTGTCGGGCAAGGGCGTCCACCTCATCACGGTGAACGACTACCTGGCCGAGCGCGACTCCGAGATGATGGGCCGCGTCCACAAGTTCCTGGGCCTCACCGTCGGCTGCATCCTCGCCAACATGACGCCGGCCCAGCGCCGCGAGCAGTACGCGTGCGACATCACGTACGGCACGAACAACGAGTTCGGCTTCGACTACCTGCGTGACAACATGGCGTGGGCCCAGGACGAGCTCGTCCAGCGCGGCCACAACTTCGCCATCGTCGACGAGGTCGACTCCATCCTGGTCGACGAGGCCCGTACGCCGCTGATCATCTCCGGCCCGGCCGACCAGGCCACCAAGTGGTACGGCGACTTCGCCAAGCTGGTCCTGCGCCTGAAGAAGGGCGAGGCCGGCAACCCGCTCAAGGGCATCGAGGAGACCGGCGACTACGAGGTCGACGAGAAGAAGCGCACGGTCGCCATCCACGAGTCCGGCGTCAGCAAGGTCGAGGACTGGCTGGGCATCGACAACCTCTACGAGTCGGTGAACACCCCTCTGGTGGGCTACCTGAACAACGCCATCAAGGCGAAGGAGCTCTTCAAGAAGGACAAGGACTACGTCGTCATGGACGGCGAGGTCATGATCGTCGACGAGCACACCGGCCGAATCCTCGCCGGCCGCCGCTACAACGAGGGCATGCACCAGGCGATCGAGGCGAAGGAAGGGGTGGACATCAAGGACGAGAACCAGACCCTCGCCACGATCACCCTGCAGAACTTCTTCCGCCTCTACAAGCGTCACGACCACAACGACAAGGAACAGCCCGGTCTGTCCGGCATGACCGGTACGGCCATGACCGAGGCCGCCGAGTTCCACCAGATCTACAAGCTCGGCGTGGTCCCGATCCCGACGAACAGGCCGATGGTCCGCAAGGACCAGTCGGACCTGATCTACCGCACCGAGGTCGCCAAGTTCGAGGCGGTCGTCGACGACATCGCGGAGAAGCACGAGAAGGGTCAGCCGATCCTGGTCGGCACGACCTCCGTCGAGAAGTCGGAGTACCTCTCGCAGCAGCTCTCCAAGCGTGGCATCCAGCACGAGGTGCTCAACGCGAAGCACCACGAGCGCGAGGCGACGATCGTCGCGCAGGCCGGCCGCAAGGGCGCCGTCACGGTGGCCACCAACATGGCCGGCCGTGGTACGGACATCAAGCTCGGCGGCAACCCCGAGGACCTCGCGGAGGCGGAGCTGCGCCAGCGCGGCCTCGACCCCGAGGAGCACATCGAGGAGTGGGCGCAGGCGCTGCCCACCGCCCTGGAGAAGGCCGAGCAGGCGGTCAAGGCGGAGTTCGAGGAGGTCAAGGACCTCGGCGGGCTCTACGTCCTCGGTACCGAGCGGCACGAGTCGCGCCGGATCGACAACCAGCTGCGCGGTCGTTCCGGCCGTCAGGGCGACCCCGGCGAGTCCCGCTTCTACCTCTCCCTCGGTGACGACCTGATGCGCCTGTTCAAGGCCCAGATGGTCGAGCGCGTGATGTCCATGGCGAACGTGCCGGACGACGTGCCGATCGAGAACAAGATGGTCACCCGCGCGATCGCGTCCGCGCAGTCGCAGGTCGAGCAGCAGAACTTCGAGACCCGTAAGAACGTCCTGAAGTACGACGAGGTGCTCAACCGCCAGCGCGAGGTCATCTACGGCGAGCGCCGCCGCGTCCTGGAGGGCGAGGACCTGCAGGAGCAGATCCAGCACTTCACGGACGACACGATCGACGCGTACGTCGGCGCGGAGACCGCCGAGGGCTTCCCGGAGGACTGGGACCTCGACCGTCTGTGGGGCGCCTTCAAGCAGCTCTACCCGGTCAAGGTCACCGTCGACGAGCTGGAGGAGGCGGCCGGCGACCGTGCGGGCCTGACCGCCGAGTACATCTCCGAGTCCATCAAGGACGACATCCACGAGCAGTACGAGTCGCGCGAGACGCAGCTCGGCTCCGAGATCATGCGTGAGCTGGAGCGCCGGGTCGTGCTGTCGGTCCTGGACCGCAAGTGGCGCGAGCACCTCTACGAGATGGACTACCTCCAGGAGGGCATCGGCCTGCGCGCGATGGCCCAGAAGGACCCGCTGGTCGAGTACCAGCGCGAGGGCTTCGACATGTTCACCGCGATGATGGACGGCATCAAGGAGGAGTCCGTCGGCTACCTGTTCAACCTGGAGGTCCAGGTCGAGCAGCAGGTCGAGGAGGTCCCGGTCGAGGACACCGAGGCCGCGGAGGGCGTCCAGGACGCGGTGCCGGCCCAGGCGGGCTCCCGCCCCGAGATCCGCGCGAAGGGTCTGGAGGCGCCGCAGCGGCGTGGCATGCACTTCTCGGCGGCCACGGTGGACGGCGAGGGCGGCATCGTCGAGGGCGAGTTCGACTACGACGACGATGAGCCGGCCCGCTCCGAGGCCGACGGCCTGACCCGCGCCGAGCGCCGCAAGCAGGCGAAGAGCCGCCGCGGCCGCAGGAAGTAACCCCAGCACCAGCGAGCGCTTCGCGAGGGCCGGCCACCTGGAGAGGGGGCCGGCCCTTCGGCTTGCGTGAGGGGCCCGGGGCGGACACCTGCGTGGCCTCGACAGGGCCGCCGCTTCGGCCCGCCCCGCGGTCCGGCCTCGGTCCGGCCCTCCTCTCGGTCCGGCCGTCAGGGGCCGTGTGGCGGGCGTGGGCCGCCCATCTCCACTGCCGTGCAGCGCCAGCGCAGGTCCGCGCCCTGTTCCAGGCGGAAGGCCAGCGCGCGCAGCCGGTCGCCCGCCGCGATGCGGGCGAAGACCTCCAGGGCGCCGCCACGGGGGACGTAGTAGCCGATGTCGCGGACGACGGGGTCGGTGCCGCGGGTGCGCAGGGGGCCGCGTTCGGCGAGGCGGGCCAGGTCGTCGTAGGCGTGGCCCGCGGTGTGCCGGAGCATCCAGTGGACCGGGCGGCGGCCGCTCAGGACGGCCAGCAGGCGCTCCGCGAAGAGGTCGGTGGGGCGGGGGCCCGGCGGGGCCGCCGGAGGCGTGAGCGGCCGACGGGAGGAGGGGGCGCCCGGCCGGCGGGAGTCGCGGCGGCCGGGCGGACGGCCGGCCGGGCGGAGCTGGGCTGTCCTGGTCATGACCTTGTTCATGGGGATCCCCGTTCGGCGGGCCCGGCGGGTACCGGGCGGTAACTTTTGGTTACGGATCTTGTACGGACCGGGACCGGCACAGCAAGGCGGTGGCGGTCCGTGTCGGGGGTCCCGGAATGTTCACCTATCCGAGTGGCCGGGGGTGCCGGAAACCCGCTGGGCGGGCGGTCGCACCGGGTGAATCGCAGGGCGTCGGGTGGACGCCTCCGACGTCACCTCCCGGGACCCGAAAGGGGACGCCCGCACGTATCCTGAAGGCCCTCCGGAAGGCGCCAGGCCCTCCGCGGGGCGTCAATGCCGAAGCAGAGTCGAAGAGCCCGGAAGAGAGCGGCCCAGCCATGCGCGTCTACGTCCCCCTGACCCTCCCCGGGCTCGCCGAGGCGCACAGGACGGGCGAGCTGGGAACCGGTCCGTTCGTCGCCTACGCCGTCACGCCCGCGCTGCGGGAGTGGTACCTCTCCGACGACATAGAGGAACTGGAGTACGCCGCGCTCAACCGGGCCGCGCTGGCCTCCCTGCGGCTGCTGGCCGCCGACCCGGACGCGATGCGGCGCCGGGTCGTGGTCGCCGTCGACGTGCCCGACGGCGCGGCGGCGGCCGACCCGGACCGCGGGCTCGACCCGGCGGCGCTGGGCGAGGTCCGGGTGACCGGGACGGTGGCGCTGGCCAGGGCGGCCTCGGTGCACGTCGACTCCGACGACGCGGAGCAGGACGTGACGGCGGCGGCCGGGGCGCTCAAGGCGGCGGACGGCGGGGACGACGACGCGCAGTTCGTCGTGGACGGGGCCGAGGACCACGAGCTGCTCTGGTACGCCACGCAGGAGATCCCGAACCTGGTGGGGCTCGGCGGCTGAAGCGAGGCCGGCGGGGCCCGACGGTTCGCCTGTGACCTGCGGTGATGTGCCGGAGGTCTTGATTGTCAGTGGTGGCGGGTAGCGTTTTTGGCATGGGGAAGCACGGAAGCGCACACATTGTCTGGGACTGGAACGGGACGCTGTTCCACGACAACGACGCGATCATCGGGGCGACGAACGCGGCCTCGGCCGAGCTGGGCCTGGCGCCGATCACGCTGGAGCAGTACCGGGCGCTGTACTGCGTGCCGGTGCCGAAGTTCTACGAGCGGCTGATGGGGCGGCTGCCGACGGAGGCCGAGTGGGAGGTCATGGACGTGATCTTCCACCGGTACTACGCCGAGCACCGAGCCAGGTGCGGGCTGACCGAGGGGGCGGCCGAGCTGCTGGCCGGGTGGCGTTCGGCGGGGCGCAGCCAGTCGCTGCTGAGCATGTACGTGCATGACGAACTGGTCCCGCTGGTAAGGGGGTTCGGGATCGAGCCGCACTTCGTACGGGTGGAGGGACGGGTCGGGCCGTCGGGGGGAAGCAAGGCCGAGCACATGGTGCGGCACCTGCGACAGCTGGCGGGTGTGGAGCCGGGGCGGACCGTGGTGATCGGGGACGCGGCGGACGACGCGGTGGCGGCGCAGGCGGTGGGGGCGCAGGCGGTGCTGTACACCGGGGGGTCGCACGGGAGGTCGAGTCTGGAGGAGGTCGGGGTGCCGGTCGTGGACTCGCTGGCGGAGGCGGTCGAGGAGGCGCAGCGGTTGGTGGCGTGAGCGGGTGCCGGTGCCGGTGGGCTGAGGCCGGGGGGTGAGGTCGCTTACCGGCGCTTGCGGGGTGCCTCCCCCAGCGGGGGGACCCCCAGCCCACCCGTGCCGCCCTGGGGGCACCTCCCAGGCCCTTGAGGCACTGGGGGAGGCACGACTGCTCGCAGCCATGTTTTTTAGGCGCGGGGAACTGCGCGACCAGCCCCCACGCACCCGCACCATCACCGCCTGTTTTCAGCCACCCCCACCCCCCGTGTCGGCCAGGCCGGCGCAGCGCCCCTGTGCAGAACGTCAAAGTTCCACCCCCTGTTTTGTACACATACGGCTCATGACGGCCCCCCGGTAGGGAGCGATAGCCTTGGTGGCGTGATCAGCGCGATAGTTCGCGGGGGCATCGGTGCCCCTGCCCTGCGCCCGGTGAGCACGGAACACCTCCGTGACCGGGTGGCGGTCGCTGGTCTTCCCGGGCGGAGGGCGCCGAAGGCGGCCCAGGCAGGAGCGCTGCCGAGAGCAGCATCACACCTGCCGAGCAGCTCAAATATGGCTCAATACCCCCCGCTCGTCTCACCTTGCGGCATAGCGTCGGAGCAGACCGGAGAACCCGGCCGTGGCGTCGAGCCGCAGGGGGAAGAGCCCGTACTTCCTTCTACGTCACGCAATGGCGCGCGACAGGAGCCAGAGGACAATGCAGACCAAGCTGGACGAAGCCAAGGCCGAGCTGCTCGATCGGGCCGCCCGGGTAGCTGAGAACAGCCCGGCCGGGGGGCACCTACCGACTGGGACGACGGGAGAGGCGGACCAGGAGTCCGTCTTCGCGTTCCTCCAGCGCTACTACCTGCACACCGCACCGGAGGACCTGGCCGACCGCGACCCGGTCGACGTCTTCGGCGCGGCCGTCTCGCACTACCGCCTCGCCGAGACCCGCCCGCAGGGCACCGCGAACGTCCGGGTCCACACCCCGACCGTCGAGGAGAACGGGTGGACCTGCACCCACACGGTGGTGGAGGTCGTCACCGACGACATGCCCTTCCTCGTGGACTCGGTCACCAACGAGCTGACCCGGCGGGGGCGCGGGATCCACGTCGTCATCCACCCCCAGATCGCCGTCCGCCGCGACCTCACCGGCAAGCTGATCGAGGTGCTGCCCACCCCGACGGTCGGCGAGGAACTGCCGCACGACGCGTACATCGAGTCCTGGATCCACGTCGAGATCGACCGCGAGACCGACCGCTCCGACCTCAAGCAGATCACCGCCGACCTGCTGCGCGTGCTCTCCGACGTCCGTGAGGCCGTCGAGGACTGGGAGAAGATGCGGGAGGCGGCCGTCCGCGTCGCCGAGAACCTCGGCGAGGAGCCGGTCCCCGCCGACCTGCCGCGCCCCGAGGTCGAGGAGGCCCGCGAGCTGCTGCGCTGGCTGGCCGCCGACCACTTCACCTTCCTCGGCTTCCGCGAGTACCAGCTGCGCGAGGACGACTCGCTGGCCGCCGTGCCCGGCACCGGCCTGGGCATCCTGCGCTCCGACCCGCAGCACGCCGGCGAGGAGGGCCACCCGGTCAGCCCCTCCTTCGAGCGGCTCCCCGCCGACGCGCGCGCCAAGGCCCGTGAGCACAAGCTCCTCGTCCTGACCAAGGCGAACAGCCGGGCGACCGTGCACCGGCCGTCGTACCTGGACTACATCGGCGTCAAGAAGTTCGACGCGGACGGCAACGTGGTGGGTGAGCGGCGCTTCCTCGGGCTGTTCTCGTCCGCCGCCTACACCGAGTCGGTGCGCCGGGTGCCGGTCATCCGCCGCAAGGTCGACGCGGTCCTGGACCGGGCCGGCTTCTCGCCCAACAGCCACGACGGCCGCGACCTGCTCCAGATCATGGAGACCTACCCGCGCGACGAGCTGTTCCAGACCCCGGTCCCGGAGCTGGAGTCGATCGTCACGAGCGTGCTCTACCTCCAGGAGCGCCGCCGGCTGCGGCTGTACCTGCGCCAGGACGAGTACGGCCGCTACTACTCGGCCCTCGTCTACCTGCCGCGCGACCGCTACACCACCGGCGTCCGGCTGCGGATCATCGACATCCTGAAGGAGGAACTCGGCGGCATCAGCGTCGACTTCACGGCCTGGAACACCGAGTCGATCCTCTCCCGGCTGCACTTCGTCGTCCGCGTCCCGCAGGGCACCGAACTGCCCGAGCTGTCCGACGCCGACAAGGACCGCATCGAGGCCCGCCTGGTCGAGGCGGCCCGCTCCTGGGCCGACGCCTTCGCCGAGGCGCTCAACGCCGAGTGCGGCGAGGAGCGCGCGGCCGAGCTGCAGCGCCGCTACACCAACTCCTTCCCCGAGGGCTACAAGGCCGACCACACCCCGCGCGCGGCGGTCGCGGACCTGGTCCACCTGGAGCGGCTCACCGAGGAGCCGGGCAACGACTTCGCGCTCAGCCTCTACGAGCCGGTGGGGGCCGCTCCCGGCGAGCGCCGCTTCAAGATCTACCGCAAGGGCGCGGCGATCTCCCTGTCGGCCGTGCTGCCGGTCCTGAACCGGCTGGGCGTCGAGGTGATCGACGAGCGGCCGTACGAACTGCGCTGCGCGGACCGGACGACCGCGTGGATCTACGACTTCGGGCTGCGCATGCCGAAGGTGTCCGGCGGCGGCAACGGCGACTACCTGGGCGACGACGGCCGTGAGCGCTTCCAGGAGGCGTTCGCGGCGACCTGGACCGGTCTGGCGGAGAACGACGGCTTCAATGCGCTGGTGCTGAGCGCCGGGCTGAGCTGGCGGCAGGCGATGGTGCTGCGGGCGTACGCGAAGTACCTGCGGCAGGCCGCCTCCACGTTCTCCCAGGACTACATGGAGACCACCCTTCGCAACAACGTCCACACCACCCGGCTGCTCATCTCCCTGTTCGAGGCGCGGATGTCGCCGGACCGGCAGAAGGCCGGCCTGGAGATCACCGACGCCCTCCTGGAGGAGCTGGACGCGGCGCTGGACCAGGTGGCGAGCCTCGACGAGGACCGCATCCTGCGTTCCTTCCTGACCGTCATCAAGGCGACGCTGCGCACCAACTTCTTCCAGGACACGGTCGACGGCAAGCCGCACTCCTACGTCTCCATGAAGTTCGACCCGCAGGCCATCCCGGACCTCCCGGCGCCCCGCCCGGCGTTCGAGATCTGGGTGTACTCGCCGCGGGTCGAGGGTGTGCACCTGCGCTTCGGCAAGGTCGCGCGCGGCGGTCTGCGCTGGTCCGACCGGCGTGAGGACTTCCGCACCGAGATCCTCGGCCTGGTCAAGGCGCAGATGGTGAAGAACACCGTCATCGTGCCGGTCGGCGCCAAGGGCGGCTTCGTCGCCAAGCAGCTGCCCGACCCGGGCGTGGACCGGGACGCGTGGCTCGCCGAGGGCATCGCCAGCTACAAGACGTTCATCTCGGCGCTGCTCGACATCACCGACAACATGGTGGCCGGCGACGTCGTGCCCCCGCAGGACGTGGTCCGGCACGACGAGGACGACACCTACCTGGTGGTCGCGGCCGACAAGGGCACGGCGACGTTCTCCGACATCGCCAACGAGGTCGCCGGCAGCTACAACTTCTGGCTCGGCGACGCCTTCGCCTCCGGCGGCTCCGCGGGCTACGACCACAAGGGCATGGGCATCACCGCGCGCGGCGCCTGGGAGTCCGTCAAGCGGCACTTCCGGGAACTGGGCGTCGACACCCAGACCGAGGACTTCACGGTCGTCGGCATCGGTGACATGTCCGGTGACGTGTTCGGCAACGGCATGCTGCTCAGCGAGCACATCCGCCTGGTCGCCGCCTTCGACCACCGGCACATCTTCATCGACCCGAACCCGGACGCGGCCACCTCCTACGCCGAGCGCCGCCGCCTGTTCGACCTGCCCCGCTCCAGCTGGGGCGACTACGACACCGGCCTGCTCTCGGCCGGCGGCGGGATCTTCCCGCGCAGCGCCAAGGCCATCCCGGTCAACGGCCACATCCGCGAGGCCCTCGGCATCGAGGAGAAGGTCACCAAGCTGACCCCGGCCGACCTGATGAAGGCGATCCTCGGGGCGCCGGTCGACCTGCTGTGGAACGGCGGCATCGGGACGTACGTCAAGGCGTCGGCCGAGTCCAACGCGGACGTCGGCGACAAGGCCAACGACGCCATCCGCGTCGACGGCGCCGACCTGCGCGTCAAGGTCGTCGGCGAGGGCGGCAACCTGGGCCTGACCCAGCTGGGCCGGATCGAGTTCGCCCGCCAGGGCGGCAAGATCAACACCGACGCCATCGACAACAGCGCGGGCGTGGACACCTCCGACCACGAGGTGAACATCAAGATCCTGCTCAACGGCGCGGTCGCGGACGGCGACATGACGGTCAAGCAGCGCAACAAGCTGCTCGCCGAGATGACCGACGAGGTCGGCGCCCTGGTGCTGCGCAACAACTACGCGCAGAACGTGGCGATCGCCAACGCGCTCGCCCAGTCCGGGGACATGCTCCACGCCCAGCAGCGCTTCCTGCGCCACCTGGTCAGGGAAGGCCACCTCGACCGGGCCCTGGAGTTCCTGCCCACCGACCGCCAGATCCGCGAGCGCATCGGCACCGGCCAGGGCCTGACCGGCCCGGAGACGGCCGTCCTGATGGCGTACACGAAGATCACGGTCGCCGACGAACTGCTGGCGACCACGCTGCCGGACGACCCGTACCTGAGCAGCCTGCTGCACGCGTACTTCCCGACGGCCCTGCGCGAGCGGTTCGCCGCCGCGCTCGCCACCCACCCGCTGCGCCGCGAGATCACCACCACGGTCCTGGTCAACGACACGGTCAACACCGGTGGTACGACCTACCTGCACCGGCTGCGCGAGGAGACCGGGGCCTCCCTGGAGGAGATCGTCCGGGCGCAGACCGCGGCCCGCGCGATCTTCCGCTCGGCCGCGGTGTGGGACGCGGTCGAGGAACTGGACAACAAGGTCGACGCGGCCGTCCAGACCCGGATCCGGCTGCACTCCCGCCGCCTGGTGGAGCGCGGCACCCGCTGGCTCCTCAACAACCGGCCGCAGCCGCTCCAGCTCCTGGAGACCGTCGACTTCTTCTCCGAGCGGGTCGAGCAGGTCTGGCAGCAGCTGCCGAAGCTGCTGCGCGGCGCGGACCTGGAGTGGTACCAGCACGTGTACGACGAGCTGTCCCTCGCCGGTGTGCCCGCCGAGGTCGCGACCCGCGTGGCCGGCTTCTCCTCCGCCTTCCCGGCGCTGGACATCGTCTCGGTGGCCGACCGCACCGGCAAGGAGCCGCTGGACGTCGCCGAGGTCTACTACGACCTCGCCGACCGTCTCGGCGTCACCCAGCTGATGGACCGCATCATCGAGCTCCCGCGCGCCGACCGCTGGCAGTCGATGGCCCGCGCCTCCATCCGCGAGGACCTGTACGCGGCCCACGCGCTGCTCACCGCCGACGTGCTCGCCGCGGGCAACGGCACGTCGACACCCGAGCAGCGCTACCAGGCCTGGGAGCAGAAGAACGCCGCGATCCTGGGCCGGGCCCGGACCACCCTGGAGGAGATCCGCAGCTCGGACTCCTTCGACCTGGCCAACCTCTCGGTGGCCATGCGGACGATGCGGACGCTGCTGCGCACGCACGCGTAGCCGTACGAAGCGGCCGTACGCAGCGGTAGTACGACATGAAGGGCGCCCCGGGCCGGTGACGGTCCGGGGCGCCTCTCTTCTGTCTCTTCTGCCGGTGGTCCGTTCCCGCCGACAACGGCGTGAGCCGCGCCGGGTGGCACCGGCGCGGCTCACGGTCGTACGGCTGCTTCAGGAAGGCTGCTTCAGGAAGGCTGGGCGATCTTCGGGGCGTCGGCCTGCGCCGGGGGCGTGGCCTTCGGCTTCGGCTTCGGCTTGGGCTTCGCCTTCGTCTTGTCGGACTTGTCGCCGGTGAAGGCCTCGTACTCGGCGAGGACGTCCTCGGTCAGCCCGTCCATGCGCAGCACACCGCGCTCCAGCCACAGCACCCGCTCGCAGGTGTCGCGGATGGACTTGTTGTTGTGGCTGACCAGGAACACCGTGCCCGCGTGCTGGCGCAGCTCGCGGATCCGCTCCTCGGACCGCATGCGGAAGGACGCGTCACCGGTGGCCAGGGCCTCGTCGATGAGGAGGACGTCGTGGTCCTTGGCGGCGGCGATGGAGAACCGCAGCCGGGCGCCCATGCCGGAGGAGTAGGTGCGCATCGGGAGGGTGATGAAGTCGCCCTTCTCGTTGATGCCGGAGAAGTCGACGATGTCCTGGTAGCGCTCCTTGATCTCCTCGCGGGACATGCCCATGGCGAGACCGCCGAGGTAGACGTTCTTCTCGCCGGTCAGGTCGCCCATCAGGGCCGCGTTGACGCCGAGGAGGGAGGGCTGGCCGTCGGTGTAGATGGCGCCGTGCTCCACGGGCAGCAGGCCGGCGACCGCCTTGAGCAGGGTGGACTTGCCGGAGCCGTTGGTGCCGATCAGGCCGATCGCCTCGCCCTTGTAGGCGACGAAGGAGACGTTCTTGACCGCGTGCACCTTGCGGACGCCGGCCGCCTGCTCGGCATGCTTGCGGCGCAGCATACGGTTGAGGGCGGCGGTGGCGGAGCCGCGGCCGGCGCCGGTGCCGTTGACCCGGTAGACGATGTCGACGCGGTCGGCGACGACGGTGGGGATCTGGGTGCCGCTCACACCGAGGGCGTCGCTCACGCTGGGGATGTCGTTCACGCTGGAGGTGTCGCTCACGTTCTCAGCCACGGCCGTACGTCTCCTCAGCCTTCCAGAAGTAGATGAACCCGCCGACGCCGACGACCAGCGCCCAGGCGGTCGCGATGATCCACACGTGCGCCGGCAGCTGGTTGGCGTGGAAGCTGTCGATCAGGGAGAAGCGCATCAGGTCGATGTAGACGGCGGCCGGGTTGGCCTTGAGCACCGGGTTGACCCAGGTCGGTAGACCGTGGTGGTTCTTGGTCAGCTTGTCGATGTTCCACATGACGCCGGAGATGTACATCCAGGTGCGGAGCACGAACGGCATCAGCTGGGAGATGTCCGGGGTCTTGGCGCCCCATCGGGCCATGATCAGCGACATGCCGGTGTTGAAGGTGAACTGCAGGATCAGCGCCGGGATCGCCAGCAGCCAGGAGGCGGCCACCGGCACGCCGAAGCAGAGCAGGATGACGACCAGGGCACACATCGAGAACAGCAGTTGCTGCAGCTGCTGGAGGCAGAAGGAGATGGGCAGCGCCGCCCGCGGGAAGTGCAGGGCGCGGACGAGACCGAGGTTGCCGGCGATCGCGCGGGTGCCGGTCATGATCGAGCTCGACGTGAACGTCCAGATGAACACCCCCGTGACCAGGAACGGGATGTAGTCCGGTACGCCCTTCTTCGTGCCCAGCAGGATACCGAAGATGAAGTAGTACACCGCGGCGTTCAGCAGCGGGGTCATGATCTGCCAGACCTGGCCGAGCTTCGCCTGGGCGTACTGGGCGGTGAGCTTGGCGGTGGCGAACGCGACGATGAAGTGCCGTCGCGCCCACAGCTGGCGGATGTACTGGGGCAGGGAGGGACGGGCGCCGCTGACCGAGAGACCGTGCCGGGCGGCGAGCGCCGCGAGGTCGTCCTCGGCCGTGACCGGGGCCGGGGGCGGTGTGTGAAGGACCTGGGTCACATCCGCTGCTTTCACTCGGGGGGTGGGGGTGCGGCGTCCGGCTGGGCGCCGGGCCCGTACATCCGGCGTTTCCTTACGCTTCTCTTCACGTTTTCTTACGTCGGGACGGGACCGTATCGTCGCAACGGGAGCGTAGGCCGAGTTGGCGTCGGAACGCAACCGTTTCGTCGTCACGGACGGATGTGTGCCGTAACACTTTCGAGGTCGGGGCGCGACCGATTCGTTGCGGTGTGTTGCGGGTGCGTGTTCGATACGGCGGTGAGCTGGGGCGTGTTCAGTGCGACCGCGCTGCGACCGCGTTGCGGCGTTCGGGTGGCGGCTCGGTGTCGGTCCGTCGTCGGAACGCAACCGTTTCGTCGTTACGCCCCTATGCTGGGATACATGACGACGAACGCCGAGGAGCCCCAGACGCGTCCGCGCCGACGAGCCCCTGCCGGGGCGGCCGTCCTCCGCGAGGACGTGACCGAGGCCATCCGGGCCGCCGTCTTCGAGGAACTCGCGGCGGTCGGGTATGCCCGGATGTCCATCGAGGGCATCGCGCGCCGCGCCGGCGTCGGGAAGACCGCCGTCTACCGCCGCTGGCGCTCCAAGCTGCACCTGGTCCTCGACGTCGTCTCGGCCCTCGCCGTGATGGGCCTGCCGGTACCCGACACCGGCTCCCTGGAGGGCGACCTGCGGCTGCTGTACGAGGTCACGTCCCGGGCGCTGCGCCACCCGGTCGCCTCGCAGATCATCCCGGACCTGCAGGCCGAGGCGGCCCGCAACCCCGACATCGCCGAGGCCATGCAGAAGACGCTGCGCGAGGGCCAGGAGGGCGTCGCCAGCAAGATCATCGAGGCGGCGCAGCGGCGCGGCGAACTCGCCGAGGGCCTCGACGACGACCTGGCCATGGACCTGATCTCCGGTCCGCTGTACTGGCGCTCGGTGGTGATCCGCACCCCGAAGCTTCCGAAGGGGTACCTGGCGGCGCTGGCCCGCGGGACCACGGAGGCGCTCAAGGCGCTGTAACCACTTGACCGTGGATGTCACAGGTGCGGCGCCCGTCTCGTCGTAGAGGGCGCAGACATCCTCGATCAGGGAGTGGACGATGAACCTCGCGCTGTGGATCACCGCCGGGCTGCTCGCCGCGGTGGCGCTGGCCGGTGGGATCAGCAAGACGTTCGTGCCGCGGGAGAAACTGGCCGCGGCCCATGGCGGCGGCTGGACCGGTGACGTCGGCGACGGCTTCGTGCGGACGCTCGGCATCCTCGAACTCCTGGCCGCGGCGGGCCTGGTCCTGCCCGCCGTCACCGGCATCGCGCCGGTACTGGTGCCGGTGACCGCCACCGCCTGGATCCTGCTGATGATCGGCGCGATGATCACCCACGGCCGGCGTGGCGAGCGGGCGTTCGTGGCGCTGAACCTGTGCTACCTGGCACTGGCACTGCTCGTCACGGTGGGCCGGTTCGGCCCGGGCTCCTTCTGACGGGGCATGGGGCATAGGACATGGGACATGGGGGAGTGGACATGAAGACCAGGGCCGAGGAGTTCCAGGAACTGCGGCCGCTGCTGTTCTCGATCGCGTACCGGCTGCTCGGCAGCGTCGGTGAGGCCGAGGACGCCGTCCAGGAGGCCTGGCTGCGCTTCGCCGGCTCGGCGACCGAGGTCAGGTCGCCGAAGGCCTTCCTGTCGGCCGCGGTGACCCGGATCTCGATCGACGTACTGCGCTCGGCCCGGGTCCGGCGCGAGGAGTACGTCGGCCCGTGGTTCCCCGAGCCGCTGCTCACCGACCCCTACGAGGACCCGGTGCGGTCGGCGGAGCTGGCCGACTCGGTGTCGATGGCGGCCCTGCTGCTCCTGGAGCGGCTCAGCCCCCTGGAACGCGCGGTCTTCGTCCTGCGCGAGGTGTTCGACTTCGGCTTCCCCGAGGTCGCGTCGGCGGTGGGCCGCTCGGAGGCCGCCTGCCGCCAGCTGGCGGTCCGGGCCCGGCGCCACATGGCCGACGGCCGCCCCCGCTTCGAGGCGGACCGCAGGGAGCGCGTCGAACTGGCCGCACGCTTCTTCGAGGCCCTCCACGAAGGCGACCTGGCCGGCCTCCAGGACCTGCTCGCCGCCGACGTGTCGCTCGTCAGCGACGCCGGCGGCAAGGCCCCGCAGCTGGCCCGCGCCGTGCTGGGCGCCCCGAACGTGGCCCGCCTCCTCGCCGCCGTCATCCCGTTGCTGTTCCGGATCGAGGTGACCTGTGAGCAGCACGAGGTCAACGGCCAGCCCGGCGCGATCTTCCGTGACCGCCACGGCAAGGTCCTGCAGACCTTCGCCCTCGACATCCTCGACGGCCGCGTCCAGGCGATCCGCCTGGTCCTCAACCCCGAGAAACTCGGCCACGTGGGCCCGGTGGCGGACGCCTGGGCCCTCGCCGAGGAGGTCAAACAGGCCCGCAGGACCGCGGAGTGACGAGGCCTCACACACCCGGCGACCGGGCGCCGGTGCGTCAGCCCCGGCCCGCCTCCGGATGCAGGCGTACCCAGCCGTCCCAGGCCGAGGTGATCATGTCCTGGACGTCGTGTTTGGCCTTCCAGCCGAGTTCGGTGGTGATGCGGTCGGCGGAGGCGACGACGCGGGCCGGGTCGCCGGGGCGGCGGGCGGTGACGGCCGGGGGGAGGTCGTAGCCGGTGACGGCGTTGATGCGGTCGATCATCTCGCGGACCGACACGCCCTCGCCGCGCCCGATGTTGAGGGTGAGTGCGCGGCCCGGCTCGGCCTGGAGGGCACGGGCCGCGGCCACGTGGGCCTCGGCGAGGTCCACCACGTGGATGTAGTCGCGGACGCAGGTGCCGTCCGGTGTCGCGTAGTCGTCGCCGAAGACGCGCGGCGGGGCGTTCTCCGTGAGCTTCTCGAAGACCATCGGGACGAGGTTGTAGACGCCCACGTCGGCGAGTTCGGGGCGGGCCGCGCCGGCCACGTTGAAGTAGCGGAGCGAGGCCGTGGCGAGGCCTGTGGCCCGGCCCGTCGCACGGACCAGCCACTCGCCCGCCAGCTTCGTCTCGCCGTACGGCGACATCGGCACGCACGGCGTCTCCTCCGTCACCAGGTCGACGTCCGGCATGCCGTAGACCGCGGCCGAGGAGGAGAACACGAAGGACGGGACCTGGGCCTCCGTCACGGCCTGGAGCAGGACGCGCAGGCCTTCGACGTTCTCGTGGTAGTAGTGCAGCGGGCGGTCCACCGACTCGCCGACCTGCTTCTTCGCCGCCAGGTGCACGACCCCGGTCACCTCGTGCTCGGCCAGGACGCGCGCGACCTTCTCACCGTCGAGGGTGGAGCCCACCACCAGCGGCACGTCCTGCGGCAGGCGTTCGGCGATGCCGGTGGACAGGTCGTCGTAGACCACCGTCCGCTCGCCCGCCTCCGCCATCGCGCGTACGACATGCGCCCCGATGTAACCGGCGCCGCCGGTGATCAGCCAGGTCATGTGCGGCCGTCCCCTCCGTGAGTTGGCCCGTGGTGTCCGTCAGCCGCGGGTTCGTCAGCCGCGGTCACTCCTCAGTGAAGCAGGTGCCGCCGACATCTGCGGACGGCCGACATGACGCACCGCGGTCATACGGACACCTGACGTGTCCTCGCGGCGCCGGGTGGCGCGCCACAACCGGGTCAGGGAGAGCACGGCGGCCGTGGCCAGCAGGCCGTTGCGGGCGAGCATCAGCAGGCAGCCGGTCCAGGTGCAGTGGACGACCTCGGCGTAGAACGCGGGGTAGGCGACGGCACTGAGCGCGGTCGCCGCCAGGACGAGCGCGGCGACCGGACGCTGGGTGGTGTGCCGTGAGGTCAGGCAGACGGCGGCCAGGCCGAGCAGCCAGATCATGTACTGCGGGCTGATCACCCGGCTGGTGACGGTGAAGAGGAGTACCGCGCTCAGCGCCGCGTCGTACGGGGTGGCCGGCGTCCAGTGCCGGGCCCGTACCCGCCAGAGCAGCAGCAGCGCGAAGGCGGCCGCGGTGAGAACGAGGGAGGCGGTGGCGACCGCGCGCACATGCGGGCCGACCAGTTCGATGGCGCCGTACTGATAGCGGGTGGTGCCCCGCCAGCCGGCGTGCCGCGCGAGGCTCAGCGCGGTTCCGCCGAGCGACTCGATCTGCACGCCACGGCCGCCCTGCTGACGGAGGAAGGCGAGCGGGTTGCGGAACGACACCACGAAGACGGCGAGGGTCACGGTCCCCGTCAGGGCCGCGGTCAGCCACGCCGTGCGCGTCGGACGTCCGCGCTCCAGGCCCAGCAGCACCAGCGCCGGCCACACCTTCACCAGCGCGCCCAGTGCCGCGAGCGCACCGCACGCGCGCGTGGAGCGCGACAGCGCCAGCAGGGAGAGCACGGCGAAGGCGGTGACCTCCACGTCGTAGCGGGCCAGCGGGAGGTGCAGCAGGAGGGGCAGGCCGCCGGTCCACAGGGCCGCGCCGAGCAGGGAGCGGCCGGGGCGCCGGCCCGCGCGGGCGAGTGCGGCCGTGACCAGCGCGTCGGTGGCCAGGGTGAGCGCCACGAACGCCTGGAAGTAGCTCAGTCCGGGCACCAGCCCCGGCGCCAGCAGCACCGCGCCGGCACCCGGCGGGTACTGCCACAACGTGTCGTGCGCGGGGAACGCGCCGTGCGACAGCACGCCGTACCAGTGGAAGTACAGCCGCCACACTTCGCGCGCGACCGATCCGTGGCCCAGGGGTCGCTCGTTGTTGTGGGCGAGGAGCCACAGCATCAGCGCGCGCGTGGCGGCCCAGACGACGGCGAGGCGGAGGAGCGGCGGGGAGAGGCGCGGCCGGAGACGCGAGGGGAGACGCGGGGGGCCGGACGGGCGGCGCAGACGCGGGAGTCGAACAGGCGGGGCGAACGGGACGCGCGGAAGCGGAGTGTACGGGTGACGATTCATCGACCGCGAGCGTAAGCCGCGCGGATGGTGTATCCATGCCGATACGCCGTCAATACCCGGCAAAGGTTGGCTAATCGCAAAAGATCGGGCCGTGGTGAGTATCGGGCCTCTCGTGAGAACACATCCGCGAACGACACGAACAGAAGACGACAGCCGGCCGGCTCCACGGAGTCGGCCGCGCCCGTTGGGCGGTCGGCCCCGGTGGCCGCGGGCCGCCCGGTTCCTCGCCGTGGCCGTCCCGGCCGCGGCGATGCTCGCCGTCGGGCTCTGGGGGCTGCACCGCGGCGGCATGTGGCGCGACGAGGCCGTCACCTACCAGGTCGCCCGGCGCACGGTGCCGCAGATCTGGCGGCTGCTGCACGACGTCGACGCGGTACACGGCCTGTACTACCTGCTGATGCACCTCGTCCTCGCCGCCGACCCCGGCCACCCCGGCGAGGTCGTCCTCCGGCTGCCCTCGGTGTGCGCGGCGGCCGGCACCGCGGGCCTGGTCGCCGCCCTCGGCAGCCGCCTGGCCCGGCCGCGCGTCGGCCTGTGGGCCGGGCTGCTGTACGCGGTCACCCCGCTGGTCGGCCACTACGCGCAGGAGGGCCGCTCGTACGCCCTGGTCGCCGCGGGCGCCACCGGCGCGACGCTGCTCCTCGTCCGGGCGGTGCGGGAGGAGGGGCGGCGGGCCTGGTGGTGGTACGGCGCCGTCCTCGGAGTCACCTGCTGGCTGCACGAGTTCGCCGTCCTGCTGCTGCTCGCGCACGCGGGAACCCTGGCGCTGGCCCGTTCGTCGGGAAAGGTGTGGCGGGGGTGGGGCTGCGCGGCCGGCGGCGTGGCGCTGTCGCTGCTGCCGATGGTCGTGGTCTCGCGCGGGCAGTCGGCCCAGGTGGCCTGGCTGCGGGAGCCGGACGTGGAGACCGCGCAGGAGTTGCTGCGCCAGTACCTCGGACCGACCGACGGGGTGTACTGGGCGTGCCTGGCGCTCGGGCTGCTCGGGCTGACGCGGCTGGTGGGCCGGCGTGGCGAGGTGACCCTCGCGGCGGTCGCGCTGCCGCTCGCGGTGCTGCCACCGGTGGCACTGATGCTGGCCTCGCAGTTCACACCGCTGTACGTCGACCGGTACGTGCTGTACGCGCTCGCCGGGGCGCCGCTGCTGGTGGCGCTCGGCGCGGACCAGGTCGCCCGGGTGCTCGGCCGGCTCTGGTCCCACGGCGCGCGGACGGCGCCCCGGTCGCCCGCGCTCACCCTGGCCGGGGTCCTGGCGGTTCTCCTCGCCTTCGTCCACCAGGTCCCGCTGCTGCGGGCGGACCGGGTGCCGGGCACCCGTCCGGACGACCTCGGGGCGGTCGCCGCGGCGGTGGCCCGTGTGCTGCGGCCCGGCGACCCCGTGCTGTTCCTGCCGGCCCACGCGCGCGGGGCGGAGCTCGCGTATCCCGCCGACTTCAAAGGCACGCGGGACGTCGCACTGGCCGAGCCGGGGCCGGCGTCGGGGACGCTGTACGGGCGTGAGGTGGGGGCGGGGGTGCTGCGGCGGCGGTTGGCGGGGGCCGACGAGGTGTGGGCCGTGATGGAGAAGTACGCGCTGGTGAGCGGGTATCGGCCGCGGCTCGGGACGGAGCGGGCCAAACTCGCCGTGCTGAACCAGCAGTTCGTGCTGCGGGAGGAGATGGTGATCGACCGGGTTGCGCTGCGGTTGTATGTGCGGCCGATTCGGGTGGGTGCGGCCGAGTCCGCAGTGCAGGCCGGTGGGGGCTGGTCGCGCCCACGCGGCGGCAGCCGCACATCGACAACAGCCCCGCGCCCCTGAAGGGGCGCTCAGCGCGCCCCTTCAGCCGCGGCCGCCGCATCCAGAGTCCCCGTCAGCTGGTCGAGCCGCGCCTTCAACTCCCTGATCTCCTCCACGTCGAACCCCGTCGCCGCCACGATCCTCCGCGGTACCTCCAGCGCCCGCTCGCGCAGCGCGGCCCCCTCCTCCGTCAGCCGCACCTCCACCGAGCGTTCGTCCCGGGCGCTGCGCTCGCGGTGTACGAGACCCGCCGCCTCCAGGCGCTTGAGCAGCGGGGACAGGGTGCCGGAGTCCAGGCGCAGGTGTTCGCCGAGCTTCTTGACCGGCAGGTCGCCCTCTTCCCACAGCACCAGCATCACCAGGTACTGCGGGTAGGTGAGCCCGAGGTCCTTGAGGATCACGCGGTAGACGCCGTTGAAGGCGCGGGACGCGGCGTGCAGGGAGAAGCAGATCTGGCGGTCCAGGCGGAGCCACTCCGCCTCGGGGGCGGGGCTCGGGGTGGGGCTGGGGGTCGAGGTCGTCGCGGTCATGGCTCAATCGTAGCGCTTGTGGGTCATTTAGTTGTGTGCAATTGAATTGTGTGCTCTACTTGTTGTCGTGAGGGCGGCCGGAACGGGAGCCGCCGGAACACCGATACTTCGAGTACTTCGAGAGGGATGGTCTTCCATGGACGCCATCTACACCGCAGCCGCCACCGCCACCGGCCGGGAAGGACGGGCGGTCAGCTCGGACGGCCAGCTGGACCTCACGCTGGCTTTCCCGCCCGCGCTGGGCGGCAACGGCGAGGGCACCAACCCCGAGCAGCTCTTCGCCGCCGGTTACGCCGCCTGTTTCGCCAGCGCCCTCGGCGCCATCGGCCGTCAGGCCAAGGTCGACACCGGCGAGATCTCCGTCACCGCCGAGGTCGGCATCGGCAAGGACGAGTCCGACGGCGGCTTCGCGCTCAAGGTCACCCTGCGCGTCGAGCTTCCCGAGGCGCTCGCCAACGAGACCGGCGAGAAGCTGGTCCACCAGGCCCACGCCTTCTGCCCCTACTCCAAGGCCACCAAGGGCAACATCCCGGTCGAGCTCGTCATCGAGTAACCGATCGAGTGACCAGCGGTACCGGGGACGCGTCCCCCGTCCGGGTGAGCCGCGCGAGCACCTCACCGGTGCGCCGGCTCCAGTCCACCACCACCGCCTCCGCGGGCAGCCGCTCCTGCCGGGTCAGCAGCAGCCAGCGCACCCGGGGGCGGTGGTCGTGGCCGTCGGCCAGGTCGATGCCGTACCCGGGGAGCAGCCGGACGGCGTAGTAGGCGTCCGTGACCACCGGTTCCCCCGGGCCGATGTGCCGGGCCGCCCAGTCGTACGACGGCCAGCGCGGCGGCTGGGCGAAGCCGACCGGGTCCACCGAGCGAGGTACGACCGCCCCGGCCTGCGCGGCCAGGAAGCCCACGCAGACCCCGCCGGCCGCGGCCCAGCCCAGCACCCCCCGCCACCCCGGCCAGGGCCGCTCCGCCGCCAGCTCCACGGCGAGCGCACACTGCGGCGCCAGCAGGACCAGCCCGAGCAGCCCGACGAGCCGCCCGCACACCAGCACCAGGCACCCCAGGGCGAACAACAACACCAGCGGATCACGCCAGGCCGGGGGCCCCACCGAACCGCGCGGCGCCGACCCGCCCGCCCGCCGGGCCCGCAGCCACAGTGCCGGGAGCCCCAGCAGGGCCAGCCAGCACTGGCCGGTCAACCCGGCCAACTCGCCCAGCCCGCCCGACCCGGCGTACGGCCCGTACGCCCCAAACACCGACGGCGGCGGCACGCGCGCGTGCGTCCCGAAGGCCGGCGCTGCCGCCGCCACCGCGCACATCAGCGCCCACCGCCCCCACACCGCGGCCCGCCAACCCCGCTGCCACCCCGCCACGAAGGCCACCGCCCCGGCCGCCGCGCCCACTCCGGTCACCGGGTCGATCAGCGCCACCGTCCCGTACAGCAGACCGAGCGCCGCGTATCCGGACAGGCTGCGCAGGCCGCTCGGGCCGACATAGCGCACCCGGCGCAGATCGCGGGCGCGGGCGCCGGTCAGGGCCCAGGCCCAGAGGGTGAGGCCGAGGGCGAACGCGGACGGATAGCCGAGGCTGCCGGTCAGCGGCAGCAGGGCCAGCGAGCCCCCGCCCCACGCCGGCCGCGTGCCCCACAGCAGGGACAGGAAGGCCAGCGCCAGCACCGGAGCCCACGGGCGCGGGGTGAGGACGCGGACCAGCCGGCCGAGACCCGTCAGCAGCACCAGCAGGTTCAGCGGGCCGCCCACCCGCAGCAGCTGCCACCCCGTCAGTCCGGTCAGCCGGGCGAGCGCGCCCTGGGCGAGTACGTAGGGGGAGACGGCGGTGTCCGTCAGGCCCGCCCGCAGCCGGGCCACCGCCGCCGCGTGCAGTCCGGCCTCGCAGCACGGCGGCACCCGCCAGTACGCCAGGGTCATCAGCAGCCAGAACAGCAGGCCGAACACCTGGTACGGGGTGAGTCTGCGGACTCGGCCGCCGCGCAGGGCGGTGGAACCACGCGTGGCGCGCCGGAGCAGGGCGCCGGTGCTCACCGGAGGAAACGGACGGGGCGGACCATTTGCCAAGTGTTCCCGTCCGCCCCGACCGCGTTGCCGCCCATCACCTCATCGAGTGACGCCGACCGCCCTGGGCGACCCCTGCACGGGAACCGGGACCGGCCGGCGCACCAGCGGTTCGAGAAGCAGCGGCACGCCCACCACCGGCAGCAGCCACGCCAGCACGATCAGCCGGTCGCCGAAGACGGTGATGTCGGGGTGCCCGGCCTGGGTGAGGATCCCGGTTCCGGCGGCCGCCAGCAGGAAGACGCCGAAGGCGGGCCGCCGCCGCGCTCCCCACGCCCCGGCCGCCAGCGCGGCCGGGAACAGCGGCGCCAGCAGCTGCCGTCGCAGCCACTCCACCCAGAAGTCGAACTCCAGATGGAGGAACTCCCGCCACGGGTGGGCCCGGTCCGGGTGGGTGTAGTGGCCGGTCAGCAGGTCCTGCACGCTCTCCGCCTCGGAGGGGTAGCGCAGCAGCCGGGCGAGGAGCAGGGTGCCGGCCACCGCCCCGCACCCCACCGCCGCGATCGCGGCCACCCCGCGCCCGGAACTCCGCTTGCGCCCGGGGTTCCGCCCGTGCCGACGGCGCCGCCACAACGCGACCACCGCCGCGGCCCCGGCCAGGCACGCACCGAGAAAGAGCGCCTGCGAGTGCTTCACGGCGAACAGCGCGAGCAGCGCACCCGTCACCAGCGCCGTCCCCACCAGGGTCGTCCTCGCCCGCGCCGTCCCCACCAGCGTCGTCCTCGCCCGCGCCGCCTCCGACGCCGCCGTTCCCGCCCGCCCTGTCAGAACCAGCGCGCAGCCCCACAGCGCCGTCAGGGTCAGGGCCAGCATCAGGCCCTCCGTCATCGGCCGCATCGCGGTCGTGCCGACCGGCAGGACGTAGTAGAGGGCCTGCCCGGTCAGCGCGAGCGGCACCGGTACCGACACCGTCCGCAGCACCAGGAAGACCAGCACTCCGCCCGCGCCCGCGACCAGCACACTCGCCAGCCACACCCCCCACGTCACCCCGAACACGGTGACGAACGGCACCAGGAACAGCGGATACCCCGGCCGCACCTCGAAGATCCGCCGCAGCCGAGGGGCCACGAACGGCACGACGTGCCCGTCCGTCTGCGCGCCCCCGGCCCGCAACCGCCGCTCCACCCGCCGCAGTTCACCGGCCCGGCACTCCGCGAACACCCGGCCCGCCGGACTGGGCGCGTGGAAGCGCAGCACGTCCACGCGTTGCGCGTGCTCCGCCGCCGACGCCTTGCCGGCGCACACCCAGTCCACCGTCTCGGCCGCCGCCTCCCGCTTGCCCGCCCCGGCCAGGGTCAGCGCGTACGACACGTAGTTCTTGGAGTCCGGCGTGTCCCGGCCGGTCACATTCACGAGTTGCAGCACCGCGAAGGCAGCGGCCAGCACCAGCACCCAGGTGCGCGGTCTCACGTCGACGCCAGCAGGTCACGCGCGCCGGCCGGGCCTGGCACCCGGCCCGGCGGCTCCGGCATCGACTCGCCGAGCAGCAGCGTCCGTACGACGCGTTCGGCGGCCCTGCCGTCGTCGAACTCGCAGAACCGGGTTCGGAAGTCGGCCCGCAGCCGCGCCGACTCCTCGTCCCGCCAGCCGCCCGAGGCGAACAGCCACGCCAACTCCCGGTAGGAGCGCGAGACATGGCCCGGCGCCTCGGCGGTGATGTCGAGATAGGCGCCCCGGCTCGCCGTGCAGGCGGCCCAGTCGTCGGCGTGCACGACGATCGGCCGGTCCAGGTTGGCGTAGTCGAACATGATGGAGGAGTAGTCGGTGACCAGGGCGTCCGCGGCCAGCATGACCTCCTCGGCGTGCGGTTCGCCGGTCGCGTCGACCACGATGCCGCGCCGGTGCAGCTCGGCCAGGCCCATCCCGCGCGCCGGACCGGTCGCGAGGGCGGGATGCAGGCGGACCACCAGGGTGTGCCCCTCACCGAGGTCGGCGGCGAACCGGGCCAGGTCGATCCGGTCGACGTGACCGCCCCGGACGTAGTCGCGGCGGGTCGGCGCGTAGAGCACCACGGTGTGGTCGGCCGGAATGCCGTACCGGGCCCGGAAGTCCGTCGGGCCGCCGGTGACCAGGACGTCGTTGCGCGGGCTGCCCGTGCGGGCCGACGCGAAGTGGCAGGGGTAGGCCCGCTCCCACACCAGCTCCGAGTGGCGGTTGGCGACCAGGCTGTGGTCCCAGCGGTCGGCCCGCCGCAGCATCTGCGGCACGTCGAAACCGAGCCGGGCCCCGGGCTTGCCCAGCAGGTCGGCGCCCTGGTACTTGAGCGGGGTGCCCCGGTGGGTGTGGACGTGCACGCTGCCGGGCCGTTTCACCAGCGCGCCGGGCCAGTTGACGTCGTTGACGAAGAACTTCGCGCGCGCGGTCAGCCGCAGGTACTCCGGGGAGTCCAGCAGCACGTGTTCCACGTCGGCCGGCAGTTCCGCCGCGACCTCCGCGTCCCGCACCACCCAGACGCCGCGCAGCCGCGGGGCGAGCTCCCGGGCCGCCCGGTACACGGCCGCCGGGTCGCCGCACAGCCCCTGGTGCGAGGCCGCCGAGTACAGGACCAGGTCCTCGTCCAGCGGACGCAGGCCACGGAGCCCGGTCAGCGCGCGCCGGGCCCGGGCCCCCGCCGCCCGCCGCACCCGCAGCGCCTGCCGGCCGCCCTCCCGTCCGGCCCGCCCGGCCTGCAGCCCCAGCAGGTACGACACATACGACCTGCCGAGCACCCCGAGGTCGGCCCCCTCCGGCCGGAACGCCCGGTACAGCTCCGCGGTCCGCCGGAAGAACTCGCCCCTGGCGGCGGGCGGCAGCCGGTCCGGCTTGGCGAGGATGTCCAGGCAGTGCTCGCCCATCTTCCGGTGCAGGCAGGGCCGCCAGCCGGCCAGTTCCGGGCGGGCGTCGACGAAGGCGAAGACCCGCTTGTACTGCTCGTGGACGTCGAAGTGCTTGCGGCTGGTGGTGGAGAGGATGTTGCCCTGCCGGCGCTGGCGGTAGTTGACGCAGATCCGGTCGAGGGTGGCGATCCGGGCCGCGCTGAGCATGACCGGGAAGGTCCAGGGGGTGTCCTCGTAGTAGCCCGGCGGGAAGGCGAAGCCGTTCTCCTCGACGAAGTCACGCCGGTAGGCCTTGTTCCACACCACCATCAACAGGTCGAGGACCTCCGGGCGTTCGGCTGCGGTGAAGACGCCGTCGGTCGAACCCAGCACCTCCGCGAGGGCGTTGCGCCGGGTGCCGCCCCACCAGTAGGTGCGGGCGTAGTCGAAGACCAGCACGTCCGGGTCGCCGGTCTCCGCCAGCCGGTCGGCGACCGCGCGCAGCGCGCCCGGCGTGAGGGTGTCGTCGCTGTCGAGGAAGAGGAGGAAGTCACCGGTGGCGTGCGGGAGTCCGGCGTTGCGGGCGCGGCCGAGTCCGACGTTCTCCGGCAGGTGCAGGACCTTCACGCGCGGGTCGCGGGCCGCGTACTCGTCGAGGATCGCGCCGCAGCCGTCCGGGGAGCGGTCGTCGACGGCGATCACCTCGATGTCGTGGAAGGACTGCTCCAGCACCGAGTCGAGGCACTCGCGGAGGAACCCCTGCACCTTGAAACAGGGGATGATCACACTGAGTCGGGGCACGGTCAGCTCCTGACGAGGGTCGCGGCCGGGGCGGGCAGGCGTTCGGCGAGCGGGATCACCGCCGGGATCTCCTCCGGCGGCCGGCCGAGGAACACCCGCCGTACGACCCGTTCGGCGGCCAGGCCGTCGTCGAACTGGCAGAACCGCGCGCGGAAGCCGGCCCGCAGCTGCCGGGACTCCGGGCCCTGGTAGGAGCTGTCGCGGAAGATCCGGGCCAGCTCCTCGGGGGTGTGGGCGACCGGTCCCGGCGGCTCGGCCATCAGGTCGAAGTAGACGCCGCGGGTCTGCCGGTAGACCTCCCAGTCGTCGGCGTAGACCACGATCGGCCGGTCCAGGTTGGCGTAGTCGAACATGATGGAGGAGTAGTCGGTGATCAGCGCGTCCGCGGCCAGGCACACGTCCTCGGCGGAGCGGTGCGCGGTGACGTCGATGACCCGGCCGGTGCCCGCCGAACGGCCCCGGTCGTAGAAGTAGTGCGCGCGCAGGAGCACGACGACGTTCTCGCCGGCCGCCTCGCAGAACGCCTCCAGGTCGAGGCCGGGCTCGAAGCCGGTGTGGTGGTCGCGGTGGGTGGGGGCGTACAGCACGGCCGTCCTGCCGTCGGGGACACCCAGCCTGCGACGGGCCCGGACCACGTCGTGGGCGGTCGCCGTGTAGTAGACGTCGTTGCGCGGATAGCCGTACTCCAGGGACTGGTACGAGCCGGGGAAGGCGCGTTCCCACGTCTGGGTGGAGTGGCGGTTGGAGGAGAGGTTGAAGTCCCAGCGGTCGACGCGGCCGAGCAGCTTGGTGAAGCTGCCGGTCTGCGCGGCGACCACCGGGTACGTCGACTGGTCGACGCCCATCTTCTTCAGCGGGGTGCCGTGCTGCGTCTGGACGTGCACGCTGCCCGGCCGCTTGACGACCCCCTCGGCGAAGTTGGCGTTGTTGACCAGGTACTTGGCGCGGGCCAGCACCTCCCAGTACCGGCGGCTGCCGATCACCGCGCACTCCACGTCGTCCGGCACGCTGTGTTCCTGGCCGGCCTCGACCAGGAACACCGAGTGGACGTGCGGGGCGAGTTCGCGGGCCACGGCGTGGATCGCGGCCGGGTTGCAGACGTAGCCGCGCCCCCAGTAGGCGCAGTACACGGCGAGGTTCGCATCCAGCGGGCGGCGCAGGTCGAGGGCGTACCGCAGCCGGGTGAGCGGCATGTGCGGGCGGGGCAGCCGTCCGGCGGCCCCGGCCGCGATCCGGTTGGCGCCGCGGAGCACGCGGAACGCCGTGTACGCGCCCGCCGCGAGGAGCCGGTGCTGGACACCCACGCTTCCGCCCGGCATCCGGAACCCGTCCGGGCGGTGGGTGCGGTGCAGCCGGGCCGCCCGCCGGAAGAACGCCCGGTGCCCGGACGGCATCCGCTCCGGCCGCGCGGCCGTCCTCAGCACCACCGCGAAGACCTGCTCGAACAGCGCCCGCGCCCGCTCGCCGGGCACCCCGGCGGCCCGCTCCAGCACCAGCTCCACCTGGTCGAGGAGTTCGTGCTGGTGGGGTCCCGGCAGGTTCAGGCGGCTGCCCTGCCGGCGCAGCCGGTGCCGTACGACCACCGAGCGCAGCACCGCGATCCGCTCGGCGGCGACGGTGGTCAGGCCGCCCCAGCCGAGGTCCGTGAAGTGCCCGTCCGGAAAGCGCAGGTGCCGCTCGGTGAGGAAGGACCGGCGGTAGACCGCGCTCCAGGCCGGCAGGGCCACGCCCGTCAGCCGCGGCGCCCGGTCCGGGGCGAACGCGCCGCTCGGGAGACCGGCCAGCAAGGGCGCCGCCGGGTTGGCCGGCTCGCCCTCCCACCAGGGTGTCCGCTCGTGCTCGGCATACAGGACGTCCACGTCACCGGTCTCGGCGAGCCGGGCGTCGAGCAGCGCCAGCGCGCCCGGGACCAGGACGTCGTCGCCGTCGAGGAAGAGCAGGTACGTGCCGTGTGCCGCCCGCATCCCGGTGTTCCGGGCCCCGCTCAGCCCGGCGGACGGCGGTGAGTGCACCGGGGCGACCCGGGAGTCCCGCTCGGCGTAGGCGGCGGCGACCGAGGCGGCCGGGGCGTCGGGCGCGTCGCAGACCGGGATCAGCTCCAGGTCGCCGAAGGACTGGGCGAGGACCGAGTCCAGCGCCTGGGACAGCCGGCCGGCGACCCCGTGGGACGGGACGATGATGCTGAAGCGGGGCATGCTGCTCTTTCTCAGGTGTGCATGCGGCCCGGCCTTCCCGTCGGCCGCCAGGTGGACGGCCGGGACGGAGCGGGCCGCGAGGTGTTCGGGGGCATGAGGGAACTCCCTGCAAGGCAAACGGCGCTCAGCGGCTCTCGGTGACGGGTGGATGTCCGGAAGGTTGCGAAACGGTGGCCAACGGGGAGTTGGCCTGCCCGGAGGCCGCCGAGGGCACGGGGTGCCGTTCCGCCAACGGGGTGAACTCCGGCAGCCCGGCCGTCTCGCCGAGCACCACATGCCGTACGACCCGCTCGGCGGCGCGTCCGTCGTCGTACCGGCAGAACCGCTCGCGGAACGCGGCGCGCAGCTGGGCGGAGCGGGAGCCGCGCCAGTGGCCGCTGGCGAAGATGTCGATCAGCTCGTCCTCGGTGCGGGCGACCGCGCCCGGCGGGCTGGAGCGCAGGTCGAAGTAGGTGCCGCGGGCCGCGTGGTAGGCGTCCCAGTCCTCGGTGTGCACGACGATCGGCCGGTCCAGGTTGGCGTAGTCGAACATCAGGGAGGAGTAGTCGGTGACCAGTGCGTCCGCGGCCAGGCAGAGGGACTCCACCCGGGGGTGGTCGCTGACGTCGATCACCCGGTCCCCGGACGCGAGCGGGCCGCCGTGCCAGTAGTGGGCGCGGGCCAGGATCACGAACCGCGGGCCGAGGCGGCGCACGATCCGGTCCAGGTCGAGGGCGGGGCGCTGGGTGCGCCGGTAGTCGCGGTGGGTGGGCGCATAGAGGAGGGCGACCGTGCCCTCGGGGATGCCGAGCGACTCGCGGATCCGGGTGACGTCGGCCGAGGTGGCCTTCTGGAAGACGTCGTTGCGCGGGTAGCCGTATTCGAGGGTCCGGTATCCGCCGGGGTAGACGCGCTCCCAGGTCAGGGTGGTGTGGCGGTTGGCGGACAGGAGGTAGTCCCACTTGTCGATGCCCCGCTGGAGCTCCTCGAAGTCGGTGCCGGCGGCGGCCGCCGGGTGTTCCTGGAGGTCGAGGCCCATGTGCTTGAGCGGGGTGCCGTGCTGGGTCTGCACGAACACCTGGCCGGGGCGCTTGCGCAGCCGCCGGTCGAAGTTGACGTTGTTGACCAGGTACTTGGAGCGTGCCAGCGCCGTCCAGTAGGCGAAGGAGCCCGGCCGCAGCCGGCGCGGGCCCGGCGGGATCGTGTGGTGGTGTTCCGGGCGGGCGATCCACGCGGTGCGGATGTGCGGGGCGTGCGTGCGGAACGCCTCCTCCAGGGCGCCCGGGTTGCAGCTGTGCCCGCGGTTCCAGTAGGCGGCGAAGACCGCGCGGTCGGCGCGCAGCGGGAGGCGCAGCTGGACCCGGTAGTGCAGCTGGAGCAGGGCCGAACGCAGCCCGCGGGCGAACTTGACACCGGCCTTGAGGGCGCGGCGGCGGCCGGACATCACCAGCTGGAGGGCGCGGTAGGTACGGTGCAGGCCGTAGTGGACGAGGCCGTGGCGGAGCCGGGTGCGGAGGGGGACTTTCGAGCCTGCCGAGTGAAAGCGCCGGTAGTGGGTGCGGGCCGTGCGCAGGAACTCCCCGCGAGTGCCCTTCGGCAGCCGGTCCCGGCTGGTGAACACCGTCGAGAAGTGGTCGATCATCCGGCGGAACAGCACCGGCCGCCAGCGCGCCAGTTCGGGCCGCTCCTCGACGAACGCGAAGACCCGGTCGTACTGGTCGAAGATGTCGAAGTGCCGGCGGCTGGTGGTGGAGAGGATGCTGCCCCGCCGCCGCTGCCGGTAGTGCACGCAGACCCGGTCGAGGGTCGCGATCGACTCGGCGGTCATCAGGGCCGGGTAGGTCCAGGGTGTGTCCTCGTAGAAGCCGGGCGGGAAGGCGAAGTCGTTCTCCTCGACGAACTCCCGCCGGTACGCCTTGTTCCAGGCCACCATGAGCACGCGCAGCAGACCGGGCCGGTCCTCGAGCCGGAAAGGCGCCGGACCCTGTTCGGCCAGTTGCGGCGCGACCTTGTTGCGCTCCGCCCGGCCCGTCCAGAACGTCCGCGCGTAGTCGTAGACGAGCACGTCCGGATCGCCGGTCTCCTTGATCCGGTCGGCGATCGCCCGCAGCGCGTCCGGCGTCAGCGTGTCGTCGCTGTCCAGGAAGAGCAGGTAGTCGCCGCGCGCCTGCGCCATCCCCGCGTTGCGGGCACCGCCCAGGCCCTGGTTCTCCGGCAGGTGCAGGGCCTTCACCCGCGCGTCCCGGGCCGCGTACTCGTCGATGATCGTGCCGCAGGCGTCCGGTGAGCAGTCGTCCACGGCGATCAGTTCGAGATCGGGGTACGACTGCGAGAGCACCGAGTCCAGGCACTCGGGCAGATACGCCTGGACCTGGTACGCGGGGACGATGACACTGAACCTGGGCAAGGCACATCCATGGGTCGGTCGGCGCGGGCGTTCTGCCCGGGAACGGCCAATGGAGTGATTTGGTTACGGTTCCTTACGGCATGTGGGTTACGTTCCGTGAACGGACGGGGGCGAGCCGATGGCCGACTCGCCCCTTTTGAGAGTCCTTTACGTGGCTATTTGTGCGGAGATTGTACGGTTGCTTGTGCGGTTATTTGACCGCGCCCGCCATCACCCCCGACACGAACTGCCGCTGGAACGCGAAGAACACGGCCAGCGGGATCACCATCGAGATGAAGGCGCCGGGGGCGAGGACGTCGACGTTGTTGCCGAACTGGCGTACCTGGGTCTGGAGCGCGACCGTGATCGGCTGGGTGCCCGACTTGGTGAACACCAGCGCGACCAGCATGTCGTTCCACACCCACAGGAACTGGAAGATGCCCAGGCTCGCGATCGCCGGCCCGCCGAGCGGCATCACCACCCGGGTGAACAGCCGCAGTTCACCGGCCCCGTCGAGGCGGGCCGCCTCCAGCAGCTCGCGCGGGATCTCCGCGAAGAAGTTCCGCAGCAGGAACACCGCGAACGGCAGCCCGAAGCCGACATGGAAGAGGATCACCCCGAAGATCGTCCCGAACAGGCCGATCTTGCCGAAGAGTTCGGCGATCGGGATCAGCGCCACCTGGACGGGCACGACCAGGAGACCGACCACGACCAGGAACCACCAGTCCCGGCCCGGGAACTCCATCCACGCGAACGCGTAACCGGCCAGCGCCCCGATGATCACGACCAGGATCGTCGCCGGGACGGTGATCAGGACCGTGTTCCAGAGGGAGTTGGTGATGTCACTGTTCTCCAGGAGCTTCTGGTAACTGTCGAAGGTGAGCTGGGACGGTTTGGCGAACACCTGCCACCAGCCGCTCCCGCTCATGTCCTCCGGGGATCTGAGCGAGGACGCGAGCAGCCCGATCGTCGGCACCAGCCAGAACAGGGCGACGACGATCAGGAAGACCCGCACCAGACCGCCGTTGATCTTCTCCAGCAGCCGGCTCATCGCCGCTCCTCCCGCCGCAGCCTGCGGACGTTGAACCACATCACCGGGATGACGAGAAGCAGCAGGAACACCGCGATCGCGCTCGCGATGCCCGGCTGGCCCTCCGAGAAGCCCTTGCGGTACAGCTCCAGGGCGAGCACGTTCGCGTCGTCCTGCGAGGAGCCCGGCGCGATGATGTACACGAGATCGAAGACCTTCAGGACGTTGATCATCAGGGTGACGGTGACCACCGCGAGGACCGGTGCGAGCAGCGGCACGGTGACCTTGCGGAACACCTGCCACTCCGTCGCCCCGTCGACCCGCGCCGCCTCCAGGAGCTCCCGGGGCAGCCCGGCCAGGCCGGCCGCGATCAGCACCATCGCGAAGCCGGCCCACATCCACACGTACGACCCGATGATGGCCGGGGTGACGAGGGACGGGCCGAGCCAGTCGACGCCGTTGTAGGGCTGTTTGAAGTTGCTCGCGGGCAGGCGGAGCCGGGCGCCGTCGGCGGCGGCGGGCAAGGTGAAGGTGCCGTCGGCGGCGGCCTTGGTGGACGCCACCACCGTGCCGTTCCTGACCGCCTCGATACGCATCCCGTCGTAGCCGAGCTCGGACGGGTCGGGGGCGCCGAGGGTGCCGACGCCCTTGCCGCGGGTGAAGTCCTGCCAGGTGGTGCCGGTGATCTTCCCCGGGTCGGGCTTGGCCGCCACGGCCTTCTTGGCGCCGCCGGGCATCTGGTCCGGGGCGACGCCGACGAGGGGGAGGGTGACGGCCTGGCCGGTGTGGACGGTGGTCGTGGTGATGAAGCCGCCCTGGTCCGGTTTCAGGGGCGACTCGCGGCCGGGGTGGGCGTTCGGGAACGCCGAGGACTGGGCGAAGGTGTCGTGGATGCCGACCCAGACCGCGTTGGCGACCCCCTTGTCCGGATCCTGGTCGTAGACGAGACGGAAGATGATCCCGGCGGCCAGCATCGAGATCGCCATCGGCATGAAGACGACCAGCTTGAACGCCGTGCCCCAGCGCACCCGTTCGGTCAGCACCGCGAAGATCAGGCCGAGGGCGGTGGAGACCGTCGGCGCGAACACCACCCAGATGACGTTGTTCTTCAGGGCGGTGCGGATGCCGTCGTCCGTGAAGATCGCCTTGTAGTTGTCGAAGCCGGCGAAACCGTCGCCGTTCGCGTTGTAGAAGCTGCGGATCAGCGAGTACCCGATCGGGTAGACCACGAGCGCGCCGAGCAGCACCAGGGCGGGGAGGAGGAAGAGAACCGCCACGCTCCTGCGGGTGCCGGTCACGCTTCTGCGGCGGCCCGGTGGAGCGGGGGCCGTGGTCGAGGGTGCGGCCATCGCCGGGTCAGCTTCCGCTGCCGTAGGCGGCCGCCGCGTCCTTCTCCAGTTTCGCCTGGGTGCCCGCGACGTCCGTCGGGTTCTGCAGGAAGTCCTGGAGGTCCTTCCACTCGCCCTTGCCCGGGGTGCCGCCGAACGCCTGCGGGGCCTGGTCGGACATGTCGAAGCGGAAGTCGTCACCGGACGCGATCAGGGACTTGGCGATCGTGCGCTGCACCTCGTTCGGGTACGCCGAGTTCGGCACGCTCTTGTTCGGCGAGAGATAGCCGCCGAGCTTCGCCTGGATCGTCGCCGCGTCCGGGGAGGCCAGGAACTTCGCCAGCGCCTGGGCGCCCTTGGAGTCCTTGAAGACGACCGCCGCGTCGCCGCCGGAGACCACGGGGGCCGTGGAGCCGACCGCCGGGAACGGGAACACCTTGGCGTCCGTGCCCACCTTCGCCTTGGTCTCACCGATGTTGACCTGAACGAAGTCGCCCTCGTACACCATGGCCGCCTTCGGCTGGTCGCCGCCGGTGAAGGTCTGGGTGACCGAGGCCGGGAACTCCGTCTGCAGCGCGCCGGACGCGCCGCCCGCGACGTACCCCTTCTTGCCCCAGATCTGGGCCAGCGTGGTCAGTGCCTGCTTCACCGACGGGTCGGTCCACTTGATCTTGTGCTGGGCGAGCTGGTCGTACTTCTCCGGGCCCGCCTGGGAGAGGTAGACGTTCTCGAACCAGTCGGTCAGCGTCCAGCCGTCGGCGCCGCCGACCGAGAACGGGGTGACACCCGAGTCGTACACCGCCTGCGCCGTCGTCAGCAGGTCCTGCCAGGTCTTGGGCTCCTTGGCGCCCGCGTTCTCGAAGACCTTCGCGTTGTACCAGACCAGCGACTTGTTGGCGGCCTTGTAGTAGACGCCGTACTGCTTGCCGCCGACCTTGCCGATGTCCTGCCAGCCCTGCGAGTAGTTCTTCTGCACTTCCGTGATCGTGTCGGCGCTCAGCGGCTTCGCCCAGCCCTTCTGCACGGCCTGCTTGATCGCCCCGGGCTGCGGCAGCAGCGCGATGTCCGGCGGCTGGCCGCCCGCGATCTTCGACCCCAGGAAGTTGATGATCGGGTCCTGGGCGGGCACGAAGGTGACCTTCGCGCCGGTGCGCTTCTCGAACTCCGCGAGCACCTGCTTGAAGTTCTTCTGCTCCTGCCCGGTCCAGACGGCGGCCACTTCGAGGGTGGTGCCGTCGAGCTTGGGAAGGGTGAGGGTGCTGGTCTCGGTGGCGCCGGTGCTGGTGTCGCCGTCGGATTTCTTGTCGTTGCTTCCGCACGCGGTGAGCGCGAGGGATCCCGCGAGCAGGGCGGCGAGTGTGGTGACGGCCCTGTGTGTCCGGATGGTGTTGCTCATGACGCGCATCACTTCCCCGTTCTTCGTTCCTCGTTGAACGTCAGAACTCTGTCCCGTGCGCTCCGGTGTACGCGGGGGCCGCTTGCGCGGCAAGGGTGCCTACGGGGGAGGGCCGGGGATCGTGATCCCCTCGTGATCAGTGACCCGAGGTTGTGCACTCACTCACAAAAGTGACGGAACCTCCGCCGCCGAGACCTCCTTCGCCGCCCTCTCCACCGCGCTCGCCAGCAGGGCCAGGTCGGTCGGGCCGTTGCCCAGCTCGCGGATCGGGCGGCGGGTCGGGGGGTCGCCCATGCGGTGCCAGTCGAGGGCGACCACCGTGGGGCGCTGGGTCGCCGTGCGGGGGATGCGGCCCGTGACACGGCCCGTCTGGAACTCCGTGGTCCGGCCGTCCGGTGTGGTCAGACGACCACGGCCCGGCGCCGGTTCGTCGGGGCCGCCGGCCGGTGTGTCCAGGGTGATGCGCAGGGTGGCCTGCCGGGCCGGTTCCGTCTCCGCCGTACGGCCGCCGGTGCCGGCCGCAGCGACCAGGTGGACGCCGAGCCGCTCGCCCTCCTTCGCCACCGCCTCCAGCGCCCGCATCACGGAACCGGCGGCCGGGCGGCCGGGCGAACCGAGCGCGGGGGAGACCAGGGCGTCCAGATCGTCGACCACGACCACGAGACGGGGAAGCGGGGGCGGCGCCTCCGTACGCCCACGGGCCGCGGCACCGGCCGCCGGGCGCAGCCGGAGCGTCGAACTCGGCGGGGCCTCTATGTCGGCGGCGCCCGAGGCGGCGGGCCGGGCGCGCTGCGGGACGATACGGCCGGAGATCTCGCGCTGCGCGTGCCAGTCGGCGAAGTCGGAACGGCCCAGCAGTTCGGCCCGCCGCTTCAGCTCGGCGCTCAGCGACTGCGCCAGCTCCCGCATCCGCACCGGGTCGTTGGCGGTCAGGTGGGTCGTGACATGCGGTATGTCCGTGCAGACCCGCAGGCCCTCGCCGTGCCCGGCACCCGTGCCGACGCCGTCCCGGCCGTCGATCAGGACGATCCCGAGCCGGTCGGGGCGCTCGGCGGCGGCCAGCGAGGCGACCACCGCCCGCAGCAGCTCCGTACGGCCGCTGCCGGGCGGGCCCTCGATCAGCAGATGCGGTCCGTCGGTCACCAGGTCGGCGGTGAGCGGGCCGCGCGGTCCGGCGCCGAGCACCGCCCGGGCCCGGCCGCCCAGCGACTCGGTGTCGTCGGCCGCGTCCGCCCAACGGGCCATCAGCGAGGCCGGGGTGGCCCTCGCCAGTCCCAACTCGTCCAGCAGCCGGGCGGACTGGGGGAGCGGGGCGGCCAGCCGCGTGTGCCGGTCGGCGCCGGGGCCGTCGGGGCGCAGCGGTGCCAGTGCCCGCGCGAACCGCTCGGCCCAGGCGGCGGAGACCGCGTCCACCGCGGCCAGGGTGCCGGGGCCGACCGGGCCGACGGAACCGGCGTGACCGGTGCGACCGCCGGCCGAGACCCGCAGGAGGTGCAGCGCCGTCGCCACGTCGCCGCCGAGCAGGGCCACCGCCCCGCACTCCCGGAACGTCGGCGTCACCGCGCACGCCTCCTCGTAGGTCTGGTCGACCGGGGAGGTGGGCGAGGCGGGGGCCGTCTCCGCGAGGCAGACGACGTGCACTCCGGCACGCGGTCCGGCCACGGTCAGCCGCGCCACCGCGTCCCGCAGTGCCGAGCCACCGGGATCGCCGTCCACGACGACGACCGTGTACGGGCCCGGGAAGCCGCCCTTGCCGTCGTCGTCGCCGCCGAGGCCGGGGCGGGCCCAGGAGGGGCGGTTGGCGGCTTCGGCGGACGCGGCGTCCGCCGCCGTACGGGCCTGGGCGGGGACCGGTGCCGGGGCCGGGCGGTCGGACGGGGTGGCCGGCCTGCGGGGGGCGGACAGCTCCTCCGTCCGCCGCAGCAGTTCCTCCACGCGGGCCGCCGCCTGTTCACGGTCGTAGGCCAGCAGCAGGCGGCAGTCCTGGCCGTGCCCCGGGCGGACGTGCGGGAGCCAGCCGAGCCACGACCACTCGGCCGTGCGCTCCTCCAGGGGGCGGGCCCGGTCCGCGCTGATCAGGACGATCTCCAGCAGGTCGGGCGAGTGCAGCGCGGCGAGCTGGGCCAGGACCGCGCGGGCCAGGCCGGCCAGGCGGGTGCGCGGACCGGCCAGGCCCAGGGCGCCGGCCTCGCGCAGATCGGCGGTGACCGGGACGGCGGGCAGCAGGCCCGAGCCGTCGGGCGTCGGGCGGTCCGCCGTACCGAGCCGGACGGTGAGTGCCTCCGGGTGACCGGGGCCGCGCTCCCAGAGGCGGGGGCCGGGGCCGAGCGCGGTCAGCAGCAGGGCGGCGGCGTCGGGCCAGGTCTCCGGTTGGGCGGGCAGACCGGCGGACGCGGCGCCGCCGTCCTGCGCCGCGGTCTCGTCGTCGGCGGCCGTCGGCGGCTCACCGCGCCCGCCGGCCAGTCGCCGCGCCCAGGCCCCGAGCCCGCCGCGCCTGCGGGCGCCGGGCAGGGCGGGGGCTTCGGTACCGCGGAGGGGGGTGCCTTTGCGCCGGCCGGAGGGGGCGGAGGCGTCGCCGGGGGTGTCGGCGGCGGTGTCGGCGAGGGGGCCGCCGTCGGTGCGGGTGGTGCCCGTCGGGTGCCCCGCCGTCGGAGTGGCGGCCGGTGAGCGGTGGTGCGCGCTTGTGGGGGCAGAGGCAGGGGCAGCGGGGCGGGTGGCGGTACTGCCGCCACTTCCGGTGCCCGCGGAACTTCCGGTGCTTCCGGAACCGCCGGCGGAGCTCGGGCCGCCGAGCACTCCGGATCGGCCGGCATGCGTGTCACCTGAACCGTGCTTCACGGTGAAGCCGGGCGCGGCGCCCGAACCGCCGCGTGGGCCCGGCAGCGTGCCGTACTCGCCGGCCGGCGGGTGTCCGAGGCGGCCGCCGTCGTCCCCGCGCCCGGCCGACGGCGGCTCGGTCCCGTGCCCGGCGGCCGACGGGAACCCGCCCGCGTGCCCGCCGTGCCCGGCCGGCAGCCCGGCTTCCCGCCCGGTCCGGTCGGTCCGCGGCGTTCCGTCGCCGCGGCCGGCCGTCGGCAGCCCGCCCCGGCTCTCGATCCTCGGTGCGTCCCCCTGTGCCGGCACGACCGGTGGCTCCACCGGGCCGTGCTCCTGGCTCCCGGCGGCCCCGCCCGCGGCTCCCCAGCCCGCCGTGCCGTACGCGTGATGGGTACGGCCGGCCGGCGCGGGCGTACCGCTCCCCGGGGCTGCGGAACCGTCGCCGTCGACCCCCTCGCCGCCCGTCAGCACCCGCACGCACCCCTCCCCGTCGGGTGCCGTGCCCACCCGGGCCCCCGGGCCCCCGGACGGCGTAAGCCGCAGGGCCGACTCCCCGATGCGCAGGAGCGAGCCCGGGGTGAGGCGGACCGGGCGGTCGGTGACGCGGGTGCCGTCCAGGGCCGTGCCGTTGGTGGAGTGCAGGTCGGCGACCGAGACCCGGCCGTCGGCGGCGACCGTGACCGCGCAGTGCAGCCGGGAGACGTCCGGGTCGTCGAGCGGGACGTCGGCGTCGGCGGAGCGGCCGATGGTGATCTGGCCGCCGTGCAGGAGGTGGACCCCGCCCGCGTCCGGGCCGGCGATCACGTGCAGCTGGGTCGGGGCGTCGTCCAGCTCGGGATGCGGCTCGGGGGCCGCGGGCGCGCCCAGGGACAGCACGGCGCCGTCGACCAGCGGGGGCTCGCCCAGGATGCGGCGGCGGGCGTCCAGCCGCTCCGTCCCGGCGTACAGCACGACCGGGGCGCCGCTCGGCTCCCGGCCGCCCAGACTGCCGTCCCCGGTGACCGCCGAGGCCAGCCCCGACGCCACCGCGGCCAGGTCCGTGCCCGCGGGCGCCGTCACCAGCACGTCCCGGCTCACGGCCCGGCCCCGCTGCGCGGCAGGGCCCAGCGGGTCTACGACGGTCAGCCGGATCTGCATCGCCGTCAACGGTCCCTTCTGCGCGGGCGCGGAATTCCCCCCACCGCCACGAGCACGTCGGCCAGTTCTGCTGTCAAACGCATCCTCGCACCTGCCACTGACAACGCGCCCACGCCCCGATGGTAAGTGATCTTGATTGGTCAGCTCTGCCCCCAAAAGTGCCTGACCAATATCGTGCGGGCGATCACTTGAGATCGGTCACGTCCGAGCCCGGCAACCAGCGGACCGAAGCAAGCGTCTTTCCATCGAACGCAGGCCGGAACGCCAACGTATGGGGATACGTCGGGAACGCTTATCGGCTCCCTACGAGGGAGGGGAAAGCAGAGCCGGGCGACAGCCCGGTCCCAGGCATCACGGCACTACAGTGGGTCGGACACATGGGTCGGAGACATTCAGCAAGCAGCAGGGAGTGCATGACGTGCGGCCGGTAGGCAGCAAGTACCTCCTGGAGGAGCCGCTGGGACGCGGCGCCACCGGTACCGTCTGGCGTGCCCGCCAGCGGGAGACCGCGGGCGCCGAGGCGGCCGTGCCCGGCCAGCCCGGCGAGACCGTCGCGATCAAGGTCCTCAAGGAAGAGCTCGCGAACGACCCCGACATCGTGATGCGCTTCCTGCGGGAGCGCTCCGTCCTGCTCCGGCTCACCCACCCGAACATCGTCCGGGTCCGGGACCTCGTTGTAGAGGGCGATCTCCTTGCCCTGGTCATGGACCTCGTCGACGGCCCCGACCTGCACCGCTACCTGCGCGAGAACGGCCCCTTCACGCCCGTCGCCGCCGCCCTGCTCACCGCCCAGGTCGCCGACGCGCTCGCCGCCAGCCACGCCGACGGCGTGGTGCACCGCGACCTGAAGCCCGCCAACGTGCTGCTCGCGCAGTACAACGGCCAGATGCACCCGATGCTGACCGACTTCGGCATCGCCCGCCTCGCCGACTCCCCGGGCCTGACCCGCACCCACGAGTTCGTCGGCACGCCCGCGTACATCGCTCCGGAGTCCGCCGAGGGCCGCCCGCAGACCGGCGCCGTCGACATCTACGGCGCAGGCATCCTGCTGTACGAGCTGGTCACCGGCCGCCCGCCGTTCTCCGGCGGCAGCGCCCTGGAAGTCCTCCACCAGCACCTCAGCGCCGAGCCCCGCCGCCCCTCGACCGTCCCCGACCCGCTGTGGACGGTCATAGAACGCTGTCTGCGCAAGAACCCCGCCGAACGCCCGAGCGCCGAGAACCTCGCGCGCGGCCTGCGGGTCGTCGCCGAGGGCGTCGGCGTGCACGCGAACTCCGCGCAGATCGCGGCGGCCGAGGGTGTCGGCGCGCTGCTGGCCCCCGACCCGGCACCGCCGGCCGTACCGGGCGCGGCCGACCCGACCCAGGTGCTGCCGAACACGGGCACGCCGATGGGCGCGTACGACCCGAACGCGGCGACCAGCGTCCTCCCGCACACCGGCCAGCCGGCGCCGTTCGGCGCCGCCGACCCGACCGCCGTACTGCCGAACACCGGCGCCGCCGACCCGACGGCCGTCATGCCGCCGATGCCCCAGGGCCAGCCCGGCCAGCCGGGGCAGTCCGGCCAGCAGCAGCCGGAACAGCCGCACCCCTGGCAGACCCAGCTCCGGGCGGCCCGCGACCGCAACGAGCAGACCCAGGTCCAGTACCTCGACCCGGGCGAGGATCCGCTGCGCCGCCGCCCCCAGCGCCAGGTGGCCCGGCCGCAGCAGCAGCCGCCGCGCCAGGCCCCGCAGCAGCAGCCGGTACGCCGGCCGCAGCCGCGCGGCGGACAGGGCGGGCAGCAGGGTGGGTACGGGCAGCAGCAGCCCGCCGGCTACGGCCAGCAGCAGCCCGCCGGGTACGGCGGCGGCCGGCCGCAGCAGTACGCCCCGCCGCAGCAGCCCCAGCAGCGCTACGCGCCCCCCGCCGAGCCGCAGCAGCGGGCCCCGCGCGAGCCGCGGCAGCGCAGCGCCAACCCGATGCGGATCCCCGGGCTCGGCTGCCTCAAGGGCTGCCTGTTCCTGGTCGTCATCCTCTTCGTCGCGGGCTGGCTGATCTGGGACCTGACCCCGGTCCACACGTGGGTCGGGCAGGGCCGGGGCTACTGGAACCAGCTGAGCCACTGGGCGAACTCGGTCAGCAACTTCATCGGCGACCTGGGCAACGGCTCCGGCAACTGACCGCGAGAACCGACCGCGACTCTGGGGATTTGTCGACACCTGGCGGGTGATTTCCGCCTTCGTGGTGAAGGTTGGCTCGTCGGACGCGTACTTTTGTCGGCAACACGCGTCTGTAGGAGCAGTCTTGGCACGGAAGATCGGCAGCCGGTACACCGCCAACCAGATCCTGGGGCGGGGCAGCGCCGGCACGGTGTGGCTGGGCGAGGGGCCGGAGGGGCCCGTCGCCATCAAGCTGCTGCGCGAGGATCTCGCCTCCGACGAGGAGCTGGTGGGCCGCTTCGTGCAGGAGCGCACGGCACTGCTGGGCCTCGATCACCCGCACGTGGTGTCCGTCCGCGACCTCGTCGTCGACGGCAACGACCTCGCCCTCGTCATGGACCTGGTCCGCGGCACGGATCTGCGCACCCGCCTGGACCGGGAGCGGCGGCTCGCGCCCGAGGCGGCCGTCGCGATCGTCGCGGACGTCGCGGACGGGCTGGCGGCGGCGCACGCGGCGGGGGTCGTCCACCGGGACGTGAAGCCGGAGAACGTCCTCCTCGACATGCAGGGTCCGCTGGGTCCTGGCGGCTCCCACCCGGCCCTGCTGACCGACTTCGGCGTCGCGAAGCTCATCGACTCCCCGAAGCGGACCCGCGCCACGAAGATCATCGGCACGCCGGACTACCTGGCCCCGGAGATCGTCGAGGGCCTGCCGCCCCGCGCGTCGGTGGACATCTACGCGCTCGCGACGGTCCTGTACGAGCTCCTCGCGGGCTTCACCCCGTTCGGCGGCGGCCACCCCGGCGCGGTGCTCCGCCGCCACGTCACCGAGACCGTCGTCCCGCTCCCCGGCATCCCCGAGGAGCTCTGGCAGCTGCTCGTCCAGTGCCTGGCGAAGGCGCCGGCGTCCCGGCTGCGGGCCTCCGAGCTGGCCGCGCGGCTGCGCGAGCAGCTGCCGACGCTGGTGGGGATGCCGCCGCTGGACGTCGACGAGCCGGACACGGAGACGCCGGAGGAGGCCGAGGAGTCGGCGGCCGCCGCCGCTCCGGCCGCGGAGGAGCAGCGGGTACGGCGCCGGGGGGCCGTCTCCCTGGTGCCGGGCGCGAAGCCGGACTCCAACCGGGACACGCACACGTCGATGCGGGTGCCGGGCCCCGACGAGCTGGCGGGCGGCGCCCGGGGCACGGCGCGGGCGCCGAGGGCGTCGGGGGCGCCGCGGCCGGGGTCGGCACGGCACCGTGTGGCGGCGCGGCGGCGGAGGGTGACGTTCGCGGTGGCGGGGGTCGCGGTGGCGGCGGCGGTCGGCGTCGGCGCGTGGCTGGCGTCGTCCGGCGACGACTCGGCTCCGCCGCAGGAGACGCACAGCACGTCGGCGCCGTGAGGGGGCGGGTGCGGGCCGTGCCTCCGCCGGTCTTCCTCCCACCCGACCACCTGACTCGGCAGGCCGCAGGGGTGCCGCCACGGGGCTCCGCCCCGGAACCCGCCGGAAGCTCGGACGCCTGCCGAGGCCCGGACCCGACCGGGACCCGAACGGGCGGGGATGCCCGTCGGCCATCCTCGGTTGGCGGAGCCGTTACGCTGGAGGCGTGGCAGTCGTCGATGTATCCGAAGAGCTCAAGTCCCTCTCCTCGACCATGGAGTCGATCGAGGCCGTTCTGGACCTCGACAAGCTGAGGGCAGACATCGCCGTGCTCGAGGAGCAGGCGGCCGCGCCGTCCCTGTGGGACAACCCGGACGAGGCGCAGAAGATCACCAGCAAGCTGAGCCACCTCCAGGCCGAGGTCAGGAAGGCGGAGGCACTGCGCGGACGGATCGACGATCTCTCCGTGCTCTTCGAGATGGCCGACGAGGAGGACGACCCGGACACCCGTACCGAGGCCGAGTCCGAGCTCGCCGCCGTCAAGAAGGCGCTGGACGAGATGGAGGTCCGCACCCTGCTCAGCGGGGAGTACGACTCCCGGGAAGCGCTGGTGAACATCCGCGCCGAGGCCGGTGGCGTCGACGCCGCCGACTTCGCCGAGAAGCTGCAGCGCATGTACCTGCGCTGGGCCGAGCAGCACGGCTACAAGACCGAGCTCATCGAGACGTCGTACGCCGAAGAGGCCGGCATCAAGTCGACCACCTTCGCCGTGCAGGTGCCGTACGCCTACGGAACCCTCTCCGTGGAGCAGGGCACGCACCGGCTCGTCCGGATCTCGCCCTACGACAACCAGGGGCGCCGGCAGACCTCCTTCGCCGGGGTCGAGGTGCTCCCCGTGGTCGAGCAGACCGACCACATCGAGATCGACGAGTCCGAGCTGCGGGTCGACGTGTACCGGTCCTCCGGGCCCGGCGGCCAGGGCGTCAACACCACCGACTCCGCGGTGCGCCTCACCCACCTCCCCACCGGCATCGTCGTCTCCTGCCAGAACGAGCGGTCGCAGATCCAGAACAAGGCGACCGCGATGAACGTCCTCCAGGCCAAGCTCCTCGAGCGGCGCCGCCAGGAGGAGCAGGCCAGGATGGACGCCCTCAAGGGCGACGGCGGCAACTCCTGGGGCAACCAGATGAGGTCGTACGTCCTGCACCCGTACCAGATGGTCAAGGACCTGCGGACCGACTACGAGGTGGGCAACCCCGAGGCCGTGTTCAATGGCGAGATCGAAGGCTTCCTGGAGGCCGGAATTCGCTGGCGCAAGCAGCAGGAGAAGTAACTTTGTCGACTTGCCCACGGCGAGTCGACCGACCTGGAACTGCCGCCCCTCGGGCGGCAGTTCTTGTATGTCTGGGTTTTACGTCACACTCACACGCTTCAACTCCCGGCATTGGGTGCGCAACTGGACATCGCGCGCGCAACGGCCTTGACGTGCTCTTGGAAAATGGGAAGGGTGAAGTGTGGCATGCGTATCTCTGGGGCGCATGTGAACCGGGGGCCTTGAATATTCGTAGCTGTCTCCGTCGAGCACCGGCCCCGAGCGCCGCCGCACTGACGATCAGCTACTGGGGGTAGCAACCATATGACGAAGAAGACGCGTCTCCGCGTCGCGCGGATAGCCGCCGGCGCTGTGATCGCAGCCGGCGCCTCTCTCACGGCCGCCGGCGCCGCTTCCGCCTTGGACATCGGCGTGAGCGTGACCGACAGCGGTGTCAGCGCGACCGTCGACACCGGCAATGACGATGGCGGAACGGGCGGCACGCCCTGCGACATCGTCGTAGACCCGACCTGTGACACCGGTGGCACCAGCGGCACCGGTGGTACGGACACGGGTGGCACCGACACTGGCGGTACGGACACTGGCGGTACGGACACCGGTGGCACCGACACGGGTGGCACCGACACTGGCGGTACGGACACTGGCGGTACGGACACCGGTGGCACCGACACTGGCGGTACGGACACCGGTGGTACGGACACGGGTGGCACCGACACTGGCGGTACGGACACCGGTGGTACGGACACGGGTGGCACCGACACCGGCGGTACGGACACGGGCGGCACGGACACCGGTGGTTCGTCCACCGGCGGTTCGACCTCGGGTGGCTCGTCCACCGGTGGTTCGTCCACCGGCGGTTCGACCTCGGGTGGCTCGTCCACCGGCGGTTCCTCCACCGGCGGTTCGACCTCCGGCGGTACCGGCACCGACGGCAACTCCGGCACCTCCGCGCAGGAGGCCGGCTCCTCCGCCCTCACCGACACCGGGTCCTCGAACACCGAGGCCCAGGGTGGCGGCGACCAGCTCGCCGAGACCGGTGCCGGGCAGACGGCCTTCCTCGTCGTCGGCGCCGCCACGATGATCGCCGGCGGTATCGGCTTCCGCATCCTGCCGCGCCTCGTGGGCGGCCGCGGCGGCGCTGCCGCCTGACGGTAGGCAGCTGCTCACGGAGCGTATGCGCATCGCAACGGACGAAGGGCCCCGAGCAGTGGCTCAGGGCCCTTCGGTCGCTCTTGGGTGAGCTTCGTGTGTGAGCTTCGTTACGCGGTCTGGTGCGCCGCCAGCAGCGCCACCGCGGCGATCAGCACCGCCAGCAGCCCGATCAGCGCCATCGGGTTCAGACCGCCGAGGAAATTCTCCTGCTGAAGACGCTCGCGATTGGCACGGCACACGGGGCACCGGCCTTCGCTCACGGGCGCCGCGCAGTTCGCGCACACCAACCGGTCGTACGTCATGCGCTCGCCCTCCTTGCACCGGCCATTACCTACTCAACGCTCCGCGGAACGAGAACGTTCCCCTCCCACTGTGCCAGGTTCCCCCGGAAAGAGCGCGGCCGTCCGCAGACCTCGCCCCGGCACTCCTGGGCGCTCCGGAGAGACTGCCCCGGAACAAAACCGCACAAGCCTCACCCAACCGTGACCGGCGCCTGCGCTTCCTCACCCGACTCGCGTATGGTCACGCTCATCTACCCCCGGCGACCCGTGGTGCATCCGTGATCCGATTCGACAATGTCTCCAAGGTCTACCCCAAGCAGACCCACCCCGCACTCAGGGAAGTGTCCCTGGAAGTGGAGAAGGGCGAGTTCGTCTTCCTCGTGGGGTCCTCCGGCTCCGGAAAGTCCACCTTCCTGCGGCTGATCCTCCGCGAGGAGCGATGCAGCCACGGCCAGGTGCACGTCCTCGGCAAGGACCTCGCCCGGCTGTCCAACTGGAAGGTGCCGCAGATGCGCCGCCAGCTCGGGACGGTCTTCCAGGACTTCCGCCTGCTGCCCAACAAGACGGTCGCCGAGAACGTGGCCTTCGCCCAGGAGGTCATCGGCAAGTCGAAGGGCGAGATCCGCAAGTCCGTCCCCCAGGTGCTCGACCTCGTCGGGCTCGGCGGCAAGGAGGACCGGAGGCCCGGCGAACTGTCCGGTGGTGAGCAGCAGCGCGTGGCCATCGCGCGCGCCTTCGTGAACCGGCCCAAGCTGCTGATCGCGGACGAGCCCACGGGCAACCTCGACCCGCAGACCTCGGTCGGCATCATGAAGCTGCTGGACCGCATCAACCGCACCGGCACCACCGTGATCATGGCCACCCACGACCAGAACATCGTCGACCAGATGCGCAAACGCGTCATCGAGCTGGAGAAGGGCCGCCTCGTCCGCGACCAGGCCCGCGGCGTCTACGGCTACCAGCACTGACGGAAAGGCACAACTCGACGCCATGCGCGCCTCGTTCGTAATGTCGGAGATCGGAGTCGGTCTCCGCCGGAATCTGACGATGACCTTCGCGGTCGTCGTCTCGGTCGCCCTGTCCCTGGCGCTCTTCGGTGGGTCGCTCCTGATGAGCGACCAGGTCAACACCATGAAGGGCTACTGGTACGACAAGGTCAACGTCTCGATCTTCCTCTGCAACAAGAGCGACGCCGAGTCCGACCCCAACTGCGCCAAGGGCGCGGTGACCGAGGACCAGAAGAAGCAGATCCAGGCGGACCTCGGCAAGATGTCGGTGGTCGAGAAGGTCACCTACGAGTCGCAGGACGAGGCGTACAAGCACTACAAGGAGCAGTTCGGCGACTCGCCGCTCGCCGACTCCCTCACGCCGGACCAGATGCAGGAGTCGTACCGGATCAAGCTCAAGGACCCGGAGAAGTACCAGGTCGTCGCGACCGCCTTCGACGGGCGTGACGGGGTCCAGTCGGTCCAGGACCAGAAGGGCATCCTCGACAACCTCTTCGGCCTGCTGAACGGCATGAACTGGGCGGCCCGCATGGTCATGGCCCTGATGCTGGTGGTCGCCCTGATGCTGATCGTCAACACGGTGCGCGTCTCCGCGTTCAGCCGTCGGCGCGAGACCGGCATCATGCGCCTGGTCGGCGCCTCCGGCTTCTACATCCAGGCCCCGTTCATCGCGGAGGCCGCGGTCGCCGGCCTGATCGGCGGCACGGTCGCCTGCGGATTCCTGGTGATCGCCCGCTACTTCATCATCGACCACGGCCTGGACCTGTCCCACAAGCTGAACTTGATCAACTTCATCGGCTGGGACGCGGTGTTGACCAAGCTCCCCCTCATCCTCGCAACGAGCCTCCTGATGCCCGCGCTTGCCGCGTTCTTCGCGCTGCGCAAGTACCTGAAGGTTTGACCGCTCCCCTCCCGAGAGGGAGGGGATTCCTGGCTCGGGCCGCCTCCTGGAGCGGCGCTCCAGGAGGTCTTGTGCCTTCGACACCAGCCGGGTCCAGACCGGCCCGGACGAGCATCACGCGTGCGGAGTTCTTGTCCCGCGGGGACACCGCTCCGCACGCGGTGCACGTGTAGGTACGTTCTGACAGCGGGAGGGCGTGCTTGGTTCTCGCTCCGCACCTTCCGCAGCCCATGGTCGTGTGCGCGGGATGTACGAGGCGAATGTCCCGCCCATGTTTGCGAGCCATCTCGACCAGGGCCTTCTTCGTCGTACCGATGAGGGTGCGGCCGGCAGCTTCCGCGACCACACGACTGTGAGCACGATCCCGTCGGCGAGATGCAGGCGGCCGCCCTTCAGCTGGGGGTACCTCCCGCTTGCGGGGGAGAAACCCCGTTTCGTGTAGTTGAGACTGGGCGAGGCGTCGTGCTTCTTCTTGTGCTTGGGCATTCCGGCCCGCTGCCGCTGCGGCAGGCGGCCCTTGATGTCTTTCTGCGCCTTTGCCCGGGACTTGCCGAAGTCACGGATGACCTGCTGCTGCGGCACGCTGGAGCCCGCGGCCAACCAGGGGGCGACAGCACGAGCCGCAGTCAGCATGCGATCCAGTCGTGCCGGACCGCAGGTCTCCGCCGCCAGGTGGGCCCTCTTCGATCGGGCCACGCATTCGTTCCAGACCCATCGGCAGCGCCCCCACTCGGCCAGCAGTGCCCTGCGGGCGGAAGATGACACCCGCAGCCGATAGGTGTACCGGACATGCCCGGCTGCCGCCTCGGCCTCCCGTCGTGTCCGGGTCAAGTCGGTGCCCCCTTTGCTCGGTCGCTCTGCGTCCGTCACCAGACCGTATGCGCGAAGTCCGAACGTCCGGACGCCGTCGGGGTATTGCCACTCTCGCGAGTGAACCCTTGATCACCGCATGGACGATGTGTTCTCCGTGGGACAGAGACGCGTGATGGATGCCACGAGGGCCGTACGAACAACCACCCGTGCGGCCCTTCGGGTTGTCCTAGACTCACCCGCATGTCAGGCCGAGAGCTGTTCTGTCAGCCCCGCCGGGTTCGCCGGGGGGCGGCTCTGACGTTGGTGTTTGCAGGGCTGTTGGTGACGGGGGCGGCCACCGGGGCGTTTCCGGATCCCGGGCAGTCCGACCGGAAGACGCCCACGGGGGCCGCGCGTCCGGCCGCCGGGCACGAGGACGTCGCGAAGGCCGCCGCCGAGGCGATGGCCGACGGCAAGTCCCCCATGGAGGCGGCGGAACGGGCCGTGAGCCGCAGCGGGGACCGGTGGGCCGCGGTCTACTCCGAGGGCGAGTACCAGGAGTTCGAGGAAGCGCTCGACGGTCAGTACACGGGCGTGGGGCTGTGGGCCCGGCGGACGGCGGACGGGCGGATCGACGTGACCAAGGTGCAGGCCGGGTCGCCCGCGGCCGAGGCGGGGATCAAGAAGGGCGACCGGCTGCGCAGCATCGACGGCGAGGACGTCGACGGGCGCCCCGTCACCGACGTCGTCTCATTACTGCGCGGTGACGCCACCGACGCCCGCGCCGGTACGACCGTCACCCTCGGGCTCGAACGCGGTACGCGCGCGTGGAGCGAGACCCTGCGCCGGGCGCTGCTGTCGACGGACTCGGTGACCGTGCACAAGCTGACCGCCGGCATCACCGTCATCAAGATCTCCGCCTTCACCAGGGGCTCCGGTGAGCTCGTGCGCACCGCCGTCCGGCAGGCCCCGGCCGACGGCGGCATCGTCCTCGACCTGCGCGGCAACTCCGGCGGCCTGGTCAGCGAGGCCGTCACCGCCGCCTCCGCCTTCCTCGACGGCGGCCTGGTCGCCACCTACGACGTCGACGGTGCCGAGCGGTCCCTGCACGCCGAACCCGGCGGCGACACCGCGAGACCCCTGGTCGCGCTCGTCGACGGCGGCACGATGAGCGCGGCCGAGATGCTCACCGGCGCCCTCCAGGACCGCGGCCGCGCGGTCGTCCTCGGCTCCCGCACCTTCGGCAAGGGCTCCATCCAGATGCCCACCCGCCTCCCCGACGGCTCGGTCGCCGAGCTCACCGTCGGTCACTACCGCACCCCCTCGGGCCACGCCGTGGACGGCCGGGGCATCACCCCCGACCTGGAGGTGTCCTCCGGGGCGCTGGAGCGGGCGGAGACGGTTCTGAGCGGCCTCGGAGATCCGTCGTAGCCCGTCGCAGGTCGTGCGGAACCCGCGGAACCCGCTGCTAATCCGCTTCCCCCGCACCCCCTCCGTAGTGCGAAAATGGATGGCACTATGGCCAAGGGAATGTACGTACCGAAAGAGTCCCAGCAGAAGCAGCAGGGGACGGCCGCCAAAGCCAGGGACGGCGAGAAGGGCGGCAAGCGCAAGATCGTCGCGCAGAACAAGAAGGCGCGGCACGACTACGCGATCATCGACACCTACGAGGCCGGCATCGTCCTGTCCGGCACTGAGGTGAAGTCGCTGCGCCAGGGCCGCACCTCGCTGACCGACGGCTTCGTGCAGATCGACGGGAACGAGGCGTGGCTGCACAACGCCCACATCCCCGAGTACAGCCAGGGCACCTGGACCAACCACTCGGTGCGCCGCAAGCGCAAGCTGCTGCTGCACCGGGAGGAGATCGACAAGCTGGAGGCCAAGTCCCAGGAGGCGGGCCACACGATCGTGCCCCTCGCCATCTACTTCAAGGACGGCCGCGCGAAGGCGGAGATCGCCCTGGCGCGAGGCAAGAAGGAGTACGACAAGCGGCAGACCCTGCGTGAGCAGCAGGACCGGCGGGAGTCGGACCGGGCGATCTCGGCGGCGAAACGGAAGCAGCGCGGCCAGTAGGGCGAAGGCGCGGGGAATACGGTGGCATCGGCGTGCGTTGGTCACGTACGATGGGACCAACACCAGGGGAAGCCCGGGTGTGCGCATTGAAAAATCAACATGGGGATGATCGGTTTCGACAGCGGATGTTGAAACAGGGGAAGCGTGTCGAGGAAGCGGCAATGATCTCGTTAACCATATGTCGCAACCAATAATCGCCAATTCCAAGAGCGATTCCCGCGCCTTCGCCCTCGCTGCCTAATAAGCAGTGAGTGAAGGCCCTTAACGGGTGTCAGCCCGGGGATGTTCCCGACCCGGACCCTGGCATAATCTAGGGGACTAAACCATCGAGCCCGGTCACGGGGTTCGATGGGAAATCAAACAGTGACTGGGCCCGTCGGCGACTTGTTCGCGAGATCACCGGGGCCGAGAAAATCACAGCGAACTGCACACGGAGAAGCCCTGTTTTTGCACCGTTGGACGCGGGTTCGATTCCCGCCATCTCCACAATCTCCATGTTGCGAGGGCCCGGTGGTCGCAGACCACCGGGCCCTCGTCGTGTTCGCGGGGCCGGGCGGCCAGGTGAAGGTTGATCTCGCTCGGTCAAAAACTCTTCACAGGTGTCGCACAACTTTACTAAAGTTGGGTGCGCGCGCTGGGCTGAGCCGACCACTCCGCCGCCGCGCACGTCCATCAGCGACCGGGGGAACGTCGTCGCCATGGGGAGGGGCATGCGGGCCTGACCGCTGCCACGGCATACGTCACCTTTTCGAGCCGGGACCCCGTCTGCCCTCTTTGCGAAGAACGGGGTGTCCCTTTGCGTTCCAGGCCCGGGCTTGTCATGCCCCTTGCACGAAAAGCCGGCCGTCTCAAGCGACTCGTCCCCTCCGTCCTCGCGCTCGCCGTGCTCGCCACGGTCGCCGGCCGGCCGGACCTGCCCCACGACCGGGCCGCCGACTTCAGCCCGGTGGCCGACAGTTACGACGGCTTCGACGCCAAGGCCGCCGAGCAGCTCCGCCAGGACCAGTGCCTGATGGCGGAGGTGCTGCGCACGGGCGGCGTGGCCATGTTCGGCACCGCGCAGGACGGGCTCGACCAGACCCCGGACAAGCTGCACACCGCGGCGAACCGCGAATACTGGAACACCACCCCGCTCTCGACGGCGTACGACAAGGACAAGGACACCGCCGACAAGGCGGGCGACGCCCTCGGCGCGTACGTCGACGTCTGGGAGAAGCCGCTCGACGGCCTGAGCACGCGGCGACCGGCGACGCGAAGGCCGCGTACACGATCGCCGCCGAGGCGGCCGGGCACGCCGCAGACGCCCGTAAGTCGTCGAAGGAGGCGCTGGGTTACGCGTCCGAGGCGGCGCAGTACGCGGCGGACGCGCAGAAGTCACTGGCGCGCACCATCGAGTACGACCAGCAGGCCACCGCGGACGCGGCAGCCGCCGACCGGGCGGCCGGCAACGCCGAGGGCTACGCCAAGGACGCCCGGGACTCCGCCGACCAGGCGGCCCTGGACGCCGACGCGGCCCGTACGGCGGCCGCCGAGGCCGAGCAGTCGGCGAAGGACGCCCGTGCCGCGGCCGACCGCGCCGACGCCGAGGCCACCGCGGCCGAGGAGGCGGCGAAGGACGCCCAGAAGTACGCCGAGTCGGCGCAGCAGGCGGCCGACCAGGCGGCGGCCGCCGACGCGAACAAGCAGGTACAGACCGGCGCCGGGACCGGCACCGGGATCGGCGGCGTGTTCTCCGTCATCGACGACATCAAGCAGCAGGGCGACCCGCAGCGGCTTCCGGACGACTGCTCCCGCCTGCCCTGCGACCTGGTGTTCGAAGTGCACTTCGACGCGGTCGTCAGCTACTACTTCTGCGACAACCCCGACGTCCCGGCCACCGAGGCAGGCTGCCCGGCAGAGGACACGTACTTCCTCACCACCAAGTCGTTCAAGGACCTGAAGAAGACGGTCAAGATCTCCTCCTGGGAGGCGACCAAGGAGCTGTGGAAGGGCCTCTACAACTCGATCATCAAGGACTTCACCGGCTGCTACCACAAGGCCACCGGCTCCGGTGACGGGAGCTACGGCGACTGTGCCTGGGCCGCCACCTGGCTCCCCCTCGGCGGCCCGATCGGGAAGATCACCGAGGCGATCCGCGCCGTCGACGCCGCCCTGCGCACCGGCATCGGGGTCGAGGACGCCCTGAAGGCGCTGCGCGCGCTCGACATCGACGCGGAGGCGTTGGCGAGCATCGAGCGGTCGGTGAACGCCTACGAGGAATTCCGCCTGGCATGCCGGCCCAACAGCTTCCCCGGCGACACGCACGTGTTGATGTCCGATGGCACGACCAAGGAGATCAAGGACCTCCGTACCGGTGACGCGGTCCTCGCCACCGATCCCCGAAGCGGCCGGACCGCAGGCCGCACTGTCACCGACACCATCTACACGCCGGACGACACCGACTTCGCCGACATCACGATCGACGCCGGCCGGTCACGGATCACCGCCACCCAGCACCACCCGTTCTGGTCGCCCAGCGCCCACCGCTGGATCGACGCCGGCGATCTCAGCCCCGGCCAGACGCTGCGCACCAGCAGCGGCGAGACCGTCACCGTCGTAGGCGTCCACCGCTATCAGCGGCTCCACTCGGCCTACAACCTCAGCGTCGCCGACATCCACACCTACTACGTGCTGGCGGGGACCACCCCGGTTCTCGTCCACAACACGTTCTGCCCGGTCGGTTTCGCCGACCTGGGCGGCGGCAGGCTCCAGTCGCCGGGCGGGCTGATCTATGGTTTCGACAGGAGGTTCGGCAACAAGATCGACCATGTGCTCGCCCACACGGTGCCCGACGCCTCCAGAGCGACACACACGGTGTTCGTCGAGAAGGACCCCGGCAAGGTTCTCGCCCTGGTGGACGAGGCGTGGGCCATGCAGAGCAAGGCGATAAAGGACCCCGCGGACGCTTTCAAGTTCGTCTTCCCCATGGGAAGAACAATCGGAACCAGGGGAGAGAAGTACCTGCAGATTGCGGTCAATCCGCAGGCCAAGGAGATTCTGAGCGCCTATCCGGTGGCTGCCCCGTAATGGTCGGCGTCGCGTCGTAGAAGAAGCAGAAGAACGGGATTCGGCCGACGCCGTACGGCGTCGCTGCCCGGTGCTGGAAGGTTAAGGAGAGGGGTTAGCGTAAGCGAAGCTCTGAACTGAAG